>CAZXGR010000011.1:1899-37305 GCA_964640245.1 uncultured bacterium | reverse complement strand
CTTTTATGATCTCAATCAACTTTTGAGCTTTATCGTATTCCCCATCATATCCATAATCAGGGCTTATGGCTGGAATTCTCGTCAACTCTATTAGGGTTTCAACCATCTTATTGCGAAGTCCCTTAACCTCTTGAGAAAGCTTTTTAAGTTTATCCATCATCAACTCCATTTTAAGTATATTTTATACTTCAAATACTTTTTAGTCAAAATTAGGAGATATTCCTTATATTTTCGCTTAGTACTTAAAACCTATTAGAAAAGTTTAGAAATTATCTACAATAATAACCTTAAAAACTAGTTGAAAGCTTGGTTGCATCGATGAAATAACCTATAATAATCAAAATATGGGAAATGCTTTCAAGTTCTCAATTGCAAAAGATATTCGATAGAGATTACAAAGGAGAGAAAAAATGTCATTTAACTTTGAAGGAACCGATGTTCCAGGAGTTACTCTGATAAAGCCCAAGGTTTTCCCAGATGATAGAGGCTTTTTCATGGAAGCATACAAAAAATCAGATTTTGACAGGTACGGAATTGATGCAAACTTTGTTCAAGATAATCAATCTAAATCTAAAAGAGGTGTTATAAGGGGGCTCCACTATCAAACGGAACCTTATGGTCAAGGAAAGCTAGTAAGGTGCATAAAGGGCAGGATCTTCGATGTAGCAGTTGACATAAGGAAGGAAAGCCCAACATTTGGAAAATGGGTAGGATACGAGCTAACAGATGAGAATAAGCTCATGCTGTGGATACCAAAAGGATTTGCACATGGATTTTTAGCGCTTTCGGATGATGCAGAAATCATATACAAGGTCTCAGGAAGCGAGTACTCTCCAAAACACGACGCAGGAATCATATGGAATGACCCAGATATTAATATAAGCTGGCCATTGGATGAAATTGAAAATGTCTATCTTTCGGAAAAGGATGAAAAGCTTCCAAGATTGAAGGATGCAAAGATCAACTTCTATTATGGGAGATAAAAATTGAAGATCTTAGTTACCGGGGGAGCAGGCTTTATAGGAAGTGAGTTTGTTAGACAGTCAGTAAAGAGAGGATTCAAAACGGCGGTCGTTGATAAACTTACCTATGCAGGTGATTTAGATAGGATAAAAAGCGTAGGGAAAAGGATAGAATTCTACAGGGCAGACATAAACAACAGGGAGTTCCTTGAATATATCTTCAAAGCCGAAAAACCTGATGTAGTTGTTCACTGGGCCGCAGAAAGCCACGTGGACAGAAGCATATTGGACCCATCACCGTTCATTGAAGCCAATGTAAGGGGAACGCAAAACTTATTGGATATTGCAAAGGAAAACAATGTAAAATGCTTTATAAACATAGCCACCGATGAAGTCTACGGGGAACTTGGAAACAAAGGCCAATTTTACGAGAATAGCCCACTTAGCCCTAACTCACCCTATTCGGTAAGTAAAGCCTCCGCAGATATGTTGGGAAGAGCATACTACAGAACCTATGGATTTCCCGTTATAACCGTCAGACCATCAAATAACTACGGTTGGTGGCAGTATCCAGAAAAGTTGATACCTGTTGTTATACTAAAAGCCATAAATAACAAACCTATTCCAGTCTATGGAAACGGCCAAAATATCAGGGAGTGGCTGTTCGTTTCCGATTGTGTGAGAGCAATATTTGAAATCATTGAGAAGGGAAAACCCGGAGAGATCTATAATGTAGGCAGCGGAGAGGAAAGAAAAAATATAGATGTAGTTAAATCGATACTTCAAATATTAAACAAGCCAAAAAGCCTAATAACGTTTGTAAAGGACAGGTTAGGTCATGACTTTAGATATTCCCTAAATACAGACAAGGTTGAAAGGGAAACGGGATGGAAGGCTGAGGTAAAGTTTGAGGAAGGTATAGAAAAAACCGTTAAGTGGTACTTGGACAACATGGAGTGGGTCAACGGGAAGTTAAACTACCTAAGAAACTATTGGAAAAAGGTCTATTGATGAGATATCTAATCCTTGGAAAAAATGGGCAGTTAGGGATTGAATTTCAAAAGGTACTTGAGGAAGCGAATTTTAAGGCCTTATCACATAAGGATTGTGATGTCTCAAACTTAAACCAAGTTCTGTCCATTTTTGAGGAATATAAACCGGATATTGTTTTGAACTGTAGTGCCTATAACTTTGTTGACAGGGCAGAGACTGACTATTGGAACTCCTACAGGACAAATGCACTAGGTATCAGAAATTTAGCCTATGCAAGCAAGCTTTACAACAGCTATCTCATTACATACTCAACCGACTATGTGTTTGATGGCGAAAAGGAGAACGGACTTTATACGGAGGATAACAGACCAAATCCGTTAAACGAATACGGAAAAAGCAAGTTAACAGGTGAAAAATGGCTAATTGAGGAAGGAATTAAAAAATATCTAATATTTAGAACAAGCTGGGTCTATGGAAACGGGAAACAGAATTTCGTAAGCAAGCTTTTAGGTTGGACTAAAAACAATGACTACCTGAAGGTTTCATACGATGAGATATCCATTCCAACATCAACTAAGACAATGGTCGAGGTTACATTAAAGGCCATAGACAGAGGATTAAATGGCTTATACCATTTAACAAACAGTGGATATGCATCAAGGTATGAATGGGCTAAGAAAATCCTTAAGATAAAAGGCATAGATAAGTTTGTCTATCCAGTTTCAAGAAGTACGTTCAACTTACCTGCGAAAAGGCCAAAGTTTTCAGCTATGAGCAATGAAAGAATTAAGAGGGAATTAGGCATTGCCATAGCCCCATGGGACGAGGAATTAGAAAGGTCAATGAGATGAATAAACCGGGAATTGCTATAATTACCTCAATTAGCAAGGTAAGGGGAAAATATGCAGGTATATACATTTAAGTGTAAGGCTTGTGGAAAGAAATTTCAAGAGGTAGTTGAAAGCCCCCTCATGGTTCTTGCCGTAAAGTGCCCCTTCTGTGGATCTGAGGAATTAGAGGTCATAGACACTTCCGAAGTATGTTCACCATTTGGGTGATAACACCCCAAAGGCAGTTAGCCTTATAGAGGTAAAAATGTTAAAGCTTTTATTGTTAGCTATGGTAATCGGTCTTATTTGGGAAGGTGATAGGCTTTCTAAACTTTTGAGGTCAATTCCAAAAGCTAAGAAAGAATTTAAGAAAGAAGTAAACAAAGGTAAAAAGCCCGTAATAAAGGTAATCGGTGAACCACCACACACTCATAATGGAACCTCTAAAGAAGTTTGACAGCTATTGTTATAGCATTTTAAGGTGTTAACACACCTTCGGACTTTCAGTCCCTTCCTTAACGGAAAGAACCTTTATGCCTGGGAAGGGCAAAGAGTAGCTACTTTAAAACGTCAAGAGGATTAATGGGATAAACCTTTCCTCTGTATACCTTTGCTATGGCAAAGTATAGTCCGCTCTTCCGCCAATCACCTGAAATGCCGGACGTACCTATGATTTCTCCTCTCCTTACAAGTTGGCCTGGTCTAACGTAGATCTTTCCAAGCGAACCATAAACTGTCCGATAATCCTCGGCATGTTCCATTATAATGATATTTCCATAGGCACCTAAGAAGTTTTTATTGTTTCCGGCATAGGCTACTATGCCTGTTTCTGATGCCTTTACAGGAACATCAGGAGGTGATACAAAGAATACACCTGGATAGCCTCTCTTCATAACCGTTGGGTCAACCCTTGCATCAATAGGAAACTTGAAAGTTATAGCTCTATTAAGTTTTAGCCTATCCTTGTAACCAACGAGTATCCTGATCCTTTGCCCTATCCTAAGCCTATATGGCTTCCTCATATGATTTGGTATTATAACGTCCCTTTCCTTTACATGAAACCTCCTTGCAATTTTATAGACTGAATCTCCACTTCTAATCCTATAGTGCTTGTATATCGGAACCTTCCTCAAAAGGGAGTATCTTGTAGCTTCGTGTTTTACTCGATGTCTCAGTTTTTCTGCATAGGGTTTGAGCCTCAACCTCTGCCCGATTTTTAGCTTATAAGGCTTTTTTAAGTGATTTAATCTTACCAATTCTCTTGGACTTATGCGAAACTTCCTTGTGATCCTGTAGAGACTATCCCCCCTTCTGACGGTATAATAAGTAGGAAGAGCGTAGGCATTGAGTGTAAGAAATATGCTAATAAGTAATGCTAAAACCTTCATAATCACCTCTT
The DNA here is from genome assembly GCA_964640245.1 of uncultured bacterium. Lineage (GTDB taxonomy): Bacteria > Aquificota > Aquificia > Desulfurobacteriales > Desulfurobacteriaceae > CAZXGR01. Next base: position 33,121 of record CAZXGR010000011.1, on the reverse strand, counting down.
GAATCTCCAAATACATAGTCAACATTTGATACATAGGAAAGTGTTGGTCCCTTCTTAAGATGTCTTAAAAACTTCTGAATGCTATCATCGCTACCTTCCACATACACCTCAACCCTTCCATCCGGAAGGTTTCTAACAAAACCCTTGAGTTTAAGCAAGTTGGCTTTCCACGATGTAAAAGCCCTGTACCCTACGCCTTGAACTCTACCACTCACAAACGCATGAAGCGATTTCAAAGCATCTCCTCGATCCTTCCTGCAACCTTCAAGCCGTTTTTATAACCTACATCAAAGAAACTTTCAACCATGCCAAAATCAAGATGAGAACCTTTGCATTTATGTTTAACAATTATATCGCAGTAAGGATAACGCCTTTCTTCATTTTCCATCGTTGATGCAAGGCTAACCCTTTCGGATACCTGTTTAAGCGAATACGGATTGAAGTCTTCAGGCATAGTATTGACATCCGAACAAACATTGATGCCACAGCCAAAAGCCTTTGGAATCTCAGCTGGTAGGCAGTTCCTTATACCACCGTCAACGTAGTAATTTTCGCCTATCTTCCAAGGTGAAAATAGGGGAGGTATTGAGCATGATGCAACAACAAAGTCAACAGCCTTTCCACTTGTGATGAGTTCGGTTTTAATCGTCTTAAGGTTAACAACACTGAGTCCAAATGGAACTTTGAGATCTTCGAACCTGATATCACCTACAAGTTTGAGAAGTTTTTCCTTAAGTCCAGAAAGTAAAGCTATACCGCCTTTAAACGATATGCTTGTAAGTGAAAGCCAACTTAACGATTTTGCAAGCTCAAGTATCCTATCCGGTGATATTCCTGCGCAGTAGAGAAAACCTATCACGCTTCCGGAGCTTGCACCTGCCACGAACGATGGAGCCATCCCTTTCTGTTCCAAAGCCTTCAAAAGCCCAGCGTGAGCAATCCCTTTAAGAAAACCGCCAGAAAGCGTAACACCAATCTTAGTCAAATTAAAAGTTCCTCGCCAGGGTTAAGCACCTTTGCCTTTATCCCCCTTGCCTCCGACAGAAACTTGAACTCATCTGGATCTGCATCTATTATCGGCCAGGTCTTATAATGCATTGGAATGGCAAGCTTTGGTTTAACCATTTCAGCTGCAATGGCCGCATCCCTAACATCCATCGTGAAATTTCCACCAATTGGAAGAAGTGCCACATCGACATTTTCGTATCTTCCTATGAGTTCCATATCACTTATAAGTGCCGTATCCCCTGCATGGTATATAACCTTTCCATCAATCTCTATGAGGAAACCACAGGGATTACCTAAGTATATGATCTGGTTGTTTTCAACAGTTGAGCTTCCATGTGCTGCTGGAACGAGTTTAACAGTTCCAAACGGGAACCTGTATCTTCCACCTATATGCATATTGTGCGTCTTCGCGCCCTTCGAAGAACAGTAAAGCCCAACCTCGTAAACCGAAACTATTACGGCACCCGTTCGCTTCGATATTTCAATCGCATCACCTAAGTGATCGCTATGACCGTGCGTTACGAATATGTAGTTAAGATCGGTAAAGTCCTCTGGCTTTGCTATAGCCCATGGATTCTGACTTAGGAACGGATCTATCAACGCCTTTAATTTATCGCCTTCAAGGTAAAATGCTGAATGTCCCAAGTACCATAGTTTTGCCATTCTTACCTCCAGTATTCCAGAGGTTTAGTATATCAAAAGTTTTCAAAATTTACCCCAACAAAACTATAGAGCTTTTTCCAAATCACCCAACTTAGTTCTTATCAGGAAACGTGTCTTCGCATATAGAGGATTGTACCTTGCAGAAACGATGAGGTAGGATTGATTGATGAGTTTATATGATATGATAATGTGCTTCTTTAGAAAGATAACTATTTCCTTCAAGGATTCATCCTCTATTTCCTCTGCAGCTTCTGAAAGTCTCACTATTGAGTTTATAACCTGGGTTACCATCTCCTCAACATCGTATCCAATGTTCTTTCTTTCATACTTGTAGATTATCAAGCCGTCCTCATCCACTATGACAGCGGAATCCATATAAGGTGCGCTGTTAACTATTGCCTTTAGCTTCTCAACCATTTAGATACCCTCTTTTATCAATAGTTCAGCAATCTGAACCGCATTTGTTGCTGCACCTTTTCTTAAGTTATTACCTACAATCCACAGATTCAATCCATTTTTAATGGTATCGTCCCTTCTTATCCTTCCAACAAGAACATCATCTCTATTTTGAACATCCAGTGCTGTTGGATACATACCATTCTTAAAATCATCCACCACCTCAAGACCCTTCGCATTGTCTAATCTCTCGAAAACATCATCAACTTCAAAGGGTTCATAAAACTCAACGTTAACAACCTCAGAATGTCCGATAAAAACAGGAACCCTAACGCATGTTGAAGATACCGCTATACTATCATCGTGCATTATCTTTCTCGTTTCGTTTACCATCTTATGCTCTTCTCTCGTGTATCCGTCATCGAGAAAAACATCAATTTGGGGAACACAGTTAAAGGCTATCCGTTTTGGAATCTTCGCTGGAGGGGGAATGGGTTCGTCTTCCAAAACTGCAAGCGATTGGGATTTTAACTCCTCAATCGCTGACTGACCAGCCCCTGAAACGGCTTGATAGGTTGCAACAACAAGCCTCTTAATTTTTGACATATCGTAAAGTGGCTTCAAAACCACCACCATTTGAATTGTCGAACAGTTCGGATTCGCAATTATTCCCTTATGCCATTTAACATCCTCTGGATTTACCTCTGGAACAACAAGTGGAACATCCTTATCCATCCTAAAGGCAGAACTATTGTCTATAACAACAGCACCCCTCTTAACAGCCTCAGGAGCAAAGGTCTTGCTCCTCTCACCACCAGCAGAGAAAAGGGCAATATCGATACCATCAAAGGATTGTGGAGTAAGTCTTTCAACCGTTATAGTTTTATCTTTAAATCGGAGCTTTTTCCCTTCGGAACGTTCACTTGCAAGAAGCTTAAGATCCTTTACCGGAAAGTTTCTTTCCTCCAAAATCTTAATCATCGTCCTACCAACAGCCCCGGTAGCACCAACCACTGCAACATTGTACTCATGCATATTAACCCCTTGCAACTTCTTCAGCTATAACATCACCCATTTCCTCTGTGGAAACAAGTTTTGTACCTTCCGAATATATATCCTTTGTTCTATATCCCTTATTTAAGATGGACTTAACAGCCCCATCTATAGCCGATTCAACCTCAGGCATGTTAAATGAATATGTAAACATCATACCAACGGAGTTTATAGTTGCTATTGGGTTTGCAATGTTCTTACCTGCAATATCCGGAGCTGATCCATGGGTTGGCTCGTATATTCCTATCTTTCCACCTATACTCGCCGATGGAAGCATACCAAGCGAACCACTTATCATTGAACATGCATCGGATAGTATATCGCCAAATATATTTGTTGTAACCATAACATCAAACTGCTTTGGATAACGGATTATCTGCATTGCTGCGTTGTCAACATACATGTTCGAAAGCTCAACATCCTCGTATGCCTTGTGAACATCGGCAACAACCTCCCTCCATAGAACAGTAGCCTCAAGAACATTGGCCTTATCAACACTTGTAACCTTTTTATGCCTTTTCCTTGCAACATCAAAGGCCACCTTTGCTATTCTCCTAATTTCACTTTCCGAGTAAGAAAGTGTATTTATACCAATTCTTTCATCATTTTTAGTGAATATGCCGCGCGGTATACCAAAGTATATCCCACTCACCAATTCCCTTACAACCATAATGTCAACGCCTTTAACTACATCCCTCTTAAGCGTTGAACTATCTACTAATTCATCGTAAACCTTAACAGGCCTTAGGTTGGCAAATGCACCTAATATTTCCCTTAAACGTAAGAGCGCCCTTTCAGGTCTTATACCAAACTCAAGCTTATCCCATTTTGGACCACCAACGGCACCGAGAAGAACTGCGTCGGAGTTCAAGACAATTTCCTCGGTATCCTTCGGAAACGGAATACCGTATTTATCTATCGCGCATCCGCCTATCAATCCATAAACAAGATTAACCTTTATGTTAAACCTATCCGATATCGCGTCAAGTACTTTAACCGCTTGTGCAACTATATCTGGACCGATGCCATCACCTGGCACAACTGCAATGTTAAACGTTTTCACTTTACCTCCCCTGATCTCTTTTTTGCATAGTTCATTAAACCTCCAGCCTTTATAATCTCATTGATATCTGCTGGTATTGGATTTGCCTTAAACTCGAGGTTCTTTGTCAAATCCTTTATAACTCCCGTAGATGGGTTTACCTCAACGATATCACCCTCATCGATCCTTTCAGAAGCCTCCGGAGATTCAAATATCGGAAGACCTATGTTTATCGAATTTCTGAAGAATATCCTCGCAAAGGATCTTGCTATAACTGCTGAGATACCGGCTGCCTTTATGGCTATTGGTGCATGTTCCCTCGATGAACCACAGCCGAAGTTCTTCCCGGCCACAATGATATCGCCTCTCTTCACCTTCTCTGGAAAACTTGGATCTGCATCCTCCATCACATGCTTTGCAAGCTCAGATGGCTCCGATGTGTTTAAATACCTTGCGGGAATAATTTCATCGGTATTAACATCATCCCCAAACTTAAAGACTCTTCCCTTTAAAATATCAGACATCAAACCTCCTTTTGACTAATTATACCGTTTTAATCGCTAATCTGTTTCATTATCCGCCTTAAAGCTTGAATTCACAAACTTTACAATCTTCTTTCCATTGGTAACTGCAAAACCTTATAAATCTCTACAAATAAGCTCCAACATAATTTTACAAAATAAAAGGTTAATATTCACACTATGACAGCCAAAGATGCTTTACGCCATCAACGATGAATTGGGAACCTAATGCACCGGTCAGCAATCCAAATATTCTTATAACCACGTTCATTCCTGTTGTTTTAAGCCTCTTCCTTATTATTAGTGCATTGTAAAGTAAGATGTAGGTTATCCCAATAACACACAGAGCAGCAAGGGACAGCATCATCAACCCAAACAGGCTATGATTTTCCTCCCTGAATATCAAGGTTGTTGTAAAGGTGCCAGGACCAAACATGATGGGTATAGCAAGCGGTATGATAGCAATATCTTCCTTCGTCATGGCGGCCTCAGCTTCCTCATGTGTATGCTTAACCTTTGGAACCTTTGCCTGAAGCATCTGAAATGCCATTTGAAGAAGAACCAAACCACCAAATATCTTTATACTGAATATGTTTATGCCTAAAAAGGAAAGTAAACTTTTACCTGTCAAGATCGTTAAGAAAAATCCTACGCCAACTGCGGTTGAGGCCCTTTTCGCAGCCTTGGGTATTTCATTTTCATCGACAAGGCCTGCAAGCATTATTGCAGCAAAAACCGGATCCTCAATGACGATAAGTGAAACGATGTACTTTAAGAAGATATCCATAATCTACCACAAGTAGTTTAAAACGGTAAAGAAGAACATGGTCAAACTTATATAACCGTTAAGATTAAAGAATGCGTAACCAACATTGCTTTTGTCCCTCGAAATGAGGATATGCTCCTTAACCATCAGAAATGATGATATTAGAAGCCCTAAATAGTACCAGATTCCAAGGGATTCAAGATATCCAACGGCAATTAGCCCTATTAGGGTTATAAGGTGGAAGATCTTTGAAAGAAGAAGTGCATTTCTTTCACCAATTAAGGCAGGAAGCGAGTAAAGCCCATGTTTTCTATCAAACTCAACGTCCTGAAGAGCGTATATGATGTCGAAACCTGCAACCCAAAATCCAACGGCAAGTGAAATGATGAAGGCAGATATGGAAACCGAACCCTTCACAGCAACCCAGGCACCAAATGGGGCAAGGCCATCCGTAATGCCAAGAATGATATGGCATAGGGATGTAAATCGCTTTGTATATGGATAGATGATAAACATAGCTATGGGAATTGGGGAAAGCTCAAGGGAAAGCCTGTTAAGTTTATAAGCCGAAAATACAAGAATAATGCATCCTGTAACGGCAATCAGAATAGCTTCTAAGGGCCTAACCTTTCCCGCTGGTATATGTCTATTGGCAGTCCTTGGATTCTGCGCATCTATCCTTGCATCTATGAGCCTGTTCAACGTCATAGCAGCTGTTCTTCCACCAAAGATTGCAGCCGATATCCAGAAGATCTGATACAAGGTTGGAAAACCGTGAACAGCTATCAAAGCTGATGTAAAGGCAAACGGTAGGGCAAAAACTGTATGCTCAACCTTCACCATCCCCATATAATTCTTAATCCTACTTATCATAAAAGCTTCTTGCACTCCCCTATATTACTAAACACATAATCCGGTCTGTAGTTTGATTCTATAGAATTTAAAACCTCAGTGTTCCTGTACTTACCGCTTAAAACAAAAACAGTTTTAAAACCAACGACCTTTTTGCCCTCAGCAATATCCGTAAACGGATCATCACTCACCATGTAAACATTCAAAGGGTTCTCAATGCCTAAAAATTCAAAGGCAAGTTTAAAGTAATCCTTTGACGGCTTCCCAAAAACCTTGAATGATCTATTTCCTGCATATGATAGGCAACTTGCAACAGCACCAACACTTGGTCCAACAAGACCATCAGGCTCAAGTATTACCCTATTCTTGTGAAAAGCAAAGAGCTTCGCATTGTTTATTACCATAGCAGAAGCAGCAACCTTTAGCTTTTTATAGTTTATGTCCTTATCTATGCCTACAACAACGGCATCAACATCAGGTGTTTCCCTTACATCAATGCCATTTTCGGAAAAGTAATCCTTTATGGATTTTGAGCCCAAAAAGTAAACGGATTTTACGTTATTCACCTTTAAAACCTCAACAGCTAAAAGGCTTGGGGAAACTAATCTTCTTTCATCTACATTGAAGCCTTTGGATCTAAGGATTCTTACCAAGTCCGATGGTTTCTCTGTAGAGTTGTTCGTTGCAACGATCCATGGAATCTTTCTCTCATCCAAAAGCTTGGTAAACGACAATCCTTCCTCAATGGGTGTATATGTTTTATCCTTTACGATTGTTCCTTCCAAATCGATGAGAAAACCCTTACGTTTTGCACCAGTCATCACCAACCTCTCCTATAATTTCAAATTTCCTAACGATACCACTTTCAATTATGTAGGATATTACCTTCATGGCTTCATCGTACATATCGGGGGATATCCAAAGCTCTATTAGCCCCTTCTCTTTATCCCTGGTTCTAACCGTTGCTATACCGTCAAACCATTGAAATACGGTATTTACAGTGGCAATGTCCGGTACATCAACTTCACATAGAACGTTTCTTCCCTTCAAATCTCTAAACCCTCTAAGTAGGCATTCTCAAATGCCTTGTTTGTAGCAAGCTGGATGGCTTCAAACCTATCCCTGTAGCTTTTAATTTTATCCCTAAAACGGTTTGAAAGCAAAAGGCTTGCACCCTTTAAAGCAGCATTTCCAATGGCTCTTGCCTTCGGCAAATCTTCAGGTAAAAGCTTTACCGACCTCAGGCTTGAATTGTCTATATGCGTTCCAAACGCCCCACTGAGAAAAAGAGAGCTTATTGCATTACCGTGGGTTAAAACCTTTACGGCTCCATACGTAGCGGCCTTTGCAATCAAGAACTTCCTTATATCGCTTTGCCTAACTGCAATTAAACTTTTATCGCTTTCATACAGGACAAACGCCCTTTCACCGTCAATATCCCTTGTATACTTACTCCAAAATGGGCTATTGGCATTTATAAGTGTACCTTCTCTATCAATAAGCCTAAAATCCTTCAACAGTTTAATGACATCGAAGTAGGCGCTTGCACATAAACCCATGGGTTCAACATCACCTATTGTTAAGAACTTGATTTCCCTTCCATCAAAGAAAACCTTGTAAATTGCCCCTTCTACTGCCCTCATGCCGGAAAACAGCCCCATGCCCTCAAAAGCTGGGCCAGCAGGAACCGAGGTCGCAAGGGATACATTTTCGTTTGATAGCCCTATCTCTGCATTTGTTCCAAGATCACAAACCAGGAAGCTTGATGTTTTAAGTCCGTTTTCTATGTAAAGAACATTTGATAAAAAATCGGAACCTATGAAGTTTTTAAGCGGAGGGGGTATGTAGAACATTGAATTACTGAAGTTTTCAATGCCAAGTTCCCTTCCGGTTGTATAAACCTCATCCTTTTCATGAAGTTTAAAGGGATACCTCTCGAAATTGGATACTGGAAGTCCTAAAAGGAAATGTTGCATAACGCTGTTCGAAACAACAACAACCTCATCTGGCTCTTCACTAAACTGTGAAAGGATAAAATCAAGTGTTGACAAAAGCAGATGCCTTTCGCTATCGTAATCTTCCTTGGCAAGCTCGATCCTCGTAACTACATCGGCACCAAAGGAGCATTGTAGGTTTAGGGTCTTGTAGCTTTTAATAAACTTACCCGTTGAAAGGTCAAAAAGCGCCGCTTCAACTGTTGTGGTTCCAAGGTCAATAGCTACACCGAATCCAGATCTTCCCCCAATGGAAATGTTATCTAAAGCTTCACCTTCTGATATGAGGTCTTCGTCCCTTAGCTCCACATAGCCTTTAAATGGCCCAAACGTAAGACATGCGAGTTCATCATTTCCATTTATCCTTACGCGACATTTACCACATATACCCCTACCACCGCAGTAGGCAGACTTCATAAAACCCATCTGCCTCAAAACGGTGTAGAGAGAAACGCCTTCATCTACCTCAACGTAAACCTTCATCAATTAGTATATAGGTACCAGCCAATCCATGTAGTTTTGGTTATTGCCCCTTACAATATCAAAGAAGAGAACTTGAAGAGCTTTAGCTATTTCACCAATTAAACCATTTCCTATCGTCCTGTTATCAACCTCAATAACAGGTGCGACTTGAGCGGCAGTTCCAACATAGAAAACCTCATCTGCTACGTAAACCTCGCTTCTCAGTATAGGCCTTATCTCAACGGGAATGCCAAGTTCCTCTTTTAAAAGCTTGATTATCGCCTTTCTTGTAATGCCCTCAAGTATATTGCTGTACGATGGAGGTGTAATGGCAACACCATCTCTTACTATAAAGAGGTTTTCACCACTTCCCTCAGCAACGGTTCCATCAGGATTCAAGAGTATCGCTTCATCAGCACCAGCCAATAGCGCTTCTGTCTTTGCAAATGCACTATTAACATATGCACCAGCTACCTTGCACCTTGCAGGTATCATATCGTCATTTATCCTGTGAAATGATGATGTTTTGGCCTTCAAACCTCTGTTTAGGTCAAGGTAATTTGTGAGCGGAAGGGTGTATATGGCAATCTCTGTTTTGTAGCCTACCAACTTCGGAGATATCGTTAAATCTGAAAAGTAGGCAATAGGTCTTATGTAGGTATCTTCCTTATGCTGACATTTCCTTAAAAGTTCCACGGTTATATCCGTTAGCTCCTGAGATGTTTTTCCAACGTTCAAATTGAGTATCCTACAATTCTTAAGCATCCTCTCATAGTGTTCCCTGAAGAACAAACCGTAAAGCTGGTTTCTTTCCTGATTCCAGTAGGCCCTTATACCCTCGAACACAGCTGTTCCATAGTGGAATGAATTGGTTTGAATGTTGATGTTTGCCTTCTCTATAGGCACAAACTTCCCTTCAAAGTACGCATATCTCTGCATTACTTCCTCCTTTTAATATATATCAGGATTAAACCTGCTATGACCATTATAACGCTTATGATTTGATTGTTACTAAAACCCCAGTATATCTTCGGCGTTGCCCTAACGAACTCTATAAAAAACCTAAAAACGCCGTAGAATATCAAGTAAAGGGAAAATATCTCTCCATCAAATCGCTTTGACCTGTATATAAGGTAAAGCAAGCCTGCAATTGTAAAGTTTGCAATGGATGACATCGGTTCGGTAGGCCAAAGGGGAACACCAAGAGGGGATGCTGCAGAATGCGGATCTGTAAAGGTTATGGCAAAGGGACAGTGGTAGCATGGTATGCCGTAGCAACAACCTGCCATGGTACATCCAATTCTCCCAAATCCCATGCCGAGGGCAAGTGCAATGGATGATATGTCGGCAAGTTTCCATAGCGGTATATGCTTTGATTTTGATAGTAGAATAGCGGCCAAGGCCCCAAAGATAATCCCGCCGTAGAACACAAAGCCGCCCTGCCATATGTAAAGTACCTTGTACAATGGTTTAAAGTACTGCGGATTGTATAGGAAGTAGAACAACCTTGCACCAATGATGCCCATAACAACTGTCCAAAAACCCACGTCGGATAAATCTGCCTTATCTATACCCTCCCTTTCGGCAAGCTTTAAAAGAAGCCACGAACCGAAGAATATACCAAGCGCTACCATTACTCCATACGTGTAAATCGTTATAGGGCCAAATTTAAATAGTATTGGATGCATCCTACCTCCGGATTAAATCTCCATCGCCTTTTATGAAAAGGCATACAAGATATAAAGCTGCTGAGAATGATACCACAAACACCATAAATAATAGTCTTAAAGAGAATGTTTCTATCCTAAAGTAAAATCCATTTGCAATGTAACACATTAATCCTATAGGAACCGAAAGTATGAGATAGGGAAAGGCCAAACTAAAAATATCGGTTGTCTTGAAACCATGTCTTAATCTCTTTGGAAGTAAAGATCTATACAGAGAGTTGGAAAGGAGCAGGACATTCAAGAGTGAAGCTATAGATGTGCCGATTGCAAGTCCCATAACGCCCAAACCCATGTAAAAACACAGGAAAACATCAAGAAAAAGGTTTAATATAAGCGACACAAAACTAACTTTAACGGGAAGCTTAAACTCGCCCAACGAATAGCAAGTATTTATGAGTATCTTTTCAACTGAAAAGAAGTATAGGCCTAATGAGTAGCCGAAGAGTGCCCTGTACGTTTGACTTAAGGCTAAGTTAGAGAACCTTCCATGATTTAAGACAACATCCAATATTGGTTTTCCAAAGAATATGAGACCCATGCTCGCCGGCACAATAACAGCAGCACAAAACCGCAAGCCGTATGCAAGATCAGATCTGTAACCATCAGAATCCTCGCTTTTCTTTGAAAGCCTCGGAAGAAGAACCTGAGAGATACCGATGGCAAAAACGCCAAGCGGAAGTTGAACAAACCTGTTTGCATAGTAAAGATAGGATATCGAGCCAACACCCAGGAAGGAAGCCAAAACGGTATCCATCAACATGGACAGCTGTCTCTCTGCAAAGCCAAATATACCCGGAACGGTGTTCCTAAGCGTCTCTTTAACATCGTCATCAATACCAAAGGATGGAAGGATGATAAAATCGAAGTGTCTTAAGAAGAACAACTGGAGCATAAGTTGAAGCGTTCCGCCTATCAACACGCCAATACATAAAGCATGAATGGATAGGCTTTTATGCAAAAGGATGGCACAGGCAATCATGGAGATGTTGAAGAGAACAGTTGAAAATGCAGGTGCAAAGAAGTGTTCAAAACCATTAAGCATTGCTCCGAAGAAAGCCACAAGGCTAATCAAAACTATATAGGGAAAGACCTCTCTTGATAGAGAAACTGTAAGTGAAAGTTTGCTGCCTGAAAATCCAGGCGCTATTAGATTTATAATTGTAGGTGCAAATAACTCAAAGATACATAGCGTAATAATCAAAAAAAGTAAAAGCCAAAAAAGCATCCTTGATGCAAACAGCCTTGCTTCTTCCCTTTTCTTAATCTTCTTGGCAAATGCAGGTGTAAATGCCGAATTGAAGGCACCTTCGGCAAATATCCTTCTCAAGAGGTTTGGAATCCTAAAGGCTATGAAGAACTCATCCGTCAGTGAGCCAGCACCAAAGATAGATGCAATAACAATATCCCTTATCAAACCAAAGATCCTGCTACACAGTATGGATGATGATATAATCAAGCTTGACTTGAAGATAGATTTTGACATGGAGTGATTATATGAAAATCTGCATAATTGGCGCTGGCTTAGTTGGAACATCACTTGCCAAAAAACTCTCAAAGGAAAACTACGAAATAGCTGTCATAGATATAGACAAGAATAAGGTAGAAAATATTTCGTTAAACTATAATGTTTTGGGCATAAACTGTGATGCCGTTGATACAAACTGTCTCAAAAAGGTAAAGGATTATGACCTGTTCATTGTGGTTACTGACAGCGATGAAAGGAATGTAGCCATTGCGGTTTTACTAAGGGCACTTTTTAAAAAGGAAAATATGATTGTCCGTGTTGAAAGGCAAGGATTCTCAGCTCCACCTGTAAAGGAATTACTTTCATCAGAAATGGTAAACGTTACTTCTGAGACCATTCAATTTATATTAAACATTATTAAGTATCCATTTGCAAGCTCCTTGATAAGGGTAGAAAACACGGATCTTATGATAGTTAAGTACCCTGCAAGGGAAGATGATGAAATCGTAGGCAAACAGATAAAGGAACTTTCGCCTATCAGGGAAAAGGTAAACTTTACAGTTGTGGCCATTGAAAGGGGCAAGGAAGCCATAATACCTAACGGTGCTGACTTTATATATCCAAACGACAAGGTTTACATAGCCATCAAACAAGGGGATATAGAAAACCTCTTTAAGTTGTTTGGCGTTAAGTATAAACCCGTGGAAAATGTATTCGTACTTGGTTACTCAAATCTATCAGAGGATTTAATTGAAAAACTTTCAAAGATCGAGGGAATAAGCGTGAAGTTCATAGACCCAAACATATCCATATGCCAGAGGATATCCGGGGAATTCCCATCCATATCGGTTTTTCACTGCGATTTAACGGATATAGCATCATTGAAAACAGAAGGCATAGGCAACGCGGATTTAGTCGTATGCCTCACCGATGACGAGGAAACAAACATCCTATCATCCATCATTTCAAAAAGGGCCGGGGCAAAAAAGGTAATGTCCCTTATAACGCACACAGAATACGAACCAATAGTTGATTCCATAGGCATAGATACATCCATAATACCAAGGAAATTGGTAGCTTCAAAGGTCTACCAAAAGCTGACCCAAAGGGGTATATCGGAAATATTTGAACTTTACAAGAATGTTGAGATTACGGAAAGACCGGTAACGGATGAAATGGAAGGTAAAATGATATCTAATTTAAACGATAAAAAGTGCAAGGTTATCGCAGGCATCAAGAGAAACGGATCCATACTCCTTGCAAGGGGCAATACGGTAATTAAAAAGGGCGACAAACTCATCTGTGTAGGTACAAAGTGAACCTCATATTAGTTGCAAGGCTTGTTGTAACACTTTTATTCTTTCTGTCATCCTCATTTTTAATACCGTTCTTCTATTCTATATACGTGCATGACGGATATGCAATGAGTTTTGTCTACCCGGTAATACTGGTAAGCTCCTTGTTCATCCTGGTACTTCAGCTAAAACCGAAAAGAGCAGAGCCTAACCTGAAGGAAGCAATCCTAACGGTAGTCCTGGTTTGGTTTTTGTTTCCTGCGATATCTGCAATGTGCTACATAATGAGTGGAGCAATTCCATCGTTTCCAGATGCCTATTTTGAATCCGTTTCTGGGTTTACTACAACCGGTTCGAGCATACTAACAAACATTGAGGCATTACCTAAAAGTATACTCCTGTGGCGGTCAACCACAAACTGGGTAGGTGGCATAGGATTCGTTGTGTTTTCACTCTCGGTTCTACCAGCACTTGGAACCGGTGGTGCCCAACTTATGAGGTTTGAAGCATCAAAGGCACTCGAGGAAAAGATACTACCAAGGGCAGAGGAAATAGCAAGGGCTATACTTATCGTTTACCTGTCTCTAACCTTCAGTGAGGTTCTCCTCCTAAAGATTGCCGGCATGGATCTATTTGACGCAGTAAATCACTCATTCTGCACAATAGCCACGGGCGGTTTATCCACTAAGAATGGAAGTGTGGGTGAATTTCATTCATTTGCCGTTGAAATGATAATAGCAATATTCATGATAGCTGGTTCCATAACCCTTCCACTTTACTACAAGGCTTTTAAAGATAGAAGCCTAAGGGAATTCTTCGACTACTATGAGGTTAAGTATTATCTTATAATGCTTTCATCTGCAACTGCTGTTACTGTTGTAATTCTGCTGCTGAGTGGAACCTATAAATCAATCATAGAGGCATTTAGATATGGCTTCTTCCAAGTGGTAACTACCGGATCAACAACTGGTTTTTCATCTACGGATTATACTCATTGGCCTTCAGCTGTGCTTGCACTCTTCATGATCCTCGAACTTATAGGTGGGTGTTCCGGTTCGACATCCGGTGGTTTAAAGCAGTTCAGATTCATAGTAATGCTTAAAACATCCTTAAAGGAAATAAGGAAAACCGCACATCCAAACTTGGTTTACAGGGTTAACTTGGGAAATAAGGTTTTGGATGTTTCAATTTTAAATGCCATATGGGCATTTGTATCGGTTTACGCAGCTTTGACTGTTATAGTAGGGTTTCTCCTTACGCTAACGGGAAATGACCTTGTAACGGCCTTTTCTGCCTCAATTGCATGCATGAGCAATTCCGGTCCAGGGCTTGCGCTTGTAGGACCGGCCGGAAACTTCCACTTCCTTCAGGGATGGGAAAAACTTCTCCTATCATTAGAAATGATACTGGGAAGACTTGAAATACTATCGGTTTTAACAGTATTTACACCTTATTTTTGGAAGGATTAACCGTTCTCCCAGACTTACCCAAACCTAATCATAGTTGGGCTTTGCTGGGTTTCTGCTTCAGCGAGAGGGTGCTTTTTAGCATACGGCTTAACCGTAGGGTCATCCACAGAGCCTTTCTCCACAGGCGTATAGGCTCGGGTGAAACTTACCCTACCATAGTTTAACAAGTTAATAGAGGCGTTTAGATCCCTATCAATTACCAGTGCGCATTCAGGGCATTTGAATACCCTATCGGTTAACCTTAAATCGTTGTTTACATAACCACTACAGATATACCAAGTATCTTGAATGCTTCTGAAATGCTCACTAACCTTTCCATATCTAACATTCTAAGCCCAAATATATTCAAAGTCAACTATGTTTGGATAAAGATAGTAATATTCTTAAAAACTGCTGTTAACCCTTGAGGTAAAATTCCTTCAGTTCCTCGTAAAGTGGGTGCTTGCCACAGATCTCCAATATCTCCCCTTTAACCCTTTCGATTGTTTTGTCATTTGGATTATCTAAAACCTCAGTTATCAACTCGGCAATTCTCTTAGCCCCATCTTCATTAACACCTCTCGATGTAATGGCCGGAGTCCCTATCCTTATTCCACTTGTAACAAATGGGCTTCTCTTATCAAACGGTATTGTATTCTTATTTACAGTTATATGTGCCTTTTCAAGTATGGATTCCGCATCCTTGCCGGTTAGGTTCTTCTCCGTCAAGTCCAAAAGCATGAGGTGATTATCAGTTCCACCGGACACAAGCCTAAAACCTTTACTTTTAAATGCTTCTGCCATTGCACTTGCATTTTTAACTATCTGTTCTTGATAAAGCTTAAATTCATTCGTCTCTGCTTCCTTAAATGCCACTGCCTTGGCGGCTATCACGTGCATCAAGGGTCCACCCTGAAGTCCGGGGAAAACTGCTTTATCAATAAGCTTTGAAAACTCTTCCTTACACATAGTTACACCACCACGCGGTCCCCTCAATGTCTTATGCGTTGTTGTGGTAACAAAGTGACATGCCTTTGACGGCGATGGATGAAGTCCAGCTGCTACAAGGCCTGCAATATGAGCTATATCCGCCATAAGGTAAGCGCCAACATCATCAGCTATCTCCCTAAATTTATCAAAGTTAATGATTCTTGGATAGGCTGAAGCACCGCAGATAATAAGCTTCGGTTTGTGTTTCTTTGCAAGCGTATAAACCTGATCAAAATCTATCGTTTCCGTATCCCTTCTCACACCGTACTGAACAACATTGTAGTATTTGCCAGTAAGGTTAACTGGTGAACCATGAGAAAGGTGACCACCATGCGAAAGACTCATTGAAAGGATGGTATCCCCTGGTTTTAGCATTGCTAAGTAAACTGCTTGGTTAGCTTGGGAACCGGAATGGGGCTGAACATTAACATGGTCAACATTAAATATTCTCTTACATCTCTCAATCGCAAGTCTCTCAACAATATCAACACATTGGCATCCACCATAGTACCTCTTACCTGGCAAGCCTTCTGCATACTTGTTCGTCATGATTGAACCCTGTGCCTGCATAACTGCCTTACTCGTAAAGTTCTCGGATGCTATAAGCTCTATAAAGTCATTCTGTCTCTTGTACTCACACTTCATCGCTTCAAATACTTCCGGATCAACGTCCTTAATATAGTTCTTCATTTTCCCTCCATCTCTTCTACCTTTCTAATTCTTCTCTCGTGCCTTCCACCGTCAAATGATGTAAAAAGCCATTTCTTAACGATCGCCTTTGCAAGTTCACTTCCCAAAACCCTTCCACCAAGTGCAAGAACATTTGAATCATTGTGCCTTCTGCTAAATTCAGCTGCATAGATATTATAGCAAAGGGCTGCTCTTATGCCTTTTAGCTTGTTTGCAGCAATGGACATACCTATTCCAGTCCCACATATGAATATCCCTCTATCGGCCTTCCCGTTCCTTATCGACATAGCGCCCTTGTACGCAAAGTCCGGATAATCAACGGATTCTGTGCTGTATGTTCCAACATCAATGTACTCTGTGCCTAACTCCTCTAAGTATCTCTTAATAACCTCTTTAAGTTCAAATCCCCCATGATCACATGCCAAAACTATCTTCATAGAATCTCCTTACGGTTTTTTGAGAAAATACCAAACTTTGCAGAGCAAAACAAGCATTTACTTGCCCCGTTCACCTGACCTATATGTTTTGTATAAACCATAGCAAGTAGAAGCTAAAAATGCAATCGTTAGGACAACTGCCACAATAAGACCAAAGCTACTCATCTATGGTTTCAGCCTCCTCTATAAGCATAATGGGAATGTCATCCTCAATAGGATAGGCAAGCTTACACTTCTTACATATAAGCTTATTTGCCCTTTCATCGTATTCAAGTTCTCCCTTACACTTTGGGCATACCAATACTGAAAGAAGTGCCTTGTCTATCATAATTACCTCCTGACAAATATGTAAATTATTAGAAAAAAACCACCAAAGGATACGAGTATCGACGAGAGTTTAACCCTTTCAACGACAATTACATAATCTGTATCGGGTTTAATTGAAAACAATATATAGAAACCAAATAAGAGTAAAGTTACCCCGAGGATAAGCATAGATATCCTATACATTATCCTACCCTTGCTGATAGGTTTCCCAATGAAACTTGATAAATCTAAGTTAACTATTTTCCTTATTTTCATGTCCAAAATTATACATGATTGAATTATCCCAAAATCACTTGACACAACAACATATCAAAGATATATTTATGTCAAAAGCGGAAGTGGCGGAATCGGCAGACGCGCTGCCTTGAGGGGGCAGTGCCTATAAAACCGGGCGTGCGGGTTCAAATCCCGCCTTCCGCACCAATTTTGGAAATTTCCCTAAGTTTTTCTGCCTGTTCATCCGTTCCAATTATTATTAGGGTATCATCCGGTAGAACCATTGTGGTAGACATAGGATTGATGATCAGCGATCCATCGACACGCCTAAGACCTATAATTATTACACCTGTTCTTAAAGGTATCTTCAAATCTCTTAAAAGCTTTCCACAAAATGAGGAATTCTTAGGAATTCTAATCTCCTCGATCCTTAGATTGAGACTTCCATGCTGCGTAATTATGTCAAGAAAACTAACCACCTCTGGCCTTACGGCAATAGAGGCCATTCTAATTCCACCTATTATGTTTGGAAGTACTACCTCAGAAGCACCTGCACGCTTCAGTTTTATAACATTTGATTCATTCAGAGCCTTTGCAACTATTCTAAGTCTTGGATTTAAATTTTTGGCCGAAAGGGTAATGAAAAGTGTATCGGCATCGGTTCCGGTTGAAACTATAAAGTTTGATGCCTCTTTAATGCCGGTCTTTAAGAGGTTCGCATCTTCCGTCGCATCACCCAAAACATACCTGAAATCTGGAATTTCCTTTTTTAACATGTCTATTCTGTTTTTATCCTTATCTATGACCACGAACGGCTCATGTTCATCATGAAGCTCTCTAACCGCAGCCATACCCGTCCTACCTATTCCGCATACCACGGTATGTCCCTTCATGTTCCTTATCATCCTCTCCATTCTCCGTGTTACAAAGAGTTCCCTTAACTGACCTTCAAATATCATAGAGGCAATAACGGAAGCCCCATATGCAAAAACACCAAAGGTTACAACTATTATAAACATTGTAAAGATACGCCCCAAAGGGTTAAGTGGATGAACCTCACTGTATCCAACGGTGGAAATCGTAATAATGGTATGCCATAGAGCATCTAAAAAGGACCACTTCTCTATCAACATCATACCTATCGTTGAGAAGGATATTAAAATAATAAATGTGGCAATTATAGAGATGAATTTTCTCAAGGCGTATGGCTGTTGTGACCAAAATTGCATTAAAACCTCTTTTGACTAAGTTAGATAAAGCAATATTACAGAGGTACATGGTGAAATTCAAGTTCTTCTTTATAGGTAAAATACCTAGCAAGGCTAATTATAAAAGAATATCGCACAGAAGAATCAACGGAGAACTTAAACCATTTATAGTAAACAGATCATCGGTTACAGAATCACAGAACAATGCCGTTTATCAATTTCACATTCAAAAACAGAGGTATGGCCTTGAAAACTTTCCTATATCCAAACCCATAAGGGTTTCATTCTCATTTTGGCTATCTCAAAGGGTAAGGCAACGGGACATAGATAATGCGGAGAAGTTCGTAGGCGATGCACTTGAAAAGGCCAAGGTTATCAAAAAGGATTCTCTAATATACTCAAAGGAATCAGTTGAAAAAAGATTAGGACTAAGGCATTTCTATGAGATAATAACGATAAGAATTGAACCCTTAAGTGAAGAAGTAGTAAAGAAATCCGAGGAAGAGATCAAAACAATTTCGGAAGATCTCATAGACTACATGAAAATCTTAAGGATCGAGATTCCCAAGCTATGATTCCGATTTAGTCCTTAATAATTCTTGAACAAGCATGTTAACCATCTTTGGATTTGCCTTCCCCTTTGTCTGTTTCATAACCTGGCCTATAAGAAATTTAACGGCTCTCTGCTTTGCCTTTTCATTGCCATTTTTATACTGCTCAAAGGTTTTCATGTTGTTATCTATTGCCTTATTAACTATTTCTCTCAAAGCACCTTCATCAGATATCTGTCTAAGTCCATTTTTCTCTATGATCTCCATAGGCTTCTTCCCAGTTTTGACCATATCTACCAAAATCTTTTCCTTTGCAACATTCAGTGATACCACGCCCTTATCGACTAAGTTGAGAAGCTCACCTAAGTCGGACGGCTTCAATGGAACCTCATTGATATCCTTTCCCATCTCGGATAGTATGCCCAACAAAACGGATATCATCAAATTAGCTACCCTTTTGGCTTCCCCATTATAAGAGCTTGCTGCTTCCTCAAAAAACTTAGACAAGGACTTATCCCTCGTGAGAATATCGGCGTCGTAATCATTTAAGTTGTATTGCCTTACAAACCTTTCCTTGGTTTGTTCAGGAAGCTCAGGAAGGCTTGACCTTATACTTTCAAGCCATTCATCGCTTATTAAAAGCGGCGGCAAGTCAGGTTCTGGAAAGTACCTATAATCTTCTGCTTCTTCCTTTGATCTCATAGTTTTGGTTATGCCTTTCTGTGAATCAAATAGCCTCGTTTCCTGATCTACCTTACCACCCGATTCTATTACACCTATCTGTCTTTCTATCTCGTATTCAATGGCTTTCTGGACGAACTTAAAGGAATTTACATTCTTAATCTCCGTCCTTGTACCCAAAACCTTTGTACCCTTTGGCCTTATGGAAACATTAGCATCACATCTTAACGATCCCTCTTCAAGATTTCCATCATTTACGCCAATCCAAACAAGTATATTACGTAGTTTTTGAAGGTAAAGCCTTGCTTCCTCGCCTGTTGACATATCAGGTTCGGAAACTATCTCTATAAGGGGAGTCCCGGCACGGTTTAGGTCAACGTATGAATTTGTATCATATCCCTCACCGTGAATGGTCTTGCCTGCATCTTCCTCCATATGTATTCGAGTAATACCAACTCTTTTAACCTTTCCGTCCGACCTTTGAATATCGAGCCAACCGTGCTCTGAAAATGGAAGCTCATACTGCGTTATTTGGTAAGCTTTCGGCAAATCAGGATAGAAATAATGCTTTCTTGCGAAAACCGAATACTGATTGATCTTACAGTTTAGGGCAAGTGCAGCCCTAACGGCATATTCGACAACCTTCTTATTAAGAACAGGTAAGGAGCCTGGCATACCGAGGCAAACGGGACAAACATTGGTATTAGGTGGATCGCCAAACCTATTCCTACAACTACAGAATATCTTTGTTTCAGTTAAAAGTTGGGCATGAACTTCCAATCCTATAACAGCCTCGTAATCCATATCAAACCTCATGTTTAATTTACCTTGATTGTAGCATCTTTTCGGGTATGGCTTCAACAAACCTTACATTACAATCCTTAAGCTTTTGCCTAAACGATGTATCTACCTTAAGCCCATAAGTTTTAAACAGCCTCGTAAGTTTTTTAAAGATGGTCTCACCCTCGGGGTCAAAATCGGTTAGAACTACAACTCCCCTGTACCTTGAGGATATCTCATCTGCTACATCATGATAATTCCTTGCCCTTAGCTCAATGACACTTTGAACTCCAAACATCTCAAGAGCACGCTTGTCCCTCTTGCCTTCAACTAAAATAGCCCATGAAGGATTCTCAATGGAAAACATCCTTATTGATCTAATCCATGCTTTAATGCAGTCCATGACTTATAATTTAGTTTCAATTTACCATTTAGTGAGGATAAGTTGGAAGAAGCACTGATATGCATACCGGCAAGAATAGGGTCAAGCAGGCTTAAGGCAAAACCTTTAAGAATAATAAATGGTAAACCTTTAATATGGTGGGTAGTTTCATCCATAGTTAAGTTTGCAGACAATATCCTGGTTGCAACGGATAATTCTAAAATTGCGGACGCCTTAAAAGACTTAAACGCAAAGTGTAGCTTAACTCCCGAAAACTTGCCAAGTGGCACGGATAGGGTAGCCTATGTGGTGAGAAACTTAAACGTTAAATACGTGATAAATGTTCAAGGAGACGAGCTTTTCGTAAGGAAGGACCATGTGGAACCTGTTCTTAAAGCCCTAAAAAGGGGTGAAAGGTTTGCAACGGTTGCAGTAAACTTTAAGGATGAAAATGATGTTAAAGACCCAAACAATGTCAAGATAGTTAAAGACTTTAGCGGGCATGCCCTTTACTTTTCCAGATCGCTGATTCCATACCCACGTGATGGTAAAATTGAACCAAGGCAATATCTAAGGCACATTGGTATTTATGGTTACACAAAAGCTTCACTTCTTGACTTTGTATCGTGGGGCAAGGGAAAACTTGAGGATATTGAAAAGCTTGAGCAACTTAGAATACTTGAAAAGGGAGAGAAAATACACTTATCAGTGGTTAAAGTTCCTACCTTAGGTGTAGACACAGAAAAGGATATAGCTAAGGCAGAACTTATTCTAAGGGGAGAAGATGGAAAACACTAAGTTGATATTCGTTACAGGTGGGGTTTTATCCGCAATAGGGAAGGGAATAACGGCTGCATCTATAGGGGCATTGTTGGAAAGCCACGGTCTAAATGTAACTTTACAGAAACTTGATCCATACTTCAACGTAGATGCAGGAACCATGAATCCATATCAGCATGGAGAGGTTTACGTAACGGATGATGGAGCTGAAACGGACCTTGACCTTGGTCACTATGAAAGGTTTACAAATGCCATAATGCATAAGGCCAACAACGTTACATCTGGTCAAATATACAAGGAAGTAATAGAGAAGGAGAGAAAAGGCGAATACCTTGGTGCAACGGTTCAGGTAATTCCACATGTTACCAACCTTATAAAGGAAAAGATTAGAAGCCTCATGTCAACAGATTTGGATGTACAGATAGTAGAGGTAGGTGGAACTGTTGGAGATATTGAAGGTCTGCCATTTTTAGAGGCAATAAGGCAGTTGGGAACTGAGCTTGGAAAGGGAAATGTTCTCTACGTTCACGTTACCTACGTTCCATATGTTAAAACCGCGGGGGAACTAAAGACAAAACCAACGCAGCATTCCGTTAAGGAACTTCGCGCAATAGGCATTCAACCTAATATCATAGTATGTAGATCTGAGAGAAACATTCCAAAATCATTGAAGGAAAAGATAGCCTTATTTACAAACGTTAAACCGGAAGATGTAATAACCGCAAGGGACATGAGTACTATCTATGAAGTGCCGTTGGCACTTTCAAAGGAAGGCATAGACAGATCCATCTCCCAAAAGCTTAACCTTCAATTTAAGGGTTCAAACCTTAAAGGCTGGGAGGATGTTGTAAGGAGGATCAAGAAGCCATCAAAAACCGTTAGAATTGCACTTGTTGGTAAGTATGTAAAGTTAAAGGATGCATACAAAAGCATATCGGAATCGTTTGTCCATGCAGGTGCTGCAAATAATGTAAAGGTCGACGTAAAGTGGGTAAATGCTGAGGAATTGGATGAAGCCGAGCCCGATGAGTTTCTCTACGATGTTGATGGCATACTTGTACCTGGTGGTTTTGGAAAGAGGGGAATAGAGGGAAAGATCAAGGCAGTAAAATTTGCAAGGGAAAATAAGATACCATTTTTCGGCATATGTCTTGGTATGCACTGTGCGGTAATAGAATTCGCAAGGAATGTGGCAAATTTAAAGGACGCACATAGTACCGAGTTTAGTTTGCTTACTCCGTATCCTGTAATTGATCTTATGGAAAATCAGAAAAACCTCAAGCAGAAAGGTGGAACGATGAGATTGGGAGCATACCCATGCATACTCAGAGATGGAACATTCAGCTTTCAAGCCTATGGAAGAAAGAGTATATCCGAAAGGCATCGGCACAGGTACGAGTTCAATAACCAATTCAGGCAAACCTTAGAAGACGCAGGTTTGGTTATAGCTGGTACATCGCCAAGCGGTGATTTAGTTGAGATCATTGAAATTAAGGATCATCCGTGGTTCGTGGCTACTCAATTTCATCCAGAGTTCAAGTCAAAACCCACAAGGCCACACCCACTCTTCGTTGAATTCATCAAGGCTGCATCAATGGAGAAAGCTTGAGAACAGAGATTCTCAATCCAAATAGGGTTACAACAATAGGAATAGGCAATAAAACTAGCATTTACGTTCCTGAAACCCTAAGCGAACTTTCAAACCTTTTAAAAAAGGGTAACTACTTCATAATAGGTGGTGGTTCAAATACCGTACTTTCAGATAAACCCAAACCCAACATTTTAAGTTTAAAAACTTTTAGGGACATGAGTTTAAACGGGAATATGCTGACAGTTCAAGCGGGAGCAAAATTAAGGGATGTTCTAAGGTTTCAGATTGAAAACGGTTTATCATGCCTTGAATTCCTATCTGGTATTCCCAGAGCTACAGTTGGAGGAATTGTATTTCAAAACGCAGGTGCATTAGGAAGCGAGGTAAAGGACGTCTTGATGAGCGTTAGGTACATTGAAGGTAAAACACTTGAAGTCAAGGAAATCAATGATACAAGTAATTTTTCCTACAGAAGATCCCCATTTTCCGAATCTGATGTTATCGTCTCAGCTACCTTTAAAGTCAAACCATTCAAAGCCATATTTAAGAGAATATCAGACGTTGTAAGGGCAAGACTGCTGAAGCAGCCAGCATTTTGGCTTAAGACATCAGGTTCAACCTTCAAGAACACAAAGGGATTCCCTGCAGGCTTCCTGCTTGAGGAATCAGGTTTAAAAGGTTTCAGGTATGGAGGTTTAAGATTTTCGGATAAACATGCTAACTTCTTGATAAACGATGGAAACGCAACCTTCAATGACTTCAAGACCTTAATTAACCATGCAAGGAAAATGGTTCAGAAAAAGTTTAACGTGGATCTTGAATTAGAGGTTAAAATCATATGAAGGTATTTATATTTGACGGAACAAGCCTTGCATACAGGGCATTTTACGCCATAAAGTCGCTTTCAACAAGCTATGGGTTTCCAACAAATGCTGTATTTGGCTTTGTAAGAATGTTTCTAAAGCTCTACAAGGAGCTCAAGCCCGAGTATATTCTTGTAGCCTTCGATGCGGGCAAGGAAACATTCAGAAATGAGATATCAAAGAATTATAAGGCGAATAGAAAACCGATGCCTGATACGTTAAAACCTCAAATTCCATTTATGCTAAAGTTTTTAGAATGCTTTGGCGTAAAGGTTATAAAGAAAAAGGGATTTGAGGCCGATGATATCATAGGAACAGTTTCGAAAAAACTATCATCGGAAGGCCATACCGTCATCATCGTAACACCTGACAAGGACATGAAGCAGCTGATAGACAAGAACATATCCGTGCTTTCCGTATCAGGAAAGGCTGAGAAAATGTACACACTTGATAGTTTTATAGAGGAATATGGGATAAAGCCTACGGAAATACCTGATGCCTTTGGTATTTCGGGCGACCATGTGGATAATATCCCTGGTGTACCTGGCATGGGTGAAAAAACTGCACTAAAGCTCGTGCAGAAGTACCATAACCTTGAAAAACTCTATCAAAACTTATCATCACTTTCAAAGGCGAAAAGAGAACTTCTTGAAAGGTATAAGGAAAATGCCTTTCTAAGCAGAAAGCTTGCAAGAATCGACACAAAGATTCCCATGGATATCTCTATAAATGACCTAAAGGTAGGGAAGATAGATGTAAAATGCCTGTTGGGTTTGATAAAAAAATTAGAAATCAGAAGCGTTGTAAAGGAAATAGTAAAGGCGTTTCCAAATGTTAACTTTGAGGATGTAGATACCAATCAGTCAAAAAAAGTTGACTGCAAAAAAATAGGTGACCTTGCATCTAACAGAGACCTCTTTACACCATTGGATACTACCTTTATCTATAATAATGAACCAATAGTAGCTTTGGACGGTGTATACTGCACAGCCAACATCGATAATTGCCTTAATCTTATTTCACAATCAAACAGGATATTTACGTTCGACCTAAAATCACTTTACCATAGGCTTGGCGATAAAATTAAAAGCCTTCCATTCTTTGACCTCTCCATATGTGAATATATCTTGAACCCATTGTTCAAGGACTACTCTGCAAGATCAATCCTTCAAAGGGAACTAAACCTTACATCCATAGATTCTATAGCCCAGTCTTCAGGGCATATCTCAAGAATAGGGCAGAGGGTAATCGAGTTAATGAAGAAAAACGGCACATATAAGCTATATACGGAAATTGAACATCCGCTTTCGTATGTCCTGTACGCCATGGAAAAACACGGTGTACTCTTTGACAAAGAATACCTCATAAAATTCAAGGATGAACTGCAGAGAAACTCAAGGGAAATAGAGGAAAAAATATTCAACATATCAGGTGAAAAGTTTAACCTTAACTCCCCTAAACAGCTCTCTAAAATTCTATTTGAAAATCTATCAATTAAGCCAATTAAGAAAACTAAAAGTGGCTACTCAACAAACGTTGAGGTTTTAACGGCACTTGCACTAAAGGGTTACGATATTGCAAAGTTAATACTTACCTACAGAAAACTAACGAAGCTTTCCAATACGTTTGTAGATGGAATTTTGAACCACATGGATGAAAATGATAGAGTTCATACGACCTTCATGCAAACAGCAACTGCAACGGGAAGGCTTTCAAGCGTTGAGCCGAACCTTCAAAATCTTCCAACATCGGATGAGCTTTCAGAAAATATAAGGCATGCACTTATCGCTCCGCATGGATTCAGCCTTGTATGGGCAGATTACTCACAGGTTGAGCTTCGTGTTCTTGCACATCTTTCAAAGGATGAGAAACTGATAGAAGCATATCAAGAAGGTATAGATATACATAGACAAACTGCATCACAGCTCTTTGAGGTTTCATTAGATGACGTAACAGATAAAATGAGAAAATTCGCAAAAACGGTAAACTTCGGCGTGATATACGGTATGACACCACAGGGTCTATCACAAAGGCTTAATATTCCTGTTGGAGAGGCAAAATCCTACATAAACAGGTACTTTGAAAGGTTTAAAGGTGTTAGGCTTTACATAGACAAGGTTGTAGAGGAAGCTTATGAAAATGGGTATGTAAGAACACTTTTCAACAGAGTAAGGCCGTTACCAGAATTGAAATCCTCAAATAAGAACATACGAAACTTTGGTGAGAGGGCTGCTGTAAACGCCGTTATTCAGGGAACTGCAGCCGATATAATGAAGATTGCAATGATTAAGCTCTTTAAGGAGCTAAAGGATAAAGCCTTTATGGTTCTTCAGGTACATGATGAAATACTAATAGAATCACCTAACGACCTATTAAATGAAGTAATAAACATAACAAAGAAAACAGCAGAAAATGCCGTAAAGCTGGATGTTCCCTTAACCGTTGATATAAGCTCGGGAAAGCATTGGGAATAGCTAAACCTTACCATTGAGCATATTGAATGCATCCGTTATATTTCCTGCACCCATGCTGACAAACACATCTCCAGGCTTTAGAAATTTCGATATCTCATTGCATGCAGATTTAAGATTTCCCAAATAGGTACATGAACATGCATCTGCCAACAAATTAGCATCTATACCTTGAATTGGCTTTTCGGAAGCTGGATAGATATCTGTAAAGAATACATTTTGTTTTCCCTTAAATGTCTTGATAAAACTGTTCCATAAAAACTTTGTCCTTGAGAACCTATGTGGTTGGAAGAGAATTACGATGCGCCTGTTTGGAAAGGCAATCCTTAAGGCATCAAGAGTAGCATCTATCTCCGTTGGATGATGCGCATAATCATCGACGAACGTAACACCATTTACAATGCCCTTAATTTCGAGCCGCCTCTTGGCATTCCTAAATTCCTCAAGGCCCTTTGTGATGCTCAATGGTTCAATGCCAATCTCCAAGGAAACGGCAATTGCTGCAAGTGCATTCAAAACGTTATGCTTCCCAGGAACGTTGAGCTTGAACCTGCCAAACTCCTTCCCCTTTGCAAAAACGCTAAACACACTTTGGTTTGTAAAAAGCTCAATATCCCTTGCATAGATATCGAACGAATCTGAGAATCCATAGATGCACTTTCTCTTGTATACCTTAGGGATAATACTTCTAACGTTTGGACATTCACCGCATAGAACCGAAAGACCGTAGAACGAAGTTCTATTGGCAAAATCCTTAAAGGCTTTTTTAACATTTTCAATGCTACCGTAAAAATCTAAATGGTCGGCATCGACATTGGTTACAACGGAAATCGAAGGTGTAAGCCTCAGAAATGTTCCATCACTCTCATCCGCTTCAGCTACAAGGTACTTGCCAGTTCCAGAAAGTGCATTATCATCGTTCAGCAACGGCAGCTTCCCGCCTATCAAGACCGTTGGCTTTAAACCTGCTTTAATCAGTATCGTCGCTATCATAGAGCTTGTTGTTGTCTTCCCGTGAGTTCCGGCAACTGCTATACCCTCCTTGAATCTCATTATATCAGCAAGAACATCAGCCCTTGGAATGATAGGGATCCCAATTTTAGATGCTTTAACTAACTCAACATTGTTCGGTTTAATGGCTGATGAGTAAATCAAAATGTCAGCATCTTTAACATTTTTTTCGTTATGGCCGATAAAAACCTTAATTCCTTTTGCCCTTAAGGTTTGAATGATTTTACTTTCCAATATATCTGAGCCTTGAACCTCATAACCCTTCTCCTTAAGGATCATGGCAATGCCCGACATCCCTATGCCGCCTATTCCTACTATATGTATCCTCAATTTCTCTCCTTGTTAATGCTAAAATAATATCCTGCAGGGGGAATTGTTTTGGCAAGGTTTAAAGTTACACTTTTGTCCTCTAACGGCAATATTGCAGAACAGATAGTTGAGGCAAAGGATAAAAATGAACTTTTTAGAATGTTCTCAAAAACAAATTACCTCGTAATTGGTATAAAAAAACAATGGTATGCACCCTTACTTAAACTGAAAAACATCTTCTTTAGAAGAGGAATATCAAAGCAGGATTTAGCTGATTTCTGTTTTTACATTGGGAGATCACTTGAAATGGGACTTCCAATCTTAGATACCCTTAACGATACGTCAAAAACAACGAAAAATAAGCTTCTAAAGGAAAAGATAGATGAAATTAGAAATGCCATTATCTCAGGTAGCTCCATATCAACTGCAATGAAGGATGCCGGAATTTTTCCGCCTGACCTTGTAGGAATGGTGAAGGTGGGGGAAAGCACCGATGCACTTCCTAAGGTATTTCTGAACTATGCAGATTTCCTTGATTGGCTGATATCCCTTGAAAAGGAAGTCAAGCAGGCAATGTCCTATCCATTATTTACATCTATAGTAATGGTTTTTGTAATAGCCATAATGTTCGGCTACATAATACCGAACGTTATACCGGCGATCATGGAAATGGGACTCAAGCAGGTTCCAATACCAACGAAGATACTTATATGGATAGGCAAGTGGTTTCCAGTTACATGGGAACCACTTTTGGTAATGCTAATTTTAGTCCCAATTGTCCTGAAGCTGAGCTTCCTCAAATGGAAAAGGTTAAGGTTCCTATATGATAAGTATAAACTTAGACTCCCGTATATAGGAAGCATAATGGAAAAATCATCCATATCAAAGGATATAAGGACGATAGCTGAGGTTTTTAGAAGCGGTGGAACGATAGAGTATGCAATCAAACTGATAGTGACTTCTGTCGAGCAAAATATCTACTTAAAATCAAAATTTCAAATGGTTGGGAATTACATCCTTTCAGGAATGATGCTCTCAAGTGCCATGGAAAAGGTCGGCATATTTCCACCAATGGTTATAAGAATGGTAAAGTTAGGCGAGGACACAGGTGAAATGGACAAAACACTTTTAAGGGTAGCAGAGATTTACGAGGATGACATGAAGAGAAGGATTCAAGCCTTAACCACAATAATAGAGCCAAGCCTTGAGATAATCTTGGGTATCATTTTAGGTATAATAGCTTTAGGGATACTCCTTCCAGTTTACAATTTAGTCGGCCAAATGGGAATGACAAGATGATATACGCTGAGATGGATAATGAAGAAAATGTAAGGGGAATAGTTTCAGTTGGGAAACTTAGAAAAAGGGTATCCATTGGTAAATTTAAAAAACTCAATGACGTTAATCCCAAGGAAACGCTTGCATCCTTGACGGATGGCTCAATTGTAAATAAGGTTTATACGTTTCCAAGTCAGCTAAACAAAAAGCAGTTATCCATAGCTATAGCACAAAAGGTTTCAACGGATGCCGAATTTTCCATTTTAAGAGAACCAGAATACATAGATTCGAAGCTTGTCTGCGGTGCAAACTGCGATTATCTAATATCTGCCATTGACAACAAGACTATCAACAAATTTAGAGGTTTAAAAGCTCTAACAGCAACACCTCAAGTAGTGGCAGATTCCCTACCAAGAGAAAATAGGGCTTTTATGTTAATCCATTCCTTTGGCAAAAATACGTTTATCTTCATAGTTAAGAATGGCATAGTGGACAGTGTTAGAAATATAAGCTCAAATAATCTTACGGATAGTTTTATTGCCTCAACGCTGGAATTCTACAAGGAAAGAAAGAGAACAAACATAGATGAATTCTATTACAGTGGAAATAGAAAGCCAATTGAAAAGCTTAATTACAAAATTCTACCCATAACTAACTTAAGATCTATTTCGGATATGGCTAAAAAGGTTGGCTTTAGCGAAGATGAGTTCACCGAGTTTTTCGTCCCCATCCTTCTTTATCTGAATGAAAAGTCATTGCCTTTTCTCTTCAAAAGGGTATCGATAAACCTTTCGCCTGTGCTGATTCCAATCTCAGTATCTCTCATTTTAGCTTCAATACCATATTCATTAAGTTACATATCATCGAGGTCATCCATAGGTAAGTTATCCTCTGAATTAAAAAAAATGCTAAAGAAGAAGAACAGCATGGATGGAAAGGTGAAAAAGGTTCAAACCGCCATAAACGATAGGAAAAAATTTTTGAAGTCAACGAATTACCTTGCGAATTTAAGTTATCCAATGATATACAACTTTATAGAAAGTTTAAAACCTGTATCTAAATCTTACAAAACCTACATTTTATCCTTTTCATGCAAGGGTAACAATGTAGATATGAAAACGATAACCTTCAATCCGGAAATAAACTTTTCAGGATTTTTAGGCATCCTATCAGGCAACTCTTATATAGAAAACCTTAAGATCCTAAGCATAGTAACTTCAAAAGAGCTAAATGCAAAACTATGCAACTTCAGTTTTAAGATAAGGAATAAAAGGTATGAATAGAATTCAATACAACTTCAGCAAAAATACGATTCCATTGTTCATTTTAATAGCATCCACCATCATATTTGTTACGTTTTTTAGACTTGATAAACGAGAAGTTAAGGAAATTAATAAATTAAAAAATCAGATTAAGACCACATCTTTAGGTATAGAATCATCAAGTTCAAAGTTAACATCTCTAAGTCAAAAGTTAAAGGAGATATCTTGCGATGCAGATAGGGTAAAAAGGGTCTTTATCAAGGTTCCAACAAAGAAATTAGGATTTAGCTATAATTTAAATAATTTACTTTTAAAATATAATATTAAGATTAAAACGATTTCAATATCATCAAGTGGCAAATTCCTAAATGTATCCTTGAAAGCTGAGGGAAATGAAAGAAATATAATGCAGATGCTTGATCAATTAACTAAAAGGTTTCCCATAGAGCTTAAAACCGTAAACATGGTATTACCAAAATCAAATTTAGATATAGATATGGAGTTCAAGGAGGTTATAAGAAAGCCATGAGGCTTTTATTGTTTCTTTTATGTTTCAATAACGCCTTTGCAGGCGTGTTCTTCCCTTTAAATTCCTTAGAAAAGGATAAGGTAATACAGAACGCAGAGGTTAAAAAGGTTGGTCAGAATATTCCCGTATTTAGGTTAAATGCCGTAGTCAATGGCAAGGAACATTTAGCTATAA
>CAZXGR010000011.1:0-1799 GCA_964640245.1 uncultured bacterium | reverse complement strand
ATTCCCGTATTTAGGTTAAATGCCGTAGTCAATGGCAAGGAACATTTAGCTATAATCAATGGAAACATATGTAAGGTTGGCGATAAACTTGAAGATGGTTGTGTGCTTACAAACATTGGAGATCAATCGGTAACCGTAAGGTGCAATAAGGTTAAACTAAAATTACACATAAACCTGTTAGGGGAAATTAAATGAGAATAAAAGCGGTAATGTTGATCCTACTATTGCTAATGTCAGGATGTGCCACGGTAAATCAAAAAGTTAAAACACCGGTTAAAGAACCACCCGTTACGTTTAACCTCAAGCCGCTTGCAGCTGAACCTCCAACACTTCAAAAACTCAAGCAGGTGAGTGAAAACGCAAATCCCAACGTAATACTGAACCTTTCCTTCATCAATGTAAGCCTTAAGAAGGCGCTTTACACGATAGCAAAGTCGGTGAACATGAACATCCTCATGCCACCGGATATCAGCGGAAACGTAACGATGGAACTAAAGGATGTAGCGTTGACGGAAGGTTTAAACGACATTCTTAAGCCCTTTGGATACTCCTACACCATAGATGGGAATACCATCTATATCATAACCAAGGAAACGAAGATCCTAAGGGTAAACATGCCGAAGACATCGAGGGACTTCACGTCAAATATGCAGGCGAACATAGGGAGCAGCGAAAGCGGAGGCAGCGGCTCATCAACATCGAGCGGAACGGCAAGCATGTCACTTACAAATTCGGCATCAGTTGACACATGGAAGAACATTGAAACTGTTATCGGCCAATTGATAAAGGATGACCCAACGGCATCCTACTCTGTAGAACCGGAAAGTGGCATAATACTCATAGAGGGGAAACCTACTACAGTTGATAGGGTTCAGAACTTTATAGATAAGTTAAACCAAAGTCTCGAAAGACAGGTTCTAATCAATGCAAGGATAATAGAGGTAACGCTTTCAAGGAACCATCAGACAGGTATAAACTGGAATTATCTATCAACATCGAGGTTTTTTGAAAACTACAACTATTCTTTGAGCTTCGGATCGGGTTCACCAAATCAGCAACCATTTCAACTGAAGATATTTAATTCAAAGTTTTCAAATCTCATAGGATTACTGTCAAAGTATGGGAAGGTAAATGTCCTTTCATCACCGAGGATACTCGCAATGAACGGCCAGCCGGCCATGATAAAGGTAGGCAAGGATTACATAACCATATACGAATCGCAAACCACATCCACAACATCAACCGGGGGCCAAACCGCAACAACGTTGACAACGGAAAATCTGGAAACAAACGTCGTATTCACCGAGGGTATAGTTTTAACCATCGTCCCAAAGA
The DNA here is from genome assembly GCA_964640245.1 of uncultured bacterium. Classification (GTDB taxonomy): domain Bacteria; phylum Aquificota; class Aquificia; order Desulfurobacteriales; family Desulfurobacteriaceae; genus CAZXGR01. The sequence goes on along the minus strand of CAZXGR010000011.1, from coordinate 464 downwards.
TAGATGCCAATGGAAATGTGATACTGAACATAACGCCAGCGGTAAGCTCACTTGATACGCCGATAAACTCGGAGGCATCATCAACTGAAAGCATCCTCAACAAGATATACGCTGTAAAGGTTAGACAGCTGAACACCATGGTAAAGGTGAAAAATGGTCAAACGATCGTTTTAGGTGGACTGATAGCAAATACAAAGAACAACTCTAACCAAGGTATTCCAGGCCTAAAGGATATACCCTTCTTCGGAAATTTATTCAAGTCAAACTCAGAAACTACAGAAAAGAGCGAATTAGTGATAACCCTTACACCTCACATAGAGAGGTAGTATGAAGAAGGTACTTGTATCATTTATCTTAGTCTTGAATTTTTTAAATGTTAATGCATATGCCAAAAGGTTCAACTATGTTTTTATCCAATTAGCATCACTTAAAAATAGAAAAAGTGCAGAGATGCTTTACGATAA
>CAZXGR010000010.1:18472-41118 GCA_964640245.1 uncultured bacterium | reverse complement strand
GATTAAGATAATTGGTGATTTTCCAGAACTCGCAAATTCCACCGTAGTTACTGACTTTGCTAGAAGGGTTGTAAAAATTAAAAGACCAATTGAACGCATAGTTACACCGTATTCCCTGGCAATGAATCTAATCTACATGTTCGGTGAAGGAAGCAAGGTTGTAGGAGGTTCTAAAGATGCTCTGGAACTTTCAATTGACCCCAATGCATCTAAACGTATAGTCGATGTGGGAGCCCCATGGTCTCCAAACGTTGAAGAGATTATAAAGCTGTCCCCTCAAGTCGTTTTTAATGTATATCGTGGGCAGATAAACAGATCAACTGAACAGCTTGAGAAAGCCGGCATTCCAGTTATATGCGTCAACATGGAGACCGTAAACAACTTCTACCGAACGATCACGTTAATGGGCAAGATCTTTGGGAAGGAAGAATACGCTAGTAACATTCTAAACTATTATAAGGAATCCATGGAAACTATCAAACAGAGGTTGGCAAATGTTAAAAGGCCAAAAGTTTTGTTGGTAACGTATAGATCCAAGGGCTCAGCTTTTCGGGTTCCAGGAAGGGATATGTTCCAGAATGAACTCATAGATATGGCCGGGGGAAAGAGCGTTACTAAGGACATATCATCTGGATGGGTGGATGTAAACGCTGAACAGATCGCAAAATGGAACCCTGATGTAATGGTAGTGGCTAGTTACTCGTCCAGCGTTCCGAATTCAAGCGTAAAGAAGATGATATTAAAAGATCCAGCATGGCAGGGCATAAAGGCAGTTAGAGAAAATGAGGTCTATGCAATGCCATCAGTGAGCGGGGTATCATGGGATTATCCGAGTTCCTCCTGGATTCTCGGACTTTGGTGGATGAGTAAAGCACTCCATCCCCAGAAATTTGATGATGTCGATACAGTTAAAATAGCCGACAAGTTCTACCGGCGCTTCTACGGCACTGGTATTAAGAACCTTAACATAACAGGTGATATGCTATGAGATGCAACATTTGTGAACTTAGATGCAACATACCCCCAGGAAAATGCGGCAAATGTGGAATGTACATTAACAACGGGAAAGAAATAACGGAAAAGTTCCCCAACTTTTATTCATTTTTTATGCCCATTCTGTCTGAACAGATACCAATACTGCACTTCTATCCAAACAGCCAGTTACTTGCAGTCAGTACCGCTGGATGCAACTTCAATTGCAGAGGTTGCATATCCAGGCTTTTTACCCAGAGGGACGTAGCTTCTAAGCTACTGCAGAAGACGTACCCAGAAGAAGTTGTGAAGATGGCCAAGGAGAAAGGGTGTATTGGTATAGTATTCTGCATTAATGAACCAACGGTTTCCTGGTCAAGTTTTCTGAGGCTTGCAAAAAAAGCTAAGGATATAGGTCTCCTCGTTGGGATGTCTACAAATTTATACCAAACAGTGAATGCGCTTGAAGAAGCTATTCCTTACCTGGACTTTGTTAATATTGGTGTTAAGGGATCTTCCGATAGTGCATATCAGAGGATTTGTGGGGTTCCCTCGGCAGGGCCCGTTTTCAGAAACCTTAAACTGCTTTACGAACATGGCATCCATATCGAGGTATCAACCCCCTACATTAAGGGGATGAAAAAAGAAATCATAGGGGCAGCTAGGTTCTTATCTTCACTTTCAAAGGATATTCCACTTCAGATAATTAGGTTCACGCCTCCTAAGTTCGAAAAAGAAGCTTTCCTTATTCAGCCAAGCTTTGAAGAGGCCGAGAGACTGTGTGAGGGTGTAAAGAGGTATTTAAACTACGTATACTTGTTTAATTCTTCTGGCACGAAATGGTTGGACACTTACATCGATGGAGAGCCGGTTATCAAACGGGCATTTTATGGGCCTATGGCTGCAAAAGTCATTGAATACGATGAAGAAAAATCCAAAAAGGTTGTAAAAGGTTATTTTGGTGATGGATTTAAAGGAGAAAGTTCGTCGTGGAGTGGATACAGAGTTACAGGAGCGTTTGAATCGATACTATCGATTCTCAGGAAACATGGGGTATCCGAAGAAAATGCCATGATTGAAACTATATTGGCCTATAGGAACGGACTTTTTGAACTTCTCTACAAGGCTTTAAATGAATGCGAGAGTCCATACGATTTTCTGAAAGTTTTGGAGGAACTTGAGAGGATAACTAGCGAAAATCTCAAAACGAAAGAGATTAGAAAATTCCTCTCCAATATAGAGGAAAATAGAAAGGGAATTAAGATCAAGAGGAAGGTTTACATTACACTTGGTCACCCACTTCATGCCCGGAGAAAAGGAAGCTTTCAAAACAAGTTAGTTGAGTTCATAGGAGGAATATCGGTAAATGAGCTCCTTCCGAAAGGAGATAAAGTTGGGGAAAACGTAACCCCCAATGAAATAAACTCAATATCGCCGGATGTAATATTCATAGAGCCTCATTTCTCTTGGAGTGTTGAGGATTTCAAAAGAGAGTGCAATAGACTTGGAATAAAGACTAAGGGAAAAATATACAGGATTCCCGATGAATACAGGGATCTCGCAAATTGGTTTGAGTTTCTGCCCTACTTGGCCATGAAAACGTATCCGGAGGTGTACAAATAAGAAAGCCCCTTGTGCTTTTTCTGCTCATTTTTTCTATCTCTCCCTTTGTAGGTAGAATACTGTTCAACCCCCTCTCGATGAACGCGCTTGATAAAATCATTATTCTTCAGATCAGGCTCCCAAGGATAGTGGCTTCTCTCTTGGTTGGGGCTTCCCTTTCATTAGCAGGTTTAACTTTCCAAAATATCTTTAGAAACCCTTTAGCTGGCCCAAACCTCCTTGGAGTCACGAGCGGTTCGGCATTTGGAGCAGTCCTAGCGATACTCCTCTCGGGAAGTTCTTACGCTGTGCAGATGTCAGCTTTTCTCTTCGGCCTGCTTACCGTAGGAGTAGTGTGGCAGCTTTCCCGTCTCGTTGGGGGTGGCACCCTCAGCTTAATTCTGGCAGGAATAGCGGTCTCGGCTTTTTTCTCTGCCCTTGTCGGGATGGCAAAGTACCTGGCCGATCCATACGACAAACTGCCCGCAATAGTTTTCTGGCTCTTAGGGAGCTTTGCAGGTTTGAGGTGGGATGACGTCAGGACTATGGTGGTGCCACTTTTTGTGAGTATACTCGGAATAATGATTCTCCGCTGGCCTTTGAACGTTATCAGCCTTGGCGATGAAGAGGCTAAGGCCCTCGGCGTGAATGTGAGGCTTTACAGAGGAGTTTTCATAATTCTCGCCGCTTTGGGCGTTTCAGCCTCGACAGCAGTGGCGGGGATGATAGGCTGGGTTGGGCTAGTAAGCCCTCACATAGCCCGTCTGATGGTTGGCCATGACACAAGAGTGCTTGTTCCGGCAAGTGCCCTTATTGGGGCATCTCTTCTACTTCTATGCGACGATTTGGCAAGAAGTATTTCAACTTCTGAACTTCCTTTAAGTGTTATTACATCGCTTGTAGGTGCACCTGTTTTGATCTTAATATTAGAGAAAAGGCATATCCATGCTGACCGTTGAAAATTTATGCTTTTCCTATGGCTCCAAGAAAGTCCTTAAAGGTATCACATTTAAGCTTAATAACGGCATAGGGTGTATTCTCGGTTTGAACGGGGCAGGAAAGAGTTCACTTCTCAAGTGTATAGCTGGAGTCCTTAACGGAAATGGCGAGATAATACTTAACGGAATAAAACTTTCCGATTTATCTCCTATTGAAAGGTCGAAATTTGTTAGTTATTCACCCCAAGAGTTCTCGATAAATTTTCCGTACACCGTTTTTGAAATGATTCTCATGGGTAGAAATCCCCATATTAATCCGCTATCTGGACCAAAGAGAAAGGATGAAGAAATAGTGTGGAAATCTATGAGATCTCTCGGTATTGAAGAATTTGCAAACAAGGTTTTTACTGATCTAAGTGGCGGTCAAAAACGCTTGGTTATGATAGCAAGGGCAATAGCTCAAGGTGGAAAATTATTTCTTTTTGATGAGCCAACTTCCTTCCTCGACTTTAGAAATCAGTACCTCATTTTGTCCACCATACGCAATTTAGCTAAAAATGTACCTATACTTATCTCACTTCACGATCCAAACCAAGCACTTACCTTTTGTGATTACATTTTTTTGATAAAAGACGGCAAAATCGCAGATAATGGGATACCAAAAAGGATTTTAACAGAGGAAAATTTGATGAGGTTCTATGGCATAAAGACTAAAAAAGTGGAAATTAGTGAAGGTTCATTTCTACTTCCATTAAAATTGATGAAATGAAAAGAGATTTTGTATCGATATATTGTCATAATCATTTTGAAGTGAACTTGAGTAAATATAGGAAAAAGATAATGGATTTAACATAAATGTGGGACTATGAATATGATTAATGATTATGTCAATGGGATAAGGTTTTTAATCCTCATGGCAAACTGGTCCGTTTTTGCTGGGATTCCTGAAAAGGGTATGTGTTATTCGTATAGTAATATTAAATGGGGTATTGTTAAGCTAAATCCATTCGAATATTTCAAAAATAATAGCAAAAAGTATAATTTTTATGATATTATTATTTACCTTAAATTTGTTAAAAGTTTACCAATAGAGATTTAAGGAGGAAAAATGTTTTTAAGGTTTGACCTTCTTGAAAAGGGTGGCCCTATTGTAGGTTTAATATTCCTCTTATCCATACCAGCCGTTGGCGTCTTCCTCGAAAGATTAGTAGTAATTTTCAGCACTAAATTTAACAAAAGGGCATTTAAGAAGGCATGTGCTGATCTTGTTTCAAACGGCAAAGTTGATGATTCAAATCTATCCAACTTAACGAAGAGATTCTTTAGGCATGTCGTTAAATCAAGTAGCTATTCTAAGGACATACTTGAGGATTCACTTAGCTACTTCATAGAGAACGAGATGAACAGGCTCTACAGGCATACCGGTATCCTTCCCGTTACAGCAGAGGTAGCTCCGATGTTGGGTCTCTTAGGAACGGTAACGGGTTTGATCAAGTCGTTCATGGTTATAGAGAGCTTCGGTGGAAGGGTAAACGCATCTGCTTTGGCTGGTGGTATGTGGGAAGCACTACTTACAACGGCAGTTGGCTTATCCGTTGCTATTCCTGTGGTTCTCCTCCAGAGTTTTCTTGAATGGAGAATAGGCATTATAAGGCTTGAACTTGAGGAATCGGCTAATGACTTTGTCGAAATGGTCTTAAAGGCAAGAAATGGTTAAGATAAGGAAAACAGGAATTAAGAAACCTGCAACACCAATAACATCGCTTATAGATATATCAATGCTCTTGCTTATCTACTTCATGCTAACAAGCAATTTCATAAAGCCAAAGGCGATAAACATAACCCCTCCATCTGCAAAGCACTATAAAACCATTGAAAATGGAAGAAAGATATATATCATCATCGATAGGAATGGCAGTGTTTTCCTCAATGGAAGGGTAATAGGTCTTGATAATATTCCCAATGAGCTCAGGAACTGTGGTGACAATTCCGTTATTATAGTAAAGGCGGATAGAGAAACCGCATTCAAGAACGTTGTCCATGTTATGGATAGGATTAGATCGTTGAACTTCAAGAACATCTTTGTGGCTGTTAAAGATGAAAGCAACAAATAAACCATTGGTTTTAGGAATCCTAATATCCACCTTAATACACATTACAGTTGCGTACAGTGTTCACCTAAATTCCCCCCATTATGTTGAGAAAAATCTCATTCCAATTTCAATGATAAAGCTAAAGCCCAAGGAAAAGGCAAAGGCACCATTAAGGAAGTTGGCAGAGAGGAAAATCGAGAAACATAAGAGAAAAAGAAAAGTTAAAAGAGTTAAAACAATCAAAAGGATTAAAACAAAGCCCAAGGAACCTAAGAAAATCTTAAAGCCTAAGAAGGTAAAGGTAGTCAAAAAAGCTCCTCTGCAAGAACCGGTGATTAAGCCAAGCAATGTCAAGCAAAAGATAATCACTAAGGATCTTGCCTGTGGCAAACCAACTAAAGGAAATTCCAAAGGAGTACCAACGCAGACTGATACAAATTCAAATAGTTCAGGGAAGATTGGGAAAGGTAATGGTATAGCTTCAAGCAATTCAGAAACTGAAGCAATTTCAGATTACCTTTCCCAGGTAATTTCATCGATAGAGAAGCATAAGAAATATCCGTATATTTCAAGGTTTAATGATGAGGAAGGAAGTGTTCAGTTAACCTTCACGATACTTAAGAATGGAGAAGTATCAATCATAAAGGTTGAGAAAAGCTCAGGTTACATTCATCTGGATAGAGCTGCAGTTAAAGCCGTTAAGGATTCATCGCCCTTTCCAAAGCCCCCGAATGGAAAGTCTACAACACTCAAAGTTATTATCGTCTTCAAGCTTGAGAGCTGAACTTCTATTAGGTTTAGCTAAATTGATACTGCTAAAACAATCAAAATGGTATCTTAAGAGATTTCTTCTCAAAAAAATCTTTATCCAAGAAAACAGCAAGAACAGGTTGATATTTACTGCATCATTACATAGTTTTAAAAAATAGAGGAATTATTATAAAACCTCGTAGGTACAGCCAAATACCGCCTGGTGGGGTGGCTGATCTAAAAGGCGGATAAAAATAGCCCACCCGGAATTGGATAACGTGCAATTCCGCTGATCAGGTGAAGTATGATTAGAAAACTTACAGACGGCATTTATAATGTTGGTGCAATAGATTGGGATAGAACTATGTTCGATGAGATAGTTCCCACACCGCAAGGAACAAGCTATAACGCTTATATCGTAATAGGCAAGGAAAAAACAGCACTAATAGACACGGTTGAACCGGATAAGTTTGATGAACTAAGGAAAAACTTGAAGGATTTAGGCATTAAAAGAATAGATTATCTCATTTCCAACCATGCTGAGGAGGATCATTCTGGCAGTATTCCCATGATTCTTGATATGTTTCCTAATGTTAAACTTATTACCAATGAGAAATGTAGAAACTTTGAGGTAGATCTGCTTCATATACCGGAGGACAGATTCACTATCATAAATGATGGAGATACAATAGATTTAGGCGGAAGAACGCTTGAATTCATCATGACGCCGTGGGTTCACTGGCCAGAAACAATGAGCACATACTCAGTAGAGGATAAAATCCTATTCAGTTGTGACTTTTTTGGTAGCCATGTAGCAACATCCTATACATTTGCAAAACATCACGACAACGTCTATCATGAGGCAAAACGATACTATGCAGAAATTATGATGCCCTTCAGAAATTTTATCGAAAAGAACATTAACAAATTAAAGCAAAGGAAAATTAAGGTAATAGCACCAAGTCATGGGCCTGCATTTGACGATCCAGAATACATAGTAAAGGCATACGAGGAATGGATAAATCCTACACCGAAAAATGTAGTGCTAATTGGATTCGTTTCCATGCACGGAAGCACAAGAAAAATGGTGGAATATCTAGCAGATGAACTTAAGGAAAGAGAAGTGGATGTTAAGGTGAGAAACCTTGTAACAGCTGATATAGGTGAAGTTGCAATAGATCTAGTTGATGCAGCAACAATTATTTTTGCTACTCCCATGGTTTTGGCTGGAGCCCACCCAAATGTGGTATATGCCGCCTACCTGGCTAATATCTTAAGGCCTAAAACAAAGTTTGCAGGAATAATAGGTTCGTATAATTGGGGTGGAAGGGCAGTTAATATAATTAAGTCCAATTTATCCAATCTGAAAGTTGAGTTATTAGAACCCGTATTTGCCAAGGGATTGCCGAGAGATAGCGATTATAAAAAGTTGAAAGAACTTGCAGACCTAATATACAACAAACATAGAGAAGCCAAACTGGTGAAATAGCAAGACGAAACTTCGATTTTTACAGGGAAATTTTAAAAGGGCGGCTTTCCACCGCCCTTTTAAGTTAAACCTTTATAACGGCACCTTCTGCCGCTGATGAAACAAACTTTGAGTACTTCCTTAAAAGCTTCGATTTAATATCCTTTTGCTTTGGCTTAAATTCCTTAAGTCTATTTAACAACTCTTCATCGGATATAAGAAGATCAAGCTTTCTGTTGGGTATATCAAGTTTTATCTTATCGCCTTCCTTTATAATACCTATAGGACCACCACTTGCAGCTTCTGGTGAAACATGCCCAACACATGGGCCATGCGTCCCACCTGAGAATCTACCATCTGTCATCAAGGCAACCGATTCCCCAAGACCCATGCCTATAACAGCAGCTGTAACGGCAAGCATTTCTCTCATACCAGGTCCACCTTTTGGACCCTCGTATCTTATAACGATAAAATCACCTGCCTTTATCTTTCCATCCATTAGGGCTTTCATTGCATCTTCTTCGCAGTCAAAAACCCTTGCTGTTCCAGTAAAGACCCTCATATTTTGGCTTACCCCACTTTGCTTTACAACACTTCCATCAGGAGCAAGATTACCATAGAGAACGGCTAAACCACCTTCCGTACTATATGGATTGTCGATAGGCCTTATCACATCATCATCCCATATCTTTGCCGATTTTGCAATTTCCTTTATATCCTTACCTGAAACCGTTGGATTACTCTCGATTAAACCTATTAACCTTTTAAGAACACCCGGGATACCACCTGCATAGTGAAGATCCTGCATTAGGTACTTTCCACCAGGTTTCATGCTACATACCTTTGGTGTTTCTCTTCCAATGTTGTCAAACGTTTTAAGGTCAAATGGTACAGCAGCTTCGTATGCAATAGCTGGAAGATGTAGAGCCGTATTTGTAGAACCACCAAGTGCCATATCAACCCTCATGGCATTCCTAAAGGCTTTTGGTGTAAGTATATCCCTTGGTTTAACATCCTTCTTTACAAGATCAACGATCCTCTCGCCGGATGCCTCTGCAAGTCTTTTGGATTCTGCAAGGGGAGCGGGTGATGTGCCGCAGTGTGGCAATGACATACCAAGAGCCTCAGTTAAGCAGGCCATTGTATTGGCTGTAAACATACCCTGGCAGGCACCAGATGATGGACATGCATTCGCCTCATAATCCATAAGGTCTTCCATGGTTATCTTTCCTGCTTTGTATCTACCAAGTGCTTCCCATGTATTTGTAACAAGGTCAAGTCTTTCCTTTCCTCTTCTTCCGGCAAGCATTGGACCAGCAGTTACTATTATCGATGGTATATTTACCCTTGCAGCCCCCATAAGCATACCTGGTGTTATCTTATCGCAGGCAGTCAAGAGAACAATCCCATCAAGCGCATGGGCATTTACAACATCCTCAACAGCATCGGCAATTATCTCCCTCAATGGAAGAGAAAACTTCATACCTTCATGTCCCATTGCGATACCATCACATATAGCAGGCACCCTAACGATAAAGGGTGTTCCACCAGCTGAGGCTACACCTCTCTCTGCAAACCTTTCCAGTGAATACATATCGCAGTGGCCAGGCACAAGATCAGTCCAGCTGGATATTATTCCTATTAAAGGTTTATCAATATCCTCCCTTCTAATACCAGTTGCCATCATGAGGGCTCGAGCCGGCATCTTCTCAAGTGTTCTCAAAACATCACTTCTCATATCTCCTCCTTTATCTTCTTCATAAGTAACAGCATCTCATCCCTTACCCTAAGCCTTTCTTTTTTTAATGCTTCAAGCTTAAGTCTCTCACTTAGAGCAAGTCCAACCTTTTTCTCCATTTTATCGATTTTATTGTCAAGATCCTGATGTTTTTCCTCAAGACTCTTAAAATGATGAAATTTCTTTCTTGCAAGGGCTTTAAGGTTCTCATCCTTTAGCATATCGAAACCTCCAAATGATTTAAGAAACCACGCGCAATTGGGCAAATGAAACAATGTCCTGTTTTTTGGCTATCTCATTCCTTATCTCAAGTCTCTTATCTTCATCCTCGGTGGAGAGAAGTTTGTTCGAAAACTCCTCAATCTCCGATTCAAGCTTAGATATATAATCCTTTGAAATCTTATCCATCAAGTTTTCGGCAGCTATCCTAACGGCATCAGACTCTATTTGAACCCAACCGTCTATAAAAAATTTCTCTATATCTTTTCCATTATCAGCATATCTAACCGAACCTATATTCACCCTATAGAATTCCGGCTGGTGCTCTGGGAAAATAGCCATATATCCATCACCAACATTCACGTAAACATGATTTAATTCCCTTTCTATGTAATCCCCTTGATCAGAAGCAACATAAAGTTTTATAGTTTTAGCCATCATAACCCCTTTAGCTTGCTTCCTTTAAGAGTTTTTCACCCTTCGCAATAGCCTCATCTATGTTGCCAACCATGTAAAATGCCTGCTCTGGTAGGTGATCAAGCTCACCGTTAACTATCTTTTCAAAACCCTCAACGGTTTCTTGAATGGTTACATATCTACCCTTCATACCTGTGAAAACCTCGGCAACGTGGAAGGGCTGTGTAAGGAAAAGCTGCAATCTTCTTGCCCTATGAACAATTAATTTATCATCCTCAGACAATTCCTCCATACCAAGGATAGCGATTATCTCAAGCAGCTCCTTATACCTTTGAAGATAATCCTGAACTTGTCTTGCAATCTTATAGTGCTTTTCACCTACATACTCCGGCGCTAACATTCTTGAGGTTGAACCAAGGGGATCGATGGCTGGATATATGCCTTGTTCTGCAAGTGATCTCTGTAGAACCGTAGTTGCATCAAGGTGAGTGAACAATGTAAAAGGTGCCGGGTCTGTAAAGTCATCAGCAGGAACATATATAGCTTGAACAGATGTAATAGAACCTTTCTCCGTAGATGTAATCCTTTCCTCTATATCACCCACCTCAGTGGATAACGTAGGCTGATAGCCAACCTCTGATGGGATTCTCCCAAGCAATGCAGAAACCTCGGAACCTGCTTGGACAAACCTAAACATATTGTCTATAAAGAACAACGCATCCTTTCCCTGAACATCCCTAAAGTATTCTGCCATAGTTACGCCTGTCATGGCAACACGCCACCTATTTCCCGGAGGTTCGTTCATCTGACCATAGACCAGAACTGTGTTAGGCAAAACGCCAGATTCCTTCATTTCAAGCCAAAGGTCCGTTCCCTCTCTCGTTCTTTCTCCAACACCTGCAAAAACGGAAAAACCTCCGTGTTTCATGGCCACATTATTGATAAGCTCTTGAAGCAAGACAGTCTTCCCAACACCTGCACCACCAAAGAGACCGGTTTTGCCACCTTTGGCATAAGGTTCCAAAAGATCTATGACCTTTATACCGGTTTCAAATACCTCTGCTGTTGTTTTCTGTTGCGAAAGCTTTGGAGCAGATCTATGAATAGGCCAGTACTCACTAGCTTTAACCTCACCGGCTTCATCTATAGGTTTACCAATAACGTTAAATATCCTACCCTTCGTTGCATCACCTACTGGAACCTTTATGTAATCACCAGTATCGATTACGGTCATACCTCTCCTTAAACCTTCGGTAGGACCAAGTGCAACAGTTCTAACCGTATTTTCCCCTAAAAGTTGCTCTACCTCAAGAACAAGTTCAGTTTTCTCAAGCCTTCCGTCCCACGTAATACGTTCGACATTTGGAATCTTCAACGCATAGTAGATTTCCGGTAGCTTACCATCTGGAAATTGAACATCTATGACAGGACCTATAATTTGGACTACCTTGCCTTCATGCTCAGCCATATTTCCTCCATTTATCTCATTGCCTCAATAGCAGTTGTGATTTCAATAAGTTCTTTCGTTATACTTGCTTGCCTTGCTTTATTGAATGAAAGCGTAAGCTTCTTAATAAGATCACTCGAATTTCTCGTAGCATTATCCATAGCCGTCATTCTCGCTGCATGCTCGGATGTTTCGGATTCCCTCAATATGCGTAGAATTCTCTTTTTAATGTAGACCTTAACGGCAGTTTCAACTATTGACGGATCGGGTGATATAAGGTACTCTCCCTTAGGTTCAAATTCCCCATCAGGAAGTGGTAGAAGCTTTTCAACAACGGTTTTCTGTTTCAGCGCATTGATAAACCTATTGTAAATCACATAAATCTCATCAAAATACTCAGCTTTATAGCTTTCAAGTATATCGGATGCTATTTCTTCACCAAGGTTCGGCCCAACTTTTCTAAAGACATCCCTTATCTGTTTCCTAACATGCAGTCCGGAATACCTCATAAAGAAATTGGACGCCCTATTTCCAATGGTTTCAACGTTAATTTCAATTCCTTTCGACTTCAAATCATCTGATAACTTTCTCGCAGTCCTTATCACATTTGCATTAAACGCACCACATAAACCTTTATCAGAACTTATAACCATTATTTCACTTCTTATAATCTTTCTTCTTCTAAGCAATGGATGGTCAACTGTATTGGCTCTTATATAAAGATTAGATACAATTTCCCTTATAACATCCGAATAAGGTCTATCCTTGATAAGTTTTTCCTGGGATTTTCTAAGCTTTGCCGCTGAAACGGCCTTCATCGCAGATGTTATCCGCTTTGTTCCCTTTAGGCTTTTTATCTTAGCCTTAATATCCCTCATCGATGCCATTGTCTATAACCCCTTAGGCGGAAAATGTAGCCTTAAATTCCTCAATAGCTGAACGCAATTTTGATTCAAGGTCCTTATCCAACTTCTTCTTTTCCAATATTTCACTTAGAATCTCAGAATGTTTTTCATCCATAAAATCGTAAAGTTCCCTTTCAAACCTTGTAACATCAGATACAGATACATTATCAATAAAGCCATTTATAGCTGCAAAGAAAGCAACAACTTGTTTTTCAACAGGTATAGGACTATAAGGAGGTTGCTTCAAAAGCGCCATCATCCTACGCCCCCTTTCAAGCTGCGCCCTCGTGGCAGGATCAAGGTCTGATGCAAATTGTGCAAATGACTCAAGTTCTCTATATCTTGCAAGTTCAAGTCTAAGCTTCCCAGCAACCTGCTTCATAGCCTTTATCTGTGCAGCACCGCCAACCCTTGAAACTGAAAGCCCAACATTAATAGCGGGCCTTTGACCTCTATAGAACAGATCCGTTTCAAGGAAGATTTGCCCATCGGTAATAGATATAACGTTTGTTGGTATATATGCAGATATATCTCCAGCTTTTGTCTCGATAATTGGAAGCGCAGTCAATGAACCACCGCCAAGCTTATCATTAAGCTTTGCGGCCCTTTCTAAAAGTCTCGAATGAAGGTAGAAAACATCCCCAGGATAAGCCTCACGACCAGGTGGCCTTCTTAAAAGCAATGACATCTCTCTATAGGCCACGGCGTGTTTCGAAAGGTCATCATATATTATAAGTGCGGACCTTCCGGTATCCCTAAAGTATTCCGCAGTGGTAACGGCAGCAAAAGGTGCTATATATTGTACGGCAGCTGGATCGGAGGCGGTTGCCGATATTACAATGGTATAGTCCATTGCTCCGTATTTTTTCAAAAGCTCAATCGTCTGTGCCACACTTGACCTCTTCTGACCTATGACACAGTATACACAGACAACGTTTTCTCTCTTCTGATTTAACATGGCATCAATGGCGATTGTTGTTTTACCGGTTTGCCTATCACCGATAATCAGTTCTCTTTGGCCCCTTCCAATAGGTATAAGGGCATCTATTGCCTTGATACCTGTTTGTAGTGGTTCATGAACCGGCTGCCTTGTGATGATACCAGGTGCAATTCTCTCAATAGGCCTCTTTTCAACAAACTTAACATCTCCCATACCATCTATAGGTTCACCTAAAGGGTTGAGAACTCTACCAACAAGGCCTTCGCCAACAGGCATATCGAGTATCCTACCTGTTCTCTTAACCTTGCTACCTTCGATTATGCCTTCGCCTTTACCCAAAAGAATAACTCCAACATTATCCTCCTCAAGGTTAAAGGCCACTCCTTCTGTTCCATCTTCGAACTCGACAACCTCACCATACTCGACATTGTCAAGGCCATAGACCCTTGATACACCATCGCCTACCTTAATAACAATGCCAGTCTCGTCAAACTTAACCGAGGACTCAAACTCCTCAATTCTCTTTTTGATTAATTCAGATATCTCCTCAGCTTTTATCTGCATACCTCACCCCACTCTAAAATTTATCCTGCAATGGTTTTACTTAAATTGCTAAGTTGTGTCCTGATAGAGGCATCCAAAACCTTATCGCCAACGTTTACCACAAAACCACCTATGATGTTTGGATCAACCTTAAGCTCAATAATGACCTCTTTGCCCAAGACCTTTTCCAATTTCTTTCTAATACTTTCTAATGTTTCATTATCTAACTTAGTTGAACTTACAATTTCAGCTTTTACCCTACCTAACCGTTCGTCTACAAGTTTATCAAATTCAGTACCAAAACTTCTAATTAGTGAAAGCCTATCCCGCTGAGCCATCAGTATAAGCACCCTCTGCAGTTCCTTGGCGGGCTTTAGCTTAGCGAGAATTTCCTCTAAAAGGGATTTCTTCTTTTCAGGTAGAACTATCGGATTCTTGAAGTACCTTATCGCCCTATCGTCGACAAGATTCAGGATTAACTTGAGCTGGTCATTAATTGTTTCAAGCTTCTCATTTGGAAGAACATCCACTAAGGCCTTTGCATAGCTTCTTGCAATCTTTGACTCCAAACCCAACATATCCCCCTAAATGCTTTGAAGGCTATTCTCAACAAGCTTCCTATTTACATTCTCATTAACCTTTGATTTTAGCTTCTTTCTTGCAATTTCAATGCTCTTCTTGGCGGCAAAATCTCTAAGCTCAGCTTTGGCCTTATCCACTTCCCTTTCGATCTGTTCATCTGTAGCTTTTAATATGTTAAGTTTTTCCTTTCTTGCCTTCTCAATTACATCCTGTTTTTGCCTTTCAGATAGTTCCTCGGAAACCTTTATTATTCTTTCAGCTTCTTCCTTGGCCTTCTTTGACTTTTCCTCTGCCTCTTTTAAAAGTTTTAGCGCTTCTTCCTTTTGGAGCTTTGCATCCTCAAACTTAGCTATGACCCCGTTTATGCCTTCATTGTAAAATTTAGAAATAGGCTTTCTCAGAATGTAGTAAAGAATAGCAAATAGGATAATTGTATTAACCGTCTTCCAGAATAAAGGATGACTTAAACCTTCCATCTAATTCCCTCCTAAGCCGCCTTGCTAAGCAATTTCCTAACGATTTCATCGGCGATCTTATCGGATTCCTTCTCTAACTTTGCCTTCTCCAATTCAAAACTCTTCCAAATCTCTGCTTTAGCCTTTTCAACCTTGGCTGCGGCATCCATGTTAGCTTCCTCTAAGATTTTCTGTCTCTCAGCTTCAGCTTCCAATAGAGCTTGGCTGAGGATTTCCTTTGACTTTGCCTTAGCCTCAGCTAATGCCTTCTCGAATTCTTCTAATAGGCCATTCGCTTTTGATCTAATTGAATCCGCTTCAGCCGTATGAACGTTAAGTTCATTATTCCTTTCATCCATCAACCTTAAAACTGGCTTAAACAAAAACCTATCGGCAAGGATAAAGAAAGCGAGAAAGTTAATAATCTGAATGATCAGCGTCCAATCTATCGATATTATATTCTCAGCCATTGGCAAACTCCTCAAATCTCATAATCTCCCCACCCCCAAGGAGTAAATCATTAGCATAAAAAGCACAAATCTGGCCAGGAGCTACTGCCTTTACCGCTGTTTCTAATTTTACATCATAAATGCCATTTTTGAAATACTCTATTTCCTCAACCCTCACTGCTTTTGATCTGTACCTTACCTGAGCAAGAATTTTATCAAAATTTTTAATATCTTCAAAGTCAACCTGCCAATTCACTCCTTTAACTTTGAATCTGCGTTTCTTAAGTTCCGACTTAGTTCCAAGAAATATAAGGTTTTTAAGTGGATCTATGGAAATAATGTAAAGGGGTTGCTTATACGAAATGCCTATACCTTTTCTCTGCCCAACCGTATAATTAAAGATACCTTTATGTTTTCCAACCACTCTGCCATTAAGAATAAAGGAACCCTCCTTTTGGGGAATAAAATGCCTTAAAAAATCCTGGTACCTACCCTTGAGAAAACATATATCGTAGCTTTCTCCATTAAAGGGATAGCCGAGTGAAATTGCGGATTCAACAACATAGGCTTTATCAAACTGGCCAAGAGGAAGCAAAAGCCTCTGAATGATTCGGCTATCTACAAGGCTCAAGAAATAAGACTGTTCCTTTGCTTTATCTAAACCTCTATATATCAGCCTCTTCTTCCAATGCGGACTGTAGGCAACTCTTGCATAATGCCCAGTAGCAATGTAATCGGAATTCGTTTCCACTAAAACATCATAAAGCTTTTTAAACTTAATCTCTCTATTACATAAAGCACATGGATTAGGGGTTAGACCATTCTTATAATTATTAATAAATGGTTTAACCACTTCTTGATTGAAATCTCTTGAAACATCAATTACCATAGGGTTAAGATTCAGGGATCTTGCAATCTTTAGAACCCTTTTCTCATCAGCATTTTTATTAATTTTAAGAAAAACGGGGATAACATGGTAATGTTTTTTTAGAATATAGGCACAGTAAAAGCTATCAACACCTCCACTGAAACCAAGTACCACGGATTTCACCAATGAATGCTCCATGAACTACCCTGCGCTTACAAATGGGGCTTCTAATAGGAAGATAGGTGAAACCTATAAGTCTCTGTGCTTTCTGGTTTACTGCTTCTCAATAGCAGATCGGTACTACATCTAAATCGATCTCTACCACTTATAGTATAACATAATTAGTGTCTTACGGCACTCCCCTATCCCTTACTTAAGGAAACTTAGGACATTTCAAAGTTAAATAAGAAAGGCATCCCTTTCGGGATGCCTTTTATGAAACTTGGGGAGGAGGGAGGGGGATTACGGTATATAATATAAGTGACTTGAATAAACATGTCAAGTATGTGAGCTACCCTGCCCTCACGGATGAAACTTCTGGTAGAGAAACGACCCTCTGACGATAGCTGTCACATCCAGAAGACTCGTTTAGAATTTCCTACTTCAAGGGTATCCCACCGTTGCCTTCTCCACACGCTTGAGTTCGGACTCCGATCCTACCACCTGCAAGGTGAGATAATTAGTGTCTCACGGCACTTTTCTACCCTTGCTGAATGGAACTTAGGGCATAAATTTAGTTAATATGCTGAAAACTGCAGTATTGCTTATCTAAGATTCCCTCAGCTCTGTAAATGTTTGCAATGGATACCATGTAACTTGAAAGCGCCATCACATAGTTACTTCTTGCCTGATTTAAAGCCGTTTGTGTATCTAAAAGCTCAGTTATGTTGGATATGCCATTCTTATATCTCTTTTCAATGATCCTCATGGATTCCCTTGCAGATTTTAAAGCTGCTTTAGCCAATGAGAAACGTTTTTTGGCCTCTAAAAACCTGTAGTAGCTCCTTGAAACGTCAAATTCAATATCCTTAATAGTTAAGGCCTTGTACCTTGAGGTTTTCAAACGCACAAGTTTAGCTTTCCTTAACTTTGCAAATCGTATTCCCCCGTTAAACATCGGTATATTTACTTGAATGCCTACGTTCCAACTTGTGTTCTCCCTTCTAAATGGGTTTTCATCGCTTGCCCTAAAGTACTCGCCAAATGCGCCTATGCTTGGCAAAAAGTCAGATACGGCAAGCCTCTTCATATCATTTGCCTGCTTCAGCCTTGCATCAACCTCCCCTAATTCTGGTCTTTTCCTAATTGCCGTACCAACGAGATCGTTAAGTTTAAATGAGAAGGGTTTGTAAATAAGCTTCCCATCAACATCTATATCCTGCATGGGATCAATACCAATGGCAATGCAAAGCGCCTTTTTAGTTATCTTGAGGTTACTTTCAGCTTCAACTAAGTTTTCATCCATCTGCTCCTTAAAAACCTTTGCCCTCAAGTAATCTGATTTTAAGCCCAAACCTGAACTGTATACCACCTTGGCATCTTTCAAATGTTTGTCAGCATCCATCACTGCAAGGTTGGCAGTTTTAATAAAGCTTTTAGCCGTCAAAACGCTTAGGTATGCCTTCACAACGTTAAAAACAGTCTTTAATTTCTGGTTAGCTAACTGGGCTCTGCCTACCTTAACCTCATTTCTATTTAAGTCAATCCCAATTCTAATTTTTCCGCCAAGCCATATCGGCAAAAAACTCTTAACCCCAGTCTTAAAAAGATCGGATATACCAGGCCTATTAAAATCCGTACCCATAATGTTAAACTCATGTCTCTCCATTCTATTCATTATCACATAGGGTGGTTCGGATGATTTGTTGTAGTTTGAGTAGAGGTTAACAGTTGGCAAAAGCTTTAGCTTCGATATAAGAAAATCCTCTTTCTTCTGTTTAAGTTCATAATTTTTAATGGAAAGTATGTCGTTCTTTTTTAAGGCTAAGTTCACCGCTTGTTCAAGTGTTATGCCAAAGGCATTTGATGATAGAAAGGCAAGCAATAAAAGAAATATTACTCTCATTTAATCTCCACAAAGTATAGCTAAATTATACTGATTTCCTTGCCGCATCTAACAGCACCCTCCTTTCCTCTGAGGCTACTATGTACCTTGTCTTAGCAACAACATCCGGATTAACACTTATGCTGTCAATGCCAGAATTTATTAGAAACCTCGTAAAATCCGGATATACCGATGGCGCTTGACCACAAATTGAAACGGTCTTACCCTTTGAATGGGATTTTTTGATGAGCATTCTAATGGCATCCTTAACGGCATCATCCCTCTCATCGAAGTAACCTAATTTTGAAAGCTCGGCTGAATCCCTGCTAACGCCTAATATAAGCTGGGTAAGATCATTACTTCCAATGCTAAAGCCATCCACCATATCCGAAAACTTCTCAGCCCCGAGTATTACAGATGGTACCTCTGCCATGGCAAAAACCTTAAAATCCCTATTCCTTTCAAGGCCCTCACCTTCAAGTATCCTCAATGCTTTATTTAATTCCCATGCAGTTCTTACAAACGGAAACATTACCCAAACGTTCTTCAAACCGTTTTCCCTGCAATTCTTGATAGCTTTACATTCAAGCCTAAAGGCTGGTTCATACCTCTTCGATATGTACCTTGAAACACCTCTCCATCCAAGCATTGGATCTCTTTCAACGGGTTCGTAAGCCGTACCACCAAGTAGTTTTCTATACTCATTTGTCTTAAAATCGCTGAACCTTACAATGACAGGTCTTGGATATATTGCCGTTGCAACACTCGATATAGCATCCGAGAGCGTAGCTATAAAATCATTTTCTTGACCTAATTTTATAGCATACAGTGGATGCTTGCCTATCATCTCACTGATGATGAATTCGATACGCATAAGACCAATTCCATCGAACGGTAAATCCTTGTATTTCTTGATTAAATCTGGCTCACCTAAGTTCATGTAAACCTTTGTACCTGTTGGTTGATAGCATAAAACCTCAGCCCTCGGTTTACCAACAGTCTGTTTTTCTTTTATACCTTCATAAACAAGGCCTTCAGAGGCATCAACCGTTACGGTCTCTCCATCCTTCAATACCTTAGTTGCACCCTTTGCACCAACCACAGCCGGAACGCCAAGCTCCCTTGCGACAATGGCTGCATGACATGTCATACCTCCCTTCTCTGTAACGATTGCACTTGCCTCCTTCATTATTGGAACCCAGTCGGGGTCTGTCATCGTTGTAACAAGCACATCACCGGACTTAAACTTATCGGCATCCTTCAATGGATCGAAAAGCACTTTAACGATGCCTGAAGCTTCACCGGGACTTGCCGGCAAACCCCTTAGGATAGGCTTAGAACTGAGCGTTTGTGTAACGGTTACATTGCCTACTGCCGTCACGGGCCTTGCCTGAAGGATGTAAACCTTATCGGAAACTGCAAACTCCATGTCCATAGGTTTTCCATAGTGTTTCTCTATCCTCAAGGCATAGGTTGAAAGTTGCTTGATTTCCCCATCAGTTAAGGACGGAACGCTTGACATATCTTTGGGCACATTTTTCTCAACATTTAGCTTGGTTGAACTATCGAATGTCAGCTCGATAGATTTATTGGCTATTGCTCTTTTAACTATATTTAAGCTGGCCTTGTCAACCTCGAACCTATCCGGTCTTACCTTTCCACCTACAACATATTCGCCAAGGCCCCAACTTGATTCTATAACTATCTCATTCTTACCATTCACAGGATTAACCGTGAACATAATACCAGATGCTTTTGCATCTATCATCTTCTGCACACCAACGGACATAAGAACTTTAAGCTGTCCGAATCCCTTGGTTGCCCTATAGAAAACAGCCCTGCCTGTAAAGAGACTTGCCCAACATCTCTTGACGGCTTCTATGAGTGAAGGAATGCCAGAAACATTTAGGAAGGTTTCCTGTTGACCGGCAAAGCTTGCCGTAGACAGATCCTCTGCCGTTGCCGAAGACCTAACGGCAACCCTTATAGCCTTCTTCCCAAACATCTCTGAAAGCTTTAGGTAAGCCCTTGATATATCATCCTCTATGGGTTTAGGCATGGAAGCATCAATGATGGCCTGTCTTATCTGGCTACTCACCCTTTCAAGTTCATCAACATTGGTTAAATCCCTTATCAATGATATCTTTGAGTTTAAAAGCTCTTCTAAGTTTGTCTCCTTTAGAAATTCAGCGTAGGTGCTTGCCGTTATTGCAAAGCCCTCTGGAACAGGGATACCGATATGTATAAGCTCGCCAAGGTTCGCATTCTTTCCGCCTACCTCCTTAACATCCTCCTTCCTGATATCATCGAAGAAGATTATGCGTTTCACTTTATGCCTCCAAGCTTTACAAGATTAAGCTGACCCTTTAGTACAACCTTATCGTTGTGAACTCCCATAATTCCTAAGACATCCTTAGGTTTACTGCACCTCTCAAGGAAATCCTTCAATGTTCTACTATTTGCAAGGTATGTAGCAAGGCAATCTGCATAGGTTACATCCCTTGAGACAACTATCACAAGCTGCATATTCCCAAAGCTCAAGGAATGACCTATCTTGCTCGATGAAGAACAAACACCCCACGTTCCGGGTGGCAAAAGAATAGCTAAACCTTTATCTACCATATCGATACCCGAATATATACCGACTGCTTTCTTAGCCCTTGATGATACAAGTACATCGCCACCATTCTCAAGCGTAAATTCATCAATACCAAGAGTTTTTAATCTATAACCTAAAAACTTGTTTATGCTTCCTGCAACACCTGCCATAGGGCCAACATTTGCTCTTTTTGAGGCTGATATCATGTCACTTACTATATTCGGTATCATGGCTTCGCCATAGGAGATGGACTTTAAACTAAAGAGGAAATCCCTATGACTTTTTGCAAACACCTCTATTTGGGTTCTAAGATTTATAAGATAATCTGTAAGATTTTTCTTGAAATCCCTTAAGGACAAGCCCTTCAAATTTTGATTTGATAAACGGATAAAAATATCGCTCTCGCCAGCCACGATCTCAAATGAATCATTTCCCCTATTTCTATAAAACCTCTCTTCAGGTCTTGTTTTCTTTAACACTACATACCCTCTATAAGCTTAGATATCTCAGCGGATCTCTTGAATGCAGCATAAACAGCATCCATAAAGGCGGAACGGACAGCCTTATCCTCTAAAACAGACAATCCCTCTATCGTTGTTCCGGCAGGTGAAGTTACCTTATCCTTAAGAACCTCTGGATGGTTGCCCTCCAAAACAGCAACGGCTGAACCCTTTACCACCTTTGCCGCTAACTTTAAGGCAACATCCCTCGAAAGACCAGATCTAACACCCCCATCGGCCAAAGCCTCAATCACCAAAAAGATGAAGGCTGGCCCGCTTCCGGAAAGACCCGTAACGGCATCCATCTGGCTCTCGTTAACACTTACAACATCTGAACAGCTCGATAAAAGGTCCTTGATAACATTTAAATCCTCGTCAAACAATCTATGATTGTTGCAAATGGCACATACACCTTCACCAACCTTTACAAGGATATTTGGCATAACCCTAACAATCTTCTTATCATCCCCAAGGATCTCCTCTATCCTTTCAATGGGATAACCTGCAGCAATGGAAACGAAGATCTGAGATGTCGTTGCAACCTTTGATATCTCTGTTAAAACGGACGTCATAACCTGAGGCTTTACCGATAAAAAGACAACATCAGAGTTCAAGACAACATCCACGTTCTTAGAAAAGGTTTTAACACCGTATGTTTCGTTAAGATACTTGAGTTTTCCCTCATTGGGATCCGAAACGGATACGTAACCTGGCAGAACAACCTGATTTCTTACAAAGGCACTTATAAAAGCCTCCCCCATTGTTCCGCCGCCTATAAAGCCAACCCTTGCATTCATGATGCCTCCGTAATAATTTTAGTACTCAAATTATACAGCCTGGGTGGCGGAATTGGCAGACGCGAGGGACTCAAAATCCCTTGGGAGCAATCCCGTGCGGGTTCAAACCCCGCCCCGGGCACCATTAGAATCTCGAATCCTTAACCTTAGATTCGAGTTTTTCAAGCCCTTGAAGTATCTCACTGTTTGAAACATCCTGTGAAAGAGCAGCAACTGGAAAGAGTAAAATAAGAATTAGAATCGCTAAATGTTTTATGCTTTCCTGAAAAGTGTGAAACTACCATCCCTTTCAATGAGGACAAAAACGGTATCGCCCTTCT
>CAZXGR010000010.1:4305-18372 GCA_964640245.1 uncultured bacterium | reverse complement strand
AAAAGTGTGAAACTACCATCCCTTTCAATGAGGACAAAAACGGTATCGCCCTTCTTTAAACCCATTCTATTGAGAACCTTATTACTGATAACACCTGTAAAGAAGAGTTTTCTACCCTTCTTGATACCTTCCATGCTAAGTGAGGTGCTGAAGTGACCTTTATCAACCTCTAAGATAGTTGCCTTAAACATCCTCTTCTTTAGATCATTATAAACTTCAGGTTTAAAACCGTACCTCTGTAAATCTTCGTTTGAAATGGCCATTTTAACCTCCTTGGACTATTAAGAAAGCAAAGGACGTGCCAGCAGTTATATATGCCTAAAACCTACAAAAACTTACACAGTTTGTAAGTTTTATTACAAATTTCTGTCCTAAAACCCAAAAAGCGATTAGAAATAGGTTGAAAAGACTCTGGCATGAATCTTGCTTTAAGTATCCATGAAACCAAAAAATTCAAAAGGAGGTAACGATGCCTACGAAGTTAGAGAAACTCAAGCAATGCGCAAGCTATGGAAAGGGCGGAATTGGAAAATCAACAACCACCCAAAACACGGTAGCAGCTCTTGGAGAAGCCGGCTATCACTGCATGGTAGTTGGATGCGATCCAAAATCTGATTCAACAAGGCTTCTACTTCATACCAAATCCCAAGCTACAGTCCTGGATATCGCAAGGGAAAGGGGTAGCGTAGAGGATGTGGAACTCGATGATGTTCTCATGAATGGGATTTATGGAACTAAGTGCGTGGAATCCGGCGGCCCTGAGCCAGGCGTTGGCTGTGCAGGGCGTGGCGTTATCACAGCTATAAACTTCCTAGAGGAGGAAGGTGCGTATACTGAGGATCTTGATTTCGTATTCTACGATGTCTTAGGCGATGTTGTATGCGGTGGCTTTGCAATGCCAATTAGGGAAGGAAAAGCAGAGGAAATCTACATCGTTACATCCGGCGAGATGATGGCCATGTATGCTGCAAATAACATATCTAAGGGAATCCTTAAATATGCAAGAAATGGCAAGGTAAGACTTGCAGGATTGATATGCAATTCAAGAAACGTTGAAAGAGAAGATGAACTTATATCAACGTTAGGGGAAAAACTCTCATCAAAGATGATCCATTTCATACCAAGGGACAAGATCGTTCAGCACGCAGAGATAAGAAGGATGACGGTTATCGAGTACGCACCGGAATCAAACCAAGCCAATGAATACAGAACCCTTGCTAATAAGATCGTAGAAAACAAGGATCTTGCAATTCCATCACCGCTAACGATGGATGAACTTGAGGAACTAATGGTTCAATTTGGCTTGATGGACGAAAGCACAGAAGTAGCAGAACCTACCGATCCAAGATTAAGGAAATAGGAGGTACTATGAAGAAGAGGATAGCAGTTGACCCAGGTTTTTCCAAGGAACTGATAGAGGATACACTAAAAGGATACCCGGAGAAGACAGCAAAGGAAAGATCCAAGCACTTGGCAGTAAATGACCCAAGTGGAAGAAACAAGGTAAAGTCAAACGTAAAGACAAGGCCCGGAGTCCTTTCATCGAGAGGATGCACATGGGCAGGTTGCAAGGGCGTTATCGTAAATCAGATTAAAGGTATGATTCCCATATGCCATGGTGCAGTTGGATGTGGACACTACTCATGGGATACGAGGAGAAACTATGCAACCGGTAAGAGAGGATTGACGAGCTTTACGAGGTTCCACGTTACAACGTTCTATCAGGATAGGGATATAGTATTTGGTGGTGACAAGAAACTCGCAAAGGCCATAGACGAGCTAAACGATATGTTCCC
Source organism: uncultured bacterium (assembly GCA_964640245.1). Classification (GTDB taxonomy): domain Bacteria; phylum Aquificota; class Aquificia; order Desulfurobacteriales; family Desulfurobacteriaceae; genus CAZXGR01. The sequence continues at coordinate 16,576 of CAZXGR010000010.1, read as the reverse complement.
CCTCGCACAGGGCATGGATATCCTCTCTGAATGTCCCGTAGGTTTGATAGGCGATGACATTCAAGCCGTTGCAAGGAAAAAGGCCAAGGATATAGACAAGATAGTTGTTCCGTACAACTGCGAAGGTTTCCGTGGCGTTTCACAGTCGCTCGGTCACCATATAGCAAACGACATGTTCAGGGACTGGGTAGTGGATAAGTATGAACCTCAGGAATTCGATCCTGATTATAAGCCAGGGCCATACGATGTTACATATATGGGTGATTACAACGTAGGTGGTGATGCATGGGAAGTCCTAAAGATACTTAAAACAATAGGGCTAAATGTCACATCAAGGATCGTCGGTGACCCAAACGTATGGGACTGGCCAAAGGCAAAGTATGCAAAGCTTACAATCGTTCACTGTGCAAGATCAATGCAGTACCTTGCGAAACACCTCGAAAAGAAGTACGGCGTTCCGTACTACGAAGCAAACTTCATAGGTGCCTCCAATGTCTTCGAAAGCCTCAGGGGAATAGCCAACTACTTCGATGACAGGATTAAGGAAAACGTAGAAAGCTTCATTAAAAAATGGACACCGTATGTTGAGGACGTAAGGGCAGAATACAAACCGAGGTTAGAGGGCAAAAAGATAATGCTTTTTGTTGGCGGTTTACGCCCAAGGCATGTCGCAGAAGCACTCCAAAAGGACTTTGATATGGTGGTTGTTGGAACAGGCTACGAATTTGCACACGATGACGATTATGAAAAGACCTATCCAAAAATAGGTGAAGGGGCAATAATCTACGATGACATTACGCTACACGAATTTGATAGGTTTGCCAAAGCACTTAAACCTGACCTTATAGGGGCAGGCATAAAGGAAAAGTATGCCTTCCACAAGATGGGAATTCCCTTTAGACAAATGCACTCATGGGACTATTCCGGCCCATACCATGGCATCCTTGGTTTCAAAAGGCTTGCAAGGGACATGGATATGGCTATAAACGGTGGCCCTTGGAAATACGTAAAAGCCCCGTGGAAAAAAGGAGGTAATGATGAAAAGCAAGAAAGGGTTTAAACCATACGAGCCAAAAAAGGAAAACTCCATCTGGGATATGTGGACATACGCAGTAACACCAGAGGAGCTTGGCGACAAACCATGGTGGAAACTACCAGAAGGTTTCAAGTCCTTAGAGGAAGCATGGGAATATACAAAGTCTAAGGAATACAAGGAAAAGAACTTTAAAAGGGAAGCAATAAAGATAGACCCGGAAATGGCATGCCAGCCCTTCGGTGCAATCGTTGCAGCAAGCGGCATAGAGGGAACAATGCCCTACAATCATGGTTCACATGGGTGCTGTGCGTACTTCAGGTCCGAACTTGCAAGGCACTTCAGGGAACCATCCAATGCAGTTTCCTCATCCATGATGGAGGATGCAGCCGTTTTTGGTGGGCTTGCCAACCTAACAGAAGGCTTAAAAAATGCCTATACAACCTATAAGCCAAAGCACATAGCCATATCAACGACATGTATGTCAGAGGTCATAGGCGATGACATAAAAACGTTTGTAGAAAGGGCAAAGAAAGCTGGTGCCGTACCGGAAGACTTTCCCATAACCTTTGCCCATACGCCATCGTTTACAGGTTCACATATAAACGGATACGACTCAATGGTTGAAGCAATGCTAAGCCAGCTTGCAACGCCCAAGGAAGAAAAAACAGGAAAGATAAACCTAATTCCAGGCTTTGATCTATACACTGGAGATTTAAAGGAATACAAGAGGATAGCAAAACTCATGGGCATAGATTCAGTGCTTGTCCCGGACTGGTCAAGAACATTCGATTATCCATTAGGTAAGTTTGAGCTTTATCCAGGTGGAACGCCTATTGAGGAAGTTAGGAATGCAGTAAACAACAAAGGCTCAATACTCCTTGCGGAGGATTCCCTCGTTAAAACGGGAAAGCTCACGAAGAACAAGTGGAAGCAACCAACCATTCAGCTTCCAATGCCTATCGGCATTGAGTTTACAGACAGACTCATAATGGCAATATCGGAAATGGCAGGTGTTGAGATACCAAAGGAAATAGAGGAGGAAAGGGGGCTTGCGCTCGATTCCATGTCCGATGCATACCTGAGGTTTCACGGCGTAAAGTTCGCAATAGCTGGCGATCCGGATATGGTTTACGGTGTTTCAAAGTTCCTCCTTGAGATGGGTGCAAAACCCTTTTACGTAGTTTCAACAAACGGTAGCAAGAAATGGGAAAAGAAGATGCAACAGCTTTTAGATTCATCCGAGTTTGGAAAAGGCTGTAAAGCCTATGCAGGTATGGACCTATGGCAGCTCAGGTCGCTGATGTACGAGAAAAAGCCCGATGCTATCATCGGAAGTGCCGATTTAAAGTACTGTGCAAGGGAATTTGACATTCCGCACGTAAGGATAGGCTTTCCGCTGATGGACAGGTTCAACCTACATAGATACCCAATAGTAGGTTATAAGGGCGTTATTAACATGATCACGCTGATTGGAAACACGTTACTCGACTACCTCGACAGGGTATGTCCGGAGGAAAATCTTAACAAGCTTAGATAAAGGGGGCTACTATGGGCTGCAAGAACTTAGATAAGAAGAGAAGGAAAGTTGGAATGAAGGTCTTGATGCCGAAGCCCCTACCGGGAAAGGCATCGGGCGGTTGTGCCTTTGACGGTGCAAGGATCAGTCTTGTCCCGATAACAGATGCAGCCCATATAGTTCATGGACCCATAACCTGTGCCGGCAACAGCTTTGAAACGAGAAAAGCCGTCTCATCAAACAGTTCCCTTTACCTCAATGCATTTACAACGGATCTGACGAACGATGACATAATCTACGGAGGTGAGGAAAAGCTCAAGCAGGCAATAGTACAGATTATAGACAATTACAACCCAAAAGCGGTCTTCGTCTACAATACATGTATTCCTGCAATGACCGGGCAGGATATCGTAAGGGTTTCGAAGGAAGTTGAAGACGAAAAGGGTATTCCTGTTATACCCGTTAATGCACCAGGATTTATAGGACCAAAGAACTATGGAACGAGGATAGCCGCAAAGGCACTATTCGACCATGTAATAGGTAGAATGGAACCGGAAAAGGTAACCGACTACGATATTAACCTCATAGGCGAGTTCAACGTTGCAGGTGATCTATTCAAGTTCAAAAACCTCATAGAGGAATGCGGCGTAAGGGTTCTGTCAACGATAAGCGGTGATGGAAGGTTCAATGAAATAGCAACGGCACATAGAGCAAAACTCAATATCGTATTCTGCTCCCAATCAATGATAAACCTTGCCGAGTACATGGAGGAAAAGTATGGCATACCATTCATGCAGGTATCGTTCTACGGTATGACGAACACATCAAATGCCTTAAGGAAGATAGCTAAGTTCTTCGGCCCAAGCATAGAGGAAAAAGCTGAAAGGATCATAGAAAGGGAAACGAGAAGGATAGAGCCAAGGGTCAAGGAATTAAGGAAAAAACTTAAGGGAAGGAAAGCCGTTCTGTACACCGGCGGGAATAAGAGCTGGTCGGTTATCGGTGCCTTGAAGGACCTCGGCATGAGCGCCTTGGTAAGCAGTGGCAGGAAAAGTACAGCAGAGGATAGGGAAAAGATCAAAAGTGTACTTGGGGAAAAGGGCATGATTGGCCAACTTTCAGCTCTGCAGCTTCACAAGTTAGTCCTTGCCTTGAATGCCGATGTTTTAATCGCCGGTGGGCGAAACATGTACCCATCTATAAAGTCAAGGATTCCCTACCTCCACATCAATCAGGAAAGGCACTTTGCATACGCTGGTTATGACGGGTTCATTGAATTCGGAAATCAGCTTGTAATAACCATCACAACACCGGTATGGAAGTTCATAAGGGAAAACATACCAAGCTGGGTAGAGGAGGTTTAAAATGGTGATTAAAAGAAAAAAAGCTTTAACGGTTAATCCCATAAAGAAAAGCCCAGCGCTTGGTGCTGCTATTGCATGCTATGGCATAAAGGGAATGCTTCCAATAATCCACGGCTCGCAAGGCTGTTCGGCGTTCGCAAAGAACATACTGATCGAACACTTCAAGGAACCTGTTCCACTTACAAACACCGCCGTTCAACCAGTTGATGTTGTATTCGGAAGTGAAAAGCCTGTAAAGCAGGGATTAAAAAACGTGCTGAGTGGTGATACCGTTCCAGATGCCATAGCGGTAATTACATCTGGAATGGCAGAGGTCCAAGGTGCAGATGTCGAACGGTACGTTGACGAGTTTAAGGATGAAAACCCAAGGTATAGAGATTTCCCAATTGTAGTTGTAAGGGCAGCGGACTTTGAGGGAGGCTTACAGGAAGGCTACGAAAAGGCACTTGTATCGATTGTAAGAACATTCACAGGGAGAAGGATAAAGGCTAAGCAAAAGCAGGTAAACCTACTGTTAGGCGCATCACTGACACCCGGTGATATTGAATCTATAAAGGAATTCTTAGAGTCCTTTGATTTAAATGTAATAGCGCTTCCGGATTTAGCTGATTCGCTTATAGGAAGGATGAAACCGGGCAGACAACTTTACTATCCATATACCACAGGCGGTACAACGGTAAGTAAAATTGGTGATATGCCCAATTCCTCACTGACCATTGCTGTAGGCACATCTTCCTTTAAGGCTGCCGAGTACATTGAGGAAAACTTCAAGGTTCCTACGGTTTACCTTAAAAACCTATCGAACTTTGAAGAGGTTGATAACTTAGTTAGCCTCTTAAGAAAAAGGGTATGCCATGTTCCCAAAAAGGTAATTTACCAAAGGGAAAAGCTCTTAGATGCGCTTGCAGATACACACTTCTACCTCAATACGAAGAAGTTTGCCATAGCAGCAATCCCGGATGTTGCATTTGAGGTATCGGAGCTTATAAACCTCGTTGGTGGCGAGGTAACAAGTGTCGTTTCTCCAACCTACTCACCCTTACTTGAAGAGATAAAGGCAAAGGATGTAATGGTTGGCGACATGGAGGACTTTAAAAATCTATGTAAGATGGACAGACCGCATGTAATGTTGGGCTCATCCCATTTGCATTTCTTAGAGGAGAAATTAAACATCCCGCTTGTAAGGGTGGATTTTCCGGTCTTGGACAGGATCGGGTTTGCGCAGAGCAAAAGGGTTCTGTACGAAGGCATATCGCAGTTTCTATTTAAGCTATCAAACGTAATTATCGAGAAATACATAGAAAAACCCTACGTATGGAGGAAACATGAGGATAGCCCTGTGTAGCAGTGACATGTCAAAGGTGGATGGAAACTTCAATAAATCAACCTACTTCCTCATCTATGACGTTTCAAAGACAGGAACGACATTTGTGGATGTAAGAAAGCCGGAAACGGTCAAGGATCCCTATGATGCCAACGATATGAACAGGAGAATCAATGCAATTAAGGACTGTAGCATGATGTTCTGCATGCAGATACCAAGGACATCAAAAGCACGTCTCATCAACAGGGGGATCTTTGCCGTGAGGATGAAACAAGTTAAGGAGGTTGCGGTTTTCTTAGAGGAACTCATAGACCAGATCAAGAACAATGCTTCATCATTTCCAACAAAAACCATAAATAGGGAAGAACTAAAAGGAGGTAAGGTATGAAAATGGTAAGGGCAATCATCAGAAGGGAAAAGGAAGGCGACGTAATGTTTGCCTTGGAAGCTGCAGGATTCCCAGCCGCAACGAAGATACCCGTTCATGGAAGGGGAAAGCAAAAGGGAATCGTATCCGGTGGCATAAGGTACGACGAACTACCGAAACTTCTCATCATGATGGCGGTAAACGATGAGGATCTTCCAAAGGTTGCAGATATCATTATGGAAAAGGCAAGGACCGGTTCGCCGGGCGATGGAAAGATATTCGTTACACCAGTTGAGGAAGCTTACACGATAAGCAGCGCGCAAAAAGGACTTTAGGGGGAAAGCATGAAGGAGGTTATAGCAGTTATAAGACCTGGATGTCTTGGAGCTACAAAGAAATCCCTTGAAGACAAGGGATACAACAGCATGACGATAATACCTGTTGAGGGAAGGGGAAAACAGGGCGGACTCGCATGCCCCCTTGCAGACATAGATCCTGAAATGGTAAGGGCTGAATCCAAGAGAGGCATCAGCCTCTGCACTGCAACTAAAAAGCTTGTTCCAACCGACCCGAAGTATGCACTTGAATCCGACAGTAAGATTACAAGACCAGTAGCATGGCTTCCAAAAAAGTTCATCTCCGTGGTAGTTGCAACGGATGCCGATGTAGAAAGCGTCGTCTCTGCCATTATAGAATCCAATCGCACAGGGAACATTGGCGACGGAAAGATATTCATAGTACCAATAGAGGAAACATACCATATAAGAACAGGAAAAATTGGGGAAGAGGCTGTTTAGCCCTCCCTATTTAAAAATCATGAAGAGAAAGTACTTTGGAATTGAGAATCTTTCAGAAGAGGACATGGAAAAGGCAGTAAGGCTAAATAGCACAAATCCTTACATACTTAGCTATATCGGAAGGCTATACAGCTATAGGAGAAGGTTAGAAAAAGCCGAAGAGCTGCTTGAAGCAGCCATGAACCTCTTTCTAAAGGAAAGGAAGGTTAAAAGTATCGACGACATTATCAAGCTTGATCCTTCAAGGCCTGAGGATAGAGAGCTACTTCGGAACATCAGAGAGCTTGCACTTGTGAAGCTTAAGCTTTCGAGGTTTACCGAAAGCTACTACTACATGCAATGCGTTTTGAGGTTTGCTCCGGATGATGGAAGCATGAGAAGGCTATCCGCAAAGCTTAAAGGTATACTGGGGGTGGAAGGTGAATGACCCATACGATTTTTTCGGAAAACTTCTAACCCTTGAACCGGGTGATGGCGTAATTGCCAAAAAGGATATCATAAGTGACGGCACATACCCAGGGCTTAAAAGGGGTGATTTGATAGTTAAAAAAGGAACTAAGGGCTGCGTTGTAAGGTTCTTTGCATACTTTCCACCACTTGATGATGATCTATTCGAGGTCACATTCCCTGAGGAAAAAAGGGTTGTCATCTGCCCAAGCAAAGAACTCAAGAAGGAAGAATAATGAAGAGGATCTTCGTTAACGACACAACGTTAAGGGATGGGTTGCAAGGCCCATTGATGAAAAGGATAAACTTAAAGGATCGATTGGAGCTTTCTAAACTTCTAATGGAGCTTGGTGTTAACGAAATAGAGGCAGGCATACCCATAGCAGGCAAGGAGGAAATGGAATTCATCGAAAGGCTTCTGGATGCATCGAATGGCAAAACAAGGATCCTTACGTGGAACAGGGGAAGGTTAGAGGATATTGATGCATCTATATCCTGCGGTGCAAGAGCCGTTGACATATCATTTCCAGTATCCGATTTAATGATAGAAAGAAAACTCAGGAAGAACAGAAATTGGTTAAGGAAAAACTTAGTTTCCTGTATCGATTATGCAAAATCGCATGACCTCTACGTTTCTATAGGCTATGAGGATGCCACAAGAGCCGATGAACGTTTCCTAATGGAATTTACGGAACTTGCAAGGAATAGCGGTGCGGATAGGATTAGGATAGCCGATACTGTTGGTTGCGGTGAACCTTTTTCGTTCTTTTCACTTGTTAAAAAACTCAAGGAAGTACCAATTGAAATAGAGGTCCATACGCACAATGATCTTGGGCTTGCCACGGCTAATGCGTTAGCAGGCGTAAAGGCTGGAGCTGAACATGTAAGCGTTACGCTCTTGGGAGTTGGTGAAAGAGCTGGAAATGCCCCTTTGGAGGAAGTAGCAGTTGCACTTGAGGTTCTATATAACCTTAAAACATCCATAAGATTAGATAGATTAACAGATGTTTGCAACCGCTTTGCAAACTTAATAAACTTGGATGTTATGCCGTATAAGCCCATAGTTGGGGATCTCATCTTCACACAGAAATCAGGTATTCATATAGATGGGTTGTTGAAATCTAAGAACTCCTACTTTCCATTTCCTCCGGAGATGCTTGGTAGAAAGCCAAAGTTCATGCTTGGATATCTTTCAGGTAAAAGGAGTTTGGACAAAATTGCGTTAAAATGTGGAATAACACTCTCAGAATCGGAGAGAAAATTAGTTACAGAAAGGATTAAAGGCATCGAAAAACCTCTTACCATCGAGGAAATATGTAGTTTGATTCACAAAACCTTAGGAAGGGACAATGATTGAAAAGGATGTAGGGATAAACTTGGTGTACAACATTGCAAAGCTCATCAATTCCTCGGAGAATGAAAACCAAGGGCTTAGGGAATCTGTAAAGCTGCTGGGCAATGCACTTAACCTTCAAAGAGCTTACCTCCTAATAAGGGAAATAGGCGAAAGTGTGCTTACGGGAGCTTACGGCTACAATATAAATACAGTTGAACTTCTAAAGCTCAAGTACAAAAAAGGAGAAGGTATAACTGGAAAAGTTTACTCATCAGGCTGCCCCATCTTTATAGATAATATCCTCAAGGAACCCTACTTTTTGGGAAAGATAAAGGGAAGAAAAAGTGAAAACGTATCGGCACTTATAGTGCCAATCAGGTTTAAAAATGAAGTTTTGGGTGTTTTAGGCATTGAATTTAAAAAGAACAAAATGCCATTTAGTGTTTCAAATTTAACCTCAACCATGAAGATGATAGCAGAGATAATAGGAAGTTCGGTGAACCTATACATAAGATTAAAGGGTGAAAACGAAAGGCTAAGGATAGAAAACCTCAAGCTAAAAGCCGAACTTGAGACATCATCGCAGCTTGGCAATGTTATCGGGATAAGTAAGCCAATGAAGAAGATATTCAGAATGGCCAGGAAGCTTTCCGAAACCGATGTAACGGTTCTCTTAAGGGGTGAAAGTGGAACGGGAAAGGAGGTAATTGCAAGGGCAATTCACTTCAACGGCAATAGGAAGGATAAACCATTCGTTGCCATAAACTGTGCAGCTATTCCTGAAAATCTATTGGAAGCAGAACTGTTCGGCTATGAGAAGGGCGCATTTACCGGTGCAAATGCGAAGAAAAAGGGTAAGTTTGAGTTTGCCGATGGGGGTACGTTGTTCCTGGACGAAATCGGTGATCTGCCATTGGGACTTCAGGCAAAACTCTTAAGAGTACTTCAAGAAAAGGAGTTCACAAGGATAGGTGGGAACAAACCAGTTAAGGTAGACGTTAGAATAATAGCCGCAACAAATGCAAACCTTGAGGAAATGGTAAGGGAAAGGAAGTTCAGAGAGGATATATACTACAGATTATCGGTTGTTACGATCTTCATTCCTCCGTTAAGGGAAAGGAAGGAGGATATCCCGCCACTCGTCAGCTTTTTTCTCAACAGGTTTTCAAGGAAGTATAAGAAAAAATTTACCATTTCCCCGGAAGCACTTTCCACATTAATGGAATACGACTGGCCGGGGAACGTAAGGCAGCTTGAGAACTACATCGAAAGAGCCATCGTTCTCTCAGATAAGGATAGGCTCGAACCCTATGATTTTTCATACATAGAAAACGAATACGTCAATACCGAAGTTAAACAACCCAAGCCCATAGAAAACCAGAAAAGGTCAGAAAGGGAAATGATAGAGGAAGCATTAAGAAAAACCGGATACTGCCAGGCAAAGGCAGCAAGGATACTGAACATGACCGTAAGGCAGGTAAACTATAGAATCAAAAAATACAACATAAGAATACCTAAGATTTAAATCTCACAAAAACCTTCTTAAAACTATGCAGTTGCTTTCCTTCCATCCATTAAACCTATAAAAATCAATTGCCTTAAAGTTATCCTTGTCGGCAAGCAGAGTAATCCTCGTTATACCATGTACCTTACAGTAATCCTCAGCTGTCTTGAGCAACCTTAAGCCTATGCCGTTACCCCTGTAGGCTTCATCCACAATTAGATCCTCCAAGATCGCTACCCTACAACCCTCGGATGTAGAAATGACAAACTGCAAGCTACACATGCCAACGACCTTACCGTTGTCTCTTGCCACGAGAACCGATGCATTCTCATTATCCAGAAGGAGCTTCAATCCCCTTCTCTGTTTATGCTCATCCACGGAAAAATCCGATTCAATAGAGAACAATTGTTCAAGTAACTTGGACATACTTTCCAAATCTGACTTCTCAGCAGTATCTATAATTATCATCATACATCCGGAAGCGGAATTAAGAAGTTCGGGTTTAAGGGAATCTCGGCAGTCCTTCCCTTTTCTATGGAAAACTGCGAAAGCTGGAAAGGCTTAATACGGAAGGATAACCTAAATTTACCAATGGTACCCGTTATGTTTACAAATTCCTTCATGTTATTTACAGCTTCAATAAAAACTTTTACCCTATTTTCATTGAAAATACGCGAAACCGCCGATGAAAGGACGGATACCAATACTTTTTCACCGTTCAAAAACTTAGAGGTTTTCTTCACCATTAGAATCTGGCCATCAAAAAGCTTTACGATGCTGAACTTTCCTGCATCTTTCACGTAACCGGGAACAAAGCTTCTGTGCCCAAGTATTGTTGCCGTTTCCACATCAATCGGGTTAAAGTAAACACTAAGGGGTGTATCTATCTGCTTAACTCTTCCATCCTTCATTACTACCAAACTATCTGAAATGGAGAAAACCTCCTTGATATCGTGGCTAACAAGAACAATAGGGACGTTAAACATCCTTGAAAACTTGCCAACTCCATCTACTAATTCTTGCTTTAGGTTAGAGTGAATGGCAGAAAATGGCTCGTCCAATAGCAGAACGCTTGGGCTTCGTGCCAAGGCCCTTGCAAAGGCCACTCTCTGCTTTTGACCACCCGAAAGCTGTGAGGGGTATGAGTCTTCGAGGCCCTTTAGTTCAAAAAGTTCCAAAAGTTCATGAACCCTTTCCCTTTCACTGCAACCAAAGGAGATATTCTCAAAAACGCTCATGTTCGGAAACAGGGCATAATCCTGCGGCACATAACCGATCTTTCTCCTCTGTAATGGAACATCTATACCATTTTTTGAATCAAAGAAAACATCTTTTTTAACCCTTATGAAGCCTTCATCCGGCTTTAGTATTCCGGCTATGGAGCTAAGCGTCAGGGTTTTGCCAGACCCCGATGGCGCAAAAAGTGCCGTGACAAGCCCCTTTGATTGAAAGCCAACGTTTAGCGAGAAATGATTAATCCTCTTTGATATCCTAACCTCCATTACCATTCCAACCTCCTTGATTTGGAAAGCTCATCTATCAGGTAGATGGTAATGAGAGAAAAAATGGCCATTATTAGCGTTAAAAGATTTGCCTCGCCGAAGTTACCCGAAGATGCATCGTTGTATATCTGAAGTGGAACCGTATTGGTCTTGAACGGAATGTTCCCGGCAAGCATAAGCGTTCCACCAAACTCACCCAAAGCCCTTGCAAAGCTAAGCACGGTAGCAGCAGCTATTTCCCTCTTTGCAATGGGAAACACAACTTTCCAAAACGTTTCAAATTCACCCTTTCCAAGTGTAAATGAAACATCGATCAGCCTGTTATCCACGGAAGCAATTGCAGCTGTGGCACCCTTTACGAATATTGGAAACGAGGCAATTGCAGCGGCAAGAATAGCACCATACGGAGTGAATACAAAACTAATGTCGAAGCGTAAGAGGAACCTTCCAAAAGGACTATGTAAACCCAATAGGAGAAGAAGTAGGTAGCCTGTTACCGTTGGAGGAAAGACAAGCGGTAGAACGGTTAGTGATTCAATAAGATTCCTAAAGGGAACATTCTTCTTTGCAAGTGTATATGCCAAAGGCATACCTAAAAATACAACTATCATTGTCGCTATCACGGAAACCTTAACGGAAAGCCATATTGAAAAGAGAGCTTCATTACTTAGGATGAACATTCTTATCCTCTATAGGTTTAAAACCAAAGGTTTTAAGGATAGAGCCTACGTCCTTAAGGAAGAATTTCTCAAATTTCCTACCATTTTGATTCACTGAAGCTATCCAAAAAAGCACAGGCCTATGTGATTCCCTTGGGAAAACGTACAGAATCTTTAGCTTATCCTTAAAATCAATGTAGGTTGGCACAAAAAGGGTTGCTGCATCAACGTTGCCTGTGGAAACCCATACAGCAGCCTGATTAACGGTGGAGGCCGAAACGAATTTTGGCTTAAGCTCCTTATACATACCTATGGATTTGAATGCCTGTAATCCATATACTCCAACAGTTGTAAACCTATCGCCAACAGCAATCCTCCTTGCCTTTGAAAGGTCATTTAAGGTTTTTAACTTTGATGCC
>CAZXGR010000010.1:0-4205 GCA_964640245.1 uncultured bacterium | reverse complement strand
TCATTTATTCCACCTGCTGCAGCTACCTTTAGGCCTTTAGGATGTGCTGCATCAACGATCCTCTTGACATCATCCACCGAGAACTTGTCAAGCTGGATAATGTCAACTCCAGCTTCTACAGCCTTAAAAGCCGTATCCATGTCCTTAACTTCCACCGTGATTCTCTTCTCCGGAACCATTCTCTTCAATGAATCCATATTCTTAAATAGTTCCTCATATCCCCCATAAAAGTTAACATGCTCGCCAAAGATCAAAACGGTTTCTGAAAGACCCAACCTGTGCGGATAGGCACCACCGGTAAGAACGGCTTTTAGTGAAAGCTTCTTGGCAAATGGAAAGTTCTTTCTCGTTGTAACAACACAGGCATCAGGATTGACACTTCTTGCCCTTGAAACGAGGTTATAGGTCCTCGTAGCCATGGCACATCCGTATTCAAGAAAAACCTGCGTAGCCTTCCATACCTTGTGTAAGTCCTCGGCCTTGCCCTTGCCCTCAAGAAAAAGGGTGCCTTCTTCGATGATACTGCCAGATGGAAGAAAATAGGTAGTTTTTATACCGAACATCTTGAATATCCTGATTACCTCCTCCGTGCCACAGATAACCATCTTGTGACGGGATGTATAGGTAATCTTTCCCTGCACCTGACCAATGTTCAAAACATGGGTAGTTAAGTCAAAGTATGGAACATCATCAAATACAACTTTCTCAAGTTCCTCATCGGAAAAACATACATCTGGGTTCCTTGAAAATACTTCAACAGCGTTATTAAGCACCTTATCCATTCTATCCTCCCTAAACCTTTGTCTTAGCATTAAAGCCTGAAAGAACATCCTCTATGGGTGTTCCATCACCTACGGTTAAAACCTTCACCCCTAAATTTCTCAAAACCTCGGATGGAACCTTACCTATCCTCGAAGCTACCAGGTAATCGCAGCTCTCAATAAATCCGAGTATTGCCTTTCTACCGGTAAAATCATTGATAAGAACGTAGTTATAGGGTTTTACATGTTTAACATCCTCTAATGAATAGCCATTAGAATCCAATGCATATATGAAGAACCTATCAGCAGCACCAAAGTGCCTATCAACGACCTTCCCATCACTCGAAGCCAGTGCAACAATTGTCTTATCATTTGACCTCTTCACATGGTTAACGCTGATGTTTTCACCTAACCTTCCGACTGCATCTGCCCTGCACTGCCTGCAGTGCGTCATAACCTTCATACCCATCGAGCTTACCTTTTCGCCCAAACTACGTATAAGTTCACGGCTCGGGCCTTTTCTAAGGCCTTTTTTCCAAAAGACACAACCCTTAACAGGTATAAGCGGCATGATGTTATGCATGAATACCCCTAATTTTTTTATCTTCTTAGCTACATCTAAGATATGAAAATCGTTTACACCAGGTATCACAACGGTATTGACTTTTACCAAGATATCCTTCTTGCAGAGTTCCCTTAATCCTTCTTCCTGCCTTTCCAAGATAAAGTCTGCAGCATCCAAACCCAAGAGAAGCTTACCATTCTTCTTGGCAAAGGAATAGGTGTTCTTTGCCACATTTGGGTCTACTGCATTTACGGTGACGGTCACCGTTCCTATGCCTAAATCACTTATCCAATCAACGCTTTCTGGAAGGGCAACACCGTTCGTGCTCATGCAGAGATCCATATCTGGAAAGTTTTTTCTTATCAGCTCAAACGTTTTCCTCGTAGCGCTTATATTGGCAAGCGGATCGCCTGGGCCTGCGATACCGGCAACGGCAAGGTTTGGCATAAAGCTTCTGTAAAGCGAAACTCTTTCGAGTGCTTCCTCTGGCGTTAAAACTGCGCTTGTCACCCCTGGTCTATCCTCATTGGTATTGTTGTACTTCCTATTGCAAAAGTTACACAGGATATTGCACTTAGGCGCTACGGGAAGGTGAATCCTTCCGTATCTATGCGACGCTACCTCATTGAAACATGGATGCCTTTCGATCCTCCTCTTAATTTCCTCTTCGTTCATCATGGTTGCCTCCTTATATGATTAAAAGCAATAACCATGCCAAACAGAAAATCCCTCAGCTATCGGAAAAAGCGTTGAATGTTTCACTACATTTTGTAATCAAACAGACATTTTGAAACTTTCATGACAACGTAAGGCATCTGTAATCTTCAAAGCATACAGTTGTGAACCCAACATTAAGAATCGAGGTTAAAATTGAGGAAAACTTCCATTATCATAGGGTTATTAACACTTGTATATATTTCACTAAGGATAAGCTTTTATCCATTTGAAAGCGATGAGCTACAGCACCTGCACGTAATATATAGCTGGATAAAAGGTTTTGTTCAGTATAGGGATGTATTTGACAATCACACCCCGCTATTTCACATAACAATGGCAGGTATAATCCAGCTTTTGCATCTACATCCATCGACCAACTTCGTAGTATATGCAAGAATTATTGTTTTTATGCTCTTCTTTATTCCACAGATTTTAATACTTGGCTTATTCTTAGGAAAATCCCTCAACTTCTCCAAAGACGAAATAATCTTTATACTTTCTACTCTAATCGTCCTTATCCCAAATTCTGACATAGCAGTTAGACCAGCTCCGTTGTATACGATGCTGTTCTTATCCTGCATTTACATAATAAGTTTCTGCGATATCAAGAAACCAAGAAACATCTTCATATTGGGCCTATTAAATGGGGTAAATGCAAGTGTTTCACTCAAGACAATACCTTTATTCTTACCAGCTGAACTGACAACGATCCTTCTGATAAGGAAGTTCTACGATAGAAAAATAGAAGTTAAGAAACTCTTTGCTTACTTTACATTGGGATTTGTAATAGTTCCAACGATTATATGCATCTGCTTTTGGAAGTTAAACTCGTTAGGAACGATGATCTACTATACCATTACTTACAACCTTTTACCGATCAAGAACAACTATTTCAAAAGTCTATTTTACTTCCTCATAATTACCACACCTTACGTATACTTTCTCCGAAAGTACAGGGGAGGAATCAACAGGGCTATCTTTAGCTTACTGTCGATTACGAACTTTACCTTAGCATTGTTGGTTGTATATCCGGAAAGGCAATCACAAACTACCATGCCTGTAAGGTTACTGATATGCCTGTGTTTATTGATAGGTTTAACCTATATCTTAAAGCTTTTCCTATCTAAAAGGACGCTAAGATTCACAGAGACTTCCATCTTTATCGTTGTTCTTTTCCTTAAATCCCTGAATCCCCTACTGTTCATAGACCACAACGCCAAATACAAGAAAAGCATGAAAACCCTTCTGACATTGGCAAAAAAGGATGACTATGTCATGGATGCAAAGGGAGAGTCGATATTCTGGAAAAGGCCTTACTACTATGGATTGGAAGAGTTTACATCGATGAGGTTAAAAAAGGGACTCCTAAGGGATGAAATAGTTCAAAGTCTAATAACTCATAAAACACATATAGTATTTCCGTTTGAAAATGCTGCAAGGTTTCCTACTGAGGACTTGAGGTTTATAAGGAAAAACTATGTGCCTATTATAGGTACAGGATGGGTCTTAGTATCAGGGAAACGGATCAGCAAGAACTTCACAGTAAGAATTCCCGGGAATTACATCATCCTCAATGAACGATTTAAACCTGTTAACGGTATTCTCGATGGTAAGGCTTACCGTAAAGGCCAAAAGGTAAATCTATCAATCGGAAACCACACGTTTACATCAACAAACCGTAAGGGAAGAAACTTCATCTACTGGTATAGAGCCTATAAAAAGGGGATACTTCCAAATGGAATTTAGGAATAAAAAAATCCTGATAGTATCACCACACCCCGACGATGAATTAATTTCATCATTTCACATCCTCAGCGAATCGAAAGGGAGATCAAAATTAAGGGTGGTTTTCCTTACAAACGGCGAAGCGAACACCATATGCAAACTCAAGGTTTATAGAAATCCCTTTTTAACAAGGAGCTATTATGGAAAAATAAGAAAGCAAGAAGCCCTAAACCTAATGAAAGCTTTAGAAATTCAGGATTTCAAGTTTTTAGAGTTTCCTGATGGAAGATTGGAACTGTTTAAAAACGGGTTGTTGAACAAACTAAAAAATGAGATGGAGAACTTCAGGCCAGAAATCGTGATCTCCCCGTCGATGTTTGACAGGCACAAGGACCACAACATAGCTGGATTAGCTATTTACCTTCTATCAGAGGTTT
>CAZXGR010000009.1:3578-41627 GCA_964640245.1 uncultured bacterium | reverse complement strand
AAGAGTATTGAGATTTTTCCCCCACGGTAAGAGAATACTCACTGGGGGAAACCTTCATTATGTAAGGGATTCCCTGCAGTTTGATGTAATCGATGAGGATCTAACGTTCAAAGGTATGAGATATTTTGTAGAATAATTGTTAACAGTAATAGAGGGGAACTTGCAATTAGGGATTATGAGATATTCATATCCAAGAAACCAGTTGATGGAAGGAATATCAGGGAATTAAAGGGATTACCTGTTGTTATTCCAGATCAAGTTCACGGAAGCAGGGTTGCCTTTGCCAATAGGCTTTCAAAAATTGAAGCCGATGCCCTTGTAACGGATAGCAAGAGATACTGGATAGGTGTTTTAACAGCCGATTGCCTTCCGATATTCCTGATAGCAAATAACCTCATTGGAGTTGTTCACGCTGGTTGGAGGGGAACGCTAAAGGGTATAACCTTTGAGGCCGTTAAATTTATGAATAGGATCTCGATGGTTAGGAAGGCTATACTTGGCGTTAGCATATGTGGGGACTGCTATGAGGTAGGTACGGATTTATTTAACAGATTTCCAAGTGTTTACTTAAGGGCATTTAAAAGAAAACGAACCGGAAAGTTTCTATTTGATCTAAAGGAAGCTAACAGGATACAGCTAAGAGCTGCCGGTGTTGGAAATATTGAGGATGTAAAATTCTGTACAGTTTGTAACAATGATCTTTTCCATTCCTATAGAAAGGAAAGAACAGATAGGAGAATCCTATCTGCCATAAGGTTTCTATAACTCTATCATTTTGACATCGGATATTTCAGGAATAGCCTTAATTTCATTTATTGCCTTTTCAGGTACACTTTCGTCAACCAATATAACGGTTTTTGCTTCCTTTCCCTTTTCCATTCTTCCAAGTTCAAATCCCGCTATGTTTACTCCGTAGCTTGCAAGTGTTGAGCCGAGCTTTCCAATAACGCCCGGAACATCGAAGTTCTTTATTAAAAGGAATTTACCTTCTGGTTTCAAATCGAATAATAAACCGTTAATCTCTACGATCCTTGGAAACTTATCGTCCATTACCGTTCCAGCGGCAGAAAATGTTTCACCATTTGATTTACACGATACCTTTATGAGCCTTTTAAAGTTAACGGATTCTGGTCTCTTTACCTCAGTTACGATTATTCCCCTTTCCTTTGCTAAGAATGGAGCATTTATGAGGTTCACCGGTATGTCCGTAATTGGTTGAAGGAAGCCCTTTATAAAGGCCGTTGTAAATGGTTTTGTATCTGTGCCTAAATCACCTCTATATTCTATTACAATTTCCCTTGACCTTGCGCATGCAGCTTGAACTGCAAACTTTCCAAGCTTTTCTGATATCTCCATGAAGGGCTTAAATGCCTTTGCTACCTCAGCTTCCTCAAATGGGGCATTGACGGCGAACTCTACTTCCTCTCCTCTTAAGCCTGCTATTACCTGATTTGCAATGATTATGCCAACGTTGGTCTGTGCTTCAAACGTGTTTGCCCCTATGTGTGGTGTTACTATTATGTGCGGTGCATTTAGGAGTATGTTCTCTGTAGCTGGTTCCTTTGAGAAAACGTCCACTGCTGCAGCCCTTACCTTTCCTGATACAAGGGCATCATAGAGATCCTTTTCGTTTATTATCCCTCCCCTTGCAATGTTAAGGAGAATTACTCCATCCTTCATCTTCTCCATTTCCTTCTTAGTTATCATGTTTCTCGTTTCATCGGTTAACGGTGTGTGCACGGTTATGAAGTCGGATTGCCCTAAAAGGTCATCTAAATTATCAACTAACTTAACTCCCAACCTTTCAGCTTTTTCCTTTTTAATGTAGGGATCATAGGTTACAACCTTCATATCAAAAGCCTTGGCCCTTATAGCTACCCTTGACCCTATTCTACCGAAACCGATTATGCCAAGCGTTTTTCCAGCAAGTTCAACACCCATGAACTTCTTCCTTTCCCATTTATGCTCTAATTTAAGTGAGATAAATGCATAAGGAATTTGCCTTGCAGCGGATATCAGCATGCCCATTGTGTGTTCTGTAGCTGCCAAAGTATTTCCCGTAGGTGCATTGACGACTAATATGCCTCTTCGGGATGCACCTTCTATGTCTATATTATCAACCCCTACGCCTGCCCTTCCTATAACTTTAAGCTTTCTTGCTGCTGATAGCAGCCTTTCATTAACGGGTGTTCCGCTTCGAGTTATTATTGCATCGTACTCCGGGATAATTTCAACTATCCTATCGAAGTTTCTAAACAGCTCAGGGTCATAGGTTAGGTTGATGTCCGGTTGCTTTTTAAGTATTTCTATACCTGCATCGGATATGTGCTCTGTTACTAAAACGTTATACATTTTATCCTCCTGATTGTTTAATTGAGATTTTAGTAGAATCAAACCTAAAGGTCAATAAAATAAGGTGAAGGCATGATAAAGAATTTAAATGAACAGCAGAAAGAAGCTGTAACCTATTTTGGTTCCCCGCTTTTAATACTTGCAGGCGCTGGGTCTGGCAAAACAAGGGTTATCACCTATAAGATAGCATATATGGTGAAGGAACTTGGTTTCGAACCTAAACGAATCTTGGCGGTTACGTTTACAAACAAGGCTGCGAAGGAGATGAAGGAACGTGTTGAAGGTTTACTTGGAAGGACTGCCAATGTTAACATCTATACCTTTCATGCCTTTTGCGTTAGACTTCTGAAATCCCATAGTTCGCGGTTGGGTTACAAGCCAAATTTTCTAATATACGATTCGAATGATAAGAAGAAGCTTATAGTAAAGATACTTAATGAGCTTAATGTTGATAGAAATTGCTACAGCCCGGCTGTAATTTCGTCTGTTATAAGCAATATAAAGAATGGTATGTCTTCAGTTGATTCTGCACGCTTGAAGTACGGCGAAATTGATGAGATCTTAGAGATTTACCAGAGGAGATTAAAGGATGCCAATGCCTTTGATTTTGACGATCTTCTAATTTACGGTGAGAAGCTCCTTCATGAAGAGGATATAAATGAAAATTATCGAAACTACTTTAAGTACGTTTTAGTCGATGAATATCAGGACACCAACAAGGTTCAATATAATATCATTAAGCTTCTCACACTTAAGGAAGGTAATGTATGCGTTGTCGGCGATGAGGATCAGTGTATATATACGTGGCGCGGTGCAAATATAAATAATATCCTGGATTTTGAAAGGGAATTTAAGAATACAAAGGTTATTAAACTTGAAAGGAACTACCGTTCTACATCCACGATACTTAAAGCTGCAAATAGTCTCATAAAGAACAACAATATGCGAAAGGGGAAGAGCCTATATACGGATAACCCAGAGGGCGAATCTATAAGGCTTCTAAAGGCGAGAAACGATAGGGAAGAGGCAAGATATGTGGCAGATAGCATAGAACATCTTTTATCTAATGGAGCCAAACCATCTGACGTTGCCGTCTTTTACAGGACAAATGCCCAATCGAGACTTTTTGAGGATGCACTGAGACAGAGGTCTATACCGTACAAATTAGTGGGCAGCTTGAGGTTTTACGAGAGAAAAGAGGTAAAGGATGTTATTGCATACTTAAGGGCTTCGTTGTTTGACGAGGACAGGGTATCCATTTTTAGGATACTTAACGTTCCAAAAAGGGGTTTGGGTCAAGCGGTAGAGAGAAAATTTGAATCTATGCTTGGCAAGGGATTGAATGTAAAGGATGCATTGGCAGAGGTTGCGAATAACCTAAATGCATCGAGGAAACAATCGGTTTTAGCCCTTCTAAATATCTTAAATGAGATAAAGCAGAAGTCAAATGCATTGGAACCGTACAAGCTCATAAGGGCCATTGTGGTTTTGACAGACTACGAAAACTACATTAAAGGGGAGTTTCCCGATGATTTTCAATCTCGTATGGAGAATATCAATGAACTTGCGAATACGCTTCAAGAGTTTTCAGAGAGAAATAACCTAAAGGGTGAGGAACTTTTCCTTGAGTTTCTCAATTCCATTGCTCTTTCCTCTGATCAAGACGAAATAGATGATAGTGATGCCGTTATGCTTATGACAATTCATGCTTCAAAGGGTCTTGAATTTCCGGTTGTTTTTATAACTGGCCTTGAGGAAAACTTATTTCCGCATGCAAGATCAATCGGTTCAGCTGAGGGTATTGAAGAGGAAAGAAGGCTTTTCTATGTTGCCATAACGAGGGCCAAAAAACTTTTATCCCTTAGTTATTCTGCTAAGAGAAGGTACTTCGGAACGTATAAAGAAACCGAAAAATCAAGGTTCATAAATGAGATTCCGATGAATCTTGTGAGGATGGTAAATAGAAAACCTAAACCTAATCGACCTACAGCGGCCAAAAAGCCAAGGCTTGTATTCCATGAAAAGTTCGGCAAGGGTGTTGTGAAGAGTATCGATGGTATAGGTGCAAATGCAAAGGTTGTGGCTGTATTTGAGAATTACGGCGAGAAGACCATTATAAGGAAGTTTTTAAAAGTTATATTCTAAGTAAAACTTAATATAGGAGGTTTTATGGCAACCGCGTTTTCTTCGTATCTTTACCTTAATAGGAAGAAGTTTGGAAGTACCTTAACGGATGAACTTATGCTGCTTTTAAATGAAATTTCATCTGCTACAAAGGAAATAGCCGGAAAGGTTAGAAAGGCAGGGCTAATTAATATTATTGGTTCGGCTAAAAAAGTTAATATTCAAGGTGAAGAGGTTCAAAAACTCGATGAAATAGCAAATGAAACGCTTCTGAATTACCTTAGATGTTCCGGTAGGGTGTGTCAAATTGCCTCAGAAGAAATGGATGAAGCAGTGATAATCTCGGATTCTGGCTATACGGTTGCTTTTGATCCACTTGATGGCTCTTCCAACATAGACGTTGACGTTAGTATTGGAACGATATTCTCGATTCACAAGGATAACCTGTTGAGGCCCGGAAGGGAACAAGTAGCAGCGGGTTACGTTATATACGGGCCAAGTACAATGCTCGTACTTTCACTTGGTAAAGGCGTTGTTGGATTTACGCTTGATACAGAATCAGGTAACTTCTTGCTTTCCCATCCGGAAATAAGGATGCCTGAAAGGGGAAAGATATACTCAATAAATGAGTCAAACTATGAAAGGTGGAGTGATGATGGTATGAGGAGATTCATAGACTACCTTAAGTCCAGCGGTAATTACACACAGAGGTACGTTGGTTCAATGGTAGCTGATGTTCACAGAACTCTTATTAAAGGGGGAATATTTTCATACCCATCCGATGACAAACATCCCAGCGGAAAGCTGAGGCTTTTATATGAAGCAAGCCCAATGTCCTTCCTCATTGAAAATGCAGGAGGTATAGCTTCAACTGGAAGGGAAAGAATATTGGATGTTATTCCAGAGTCCATTCATCAGAGAGTACCCGTAATACTTGGAAGTAAATGGGAAATGCAGGAATGCCTAAAAATCCTTTCAAAAATTAAATAATTTAAAAGCCCTGGTTTTCCAGGGCTTAAGATTTTTACTCCGGCTTTTTTGGAAGGACCTTTACAAGTTTGGTATAGTTCCCAATAATTTCCCTCGTATTGGAAATCTTTAACTGTTCAAAGAGGAACCTAAACTTTTTCTCAAGTGCATCAAGTATATCTTCCTTTGTGCTGGATGGTAGATCCCAAAACTCTCTTTTAAAAGGCTTAAAGGCCTTCTTCCTTGTCTTGTATATAAACTGTTCCTCTGTCCATCCTTCCTTCCACTCGTCACTTAAGTTATCCTTCAACCACGTGTATATTTCGTTTTTTAAATTTTCCGGCAAATGCTCGTATATTATGTTTTGGAAACCAGTTGCGAGATGTATCTCAGCTGTTTTTACCTGTGGGAACTTATGGAAAAGCTCATCGGGAAGCGTTGATGCACCGTGCTGAACTGCCCCTGCCATGTCGTACTTCTTCCTTGCAACCTCTCCTATCCTTTCAAGGACGGAAAAATCAAGCTTTACCTTTGCTATCTTTCCATTTGGAAGTGGTATGCCGCCGTGTTTTGTACCAGTCTGAACACTTATCTTGCTTATGTGCTTAAGGTTTTCACCGTAACCACTAAGGGTTTCAAGATATCCCTTCATGAAGGTTTCGAATTCCTCGACTGTGGAGTTTTTCCCACCTATATGGCCGATCTCACCGCCTACGGAAACCGTTATGCCTTCTGGCTCAATTTCCCTTATGAATGCCGTCATCCTTGCGGTATTCAGGTAGTTATGATATTGCTGATCTATGATCCTATCCTTCGAATAGTCAACAAGTGTTGATGGATCAATGTCTATGTTATAGAACCCAGCTTCTATTGCTTCCTTAGTTATATCCTTTATGCCTTGTAGTTCTGCTTCTGGGTTTTTACTGTAATTTTCTGCCTTGAATTGGAAATGGTCACCCTGGATAAAAACGGGCCCCCTATAACCTTCCTTTATAGCAGCAGCTAAGGCACATGAAACGTATTCGGATGGTTTTTGGTCCGTGTAACCTATTTCGGATTTTGCAATTTCAAGTATAAATGCACCTATATTCTTTTCTACCGCTATCTTGAATATCCTTCTCATGACATCGTAGCTCATTCCCCTTATGTTCATGGCTGGAACCGTAAACCACTTGTCTAACTTTTCCTTTCCCATTGCATTTACGTAAAAGTCATGTATAGATGAGGGTACAATGCCAAGCGAAAGAGCTGCCGACCTTATGAACCATCTACAGCATTGCTTTTCCTGCTCATTACCAAAAACTGCTCTATAGATGATCCTATCTATTCTTTCCCTTAGAGCCTGCTCATTCTTTATATTTATCTTACCTTCACTGAATTCCACGATTCCTTTTAAAAAATTTTCTATACCTTTGCAATTTAGCGTTTCCATGGTTCCTCCTAATTAGGTTTACCTAATTCTATCAAATGGTGCCCGAAGCGGGATTTGAACCCGCACGGAGTTTCCTCCACAGGATCCTGAATCCTGCGCGTATGCCAGTTCCGCCATTCGGGCATAATTTACAATTATACAAAATAACCAAAAATCAGGAGGCGTCATGGAATCAATAAGGATAGTCTACGATAACAACGCAAGGGAGGGTTTTATTCCCGATTGGGGTTTTTCTGCATTCGTTGAACTTGAGGGTCAAAGATTACTGTTTGATACAGGTGCAAAGGGAGATATCCTAAAGCACAACATGGAGGCTTTTGGTATATCGCCTGAAAAGATAGATACCGTTGTTTTGTCTCATAACCATTGGGATCATGTTGGAGGACTTGACTACATAATATCCGTGAATAAGGATTTAGAGTTCCTTTACGTTCCAAAGCCGGATTGTGAGGAGTTTATGGAGAAAATCCCTCCATACGTAAAGTGTGTTCCTGTGGAAATGCCGGATTACATATCCTACAGGATAATGACGACGGGAACCATGCCTACGGGACTTGAAAAACCATCTATGGAACAATCAATCATAGTAAATGGACAGAAGGGCTTTACGCTTGTAACCGGATGTTCCCATCCAGGAATCGTTAATATAGCACAAAGGGCATTTGAGCTAACACAGAAGAAGCTTCACCTTATCATCGGAGGTTTCCACCTTTATAGGACACCGGATAACGAGGTTAAACAGATAGCTGAGGATCTTAAAGCGTTCACAGATTTTGTTGCGCCATGCCACTGCACGGGAGATAGGGCTATTGGTATCTTTAAGGATATGTATGCTTCTAAGTTTGTGGAAGCCGTGGCGGGTAGTGAAATCGAGGTATAAGGAGGCTTAATGTTTGATACTCTTTCCAAAAAGCTCCAATCAACCATGGAGAGGTTTTCAAAGAGGAAAACTATTGATGAAAAGACCCTTGAAAAGGGTTTAAGGGATATAAAACTAAGTTTGCTTGAGGCTGATGTTAACTATAAGGTAGTTTCGGATTTCGTGAACCATATAAGGCAAAAGGCATTGGGCGCGCAGGTAACGAAGGGCGTTACACCTTCGCAACAACTTGTGAAGCTCGTTTACGATGAATTCAAGGATATGCTTGGCTCAGAGGAATCAGGCCTTAAGCTTTTGAGTAAACCGTCTATAATTCTTTTGATAGGGCTTCAGGGTTCCGGTAAAACGACAACGGCAGCTAAACTTGCAAGTTACCTAAAGAAAAATGGGAAGAAGGTTTTGCTTACATCCGTTGATATTCATAGGCCTGCCGCCATGCTCCAACTCGAAAAATTGGGCAATAGATTGAGTATCCCGGTTTTCATAGAGAAGGGTTCGGCTGTTGGTATATCGAAACATGCCCTTGAAAAGGCAAAGGGAGAACGCTACGATGTATTGATAGTAGATACGGCTGGTAGGATTCATGTAGATAAGGAGATGATGGAAGAGGCAAAGGCTGTGAAGGATAGCCTAAACCCTGATGAAACCCTGTTTGCCGTGGATGCTATGGCTGGTCAGGAAGCCGTTAACGTTGCAAAGGCATTTGACGAGCAGGTTGGTATGACAGGTATTGTCTTGACCAAAGTTGATAGTGATACAAGAGGAGGCGTTGCATTCTCGGTTAAGGGTGTTACAGGAAAGCCCATAAAGTTTGTTGGAACAGGTGAAAATATAGGTGACTTTGATGTTTTTCATCCCGATAGGATTGCATCAAGAATATTAGGCATGGGAGATGTCGTTTCGCTTGTTGAAAAGGCACAAGAGGTCATAGATGAGGACGAAGCTGCCTCTATGCAGCAGAAGCTTCTTTCGGGTTCGTTTACGCTTGAGGATTTTAGGCAACAACTAAGAACTATCCAAAAGTTAGGGCCTTTAAAAAAGGTAATGGGAATGATACCAGGCCTTGGGAATAGAAAATTACTTAAACAATTGGAATCCAAGGTTGATGAATCCAAGCTTAAGCGGGTCGAAGCTGTGATAAATTCAATGACAAAGGAAGAGAGAACGGATCATGCCATTATTAATAGTAGTAGAAAAAGGAGAATTGCTAAGGGTAGTGGGACAAGCATTAGGGATGTTAATAACCTTATAAAGCAATTTGTACAGGCAAAGATGGCAATGAAGCAGATGAAGAAGCACATGAAAAAGGGCAAGTTGCCTTTTTCCTTTATGTAGGCTTGATTTAAATCTGTTTTGGAATAAAATTACTCTTCAAGTAATCTAAGGAGGATGGTTTGGTAAGGATAAGACTTCAAAGGACAGGTAGAAAGAAGGTTCATATGTACAAGGTTGTGGTGGCTGATAATGCAACCAAGAATACGGGAAGTGCAATCGAAATCCTTGGTTTTTTTGACCCAAGAGCAAAATTATTTAATGTTAAGGATGAAAGGTTGAAGTACTGGCGTTCAAAAGGTGCAAAGCTTAGCGGAAGGGTAGCATCCTTACTCAAAGAGAAAAAGGAGGCTTAATGTCTGCTATAAAGGAAATGGTTGAATGCGTAGCTAAAAATCTGGTTGATAACCCGGATAAGGTTTCTGCAACTGAAACTGAAGGTGAAAGGACCATAGTTATTGAACTTAGAGTGGATCAAAAGGATTTGGGAAAAGTTATTGGGAAGCAAGGTAGAACTGCTAAGGCTCTAAGAACACTTCTTGCAGCTGCTGCAACAAAGATGGGGAAAAGAGCTGTGCTTGAGATAATCGAGTAGCATTTGCTACTCGAGGTTTTTTATGGATTTAAAAACCTCGTCTACATTTGTGTCCTTTGTAAACGTTACTTCTCTTATAGATTGAGTAACAGGAAGCTTTTTCTTGTTGGGAAGCCTAAAATTTATGTTGGGAAGGAACCCCTCAATCCTTTCAAGTGCTCTTTGTGCTTCGTTGCCATCCTTGTTAACTACGATAATACCTATGGTATTTTTATTTATCCTAAATAGAAAATCATATGGCCTAATGTGTGAATCAATGTAGTTAACCAAGAAGTTTAATATGTCTGTAATCTCTTCTCTGTTTAAACCTTCAGGTGGAACATTGAACCTTATTATTATTCCTCTAAGCTTGTCCCAACTTGAATATCTTAATCTACTGACGAGTCTTTCTATTCTATATTTGACAAGCTTTTCCATAGGCACAAGATTTGTTTTATCACAGAGTTCCTTGTATTCTTCCAACTCTTTTTCAAGCAGTTCAATTTCGTACTTCATTTTTTTAAGTTCTGCCATAACTTTGGCAAATTTTTCATTGAAAGCATCCAAGTCCACATCTCCCCCTATCCAAAGATGCTACCCTTATCCGGGACTCTAGACCAATCCTCTAAGAACCTCTCTATTCCAACATCTGTAAGTGGATGTTTTGATAGTTGTAGCATTACCTTAAATGGAATCGTAGCTATGTCTGCACCAATCAATGCAGATTCAAGCACATGCTTTGGACTTCTAATGCTTGCTACTATTATCTCTGTATCAAAATTATAGTTATTGTATATTTGGATGATTTCTGAAACTAAGTTCATGCCATCATGTCCAACATCATCCAAT
Source organism: uncultured bacterium (assembly GCA_964640245.1). GTDB lineage: Bacteria > Aquificota > Aquificia > Desulfurobacteriales > Desulfurobacteriaceae > CAZXGR01. The sequence goes on along the minus strand of CAZXGR010000009.1, from coordinate 31,175 downwards.
CTTCCAACAAACGGTGAAACGTAGTTAGCACCGGACTTAGCAGCAAGAAGTGCTTGAAGTGCTGAAAATATGAGCGTGACGTTCGTCTTTATGCCCTCGCTGGAAAGTACCTTAACGGCTTTAAGGCCTTCTGGTGTCATTGGTATCTTAACAACAACATTCTCTGCCAATGTTGCCAGTTGTTCAGCTTCTCTTACCATTCCATCCGTATCGAGACTAACCACTTCAAGGCTTACAGGCCCTGGCACGACTGAAAGTATTTCCCTTGCAACTTCCATAAATGGCTTACCCGTTTTTGAGATAAGTGTTGGATTCGTTGTAACGCCATCAACAAGCCCCATACTTAATCCTTTTTTTATCTCATCTACATTTGCCGTATCTATGAAAAACTTCATTTATCCTCCTCTGAACATTTTGAGTAGTAGATTGATGTAATCCTTGCCAATTATACTATTTAACGTTAACATATGTTTATTTACAAGTTCAATGAGTGCACAGATCAGGCATACTGCCGTGATAACCTCACCGATTCCGCCGGTTCTCGTTATCTTAAATGAAAGTCTCGGATAGTAACTAAACGTAAACGGAATTCCAAGAGGGTTAAGCATATCAAGCAATAGGTGTGATGCATACCCTACATCGAATGATAGCAATATCTTGTTAAGAACGATCTCATGAGGAAAGTTTTGACTGATATAGATGTAAACCATGAATAACATAATTGGTATGATTGGATGGTGTGTAATTCCCCTATGTGAATTGAAGAGAGTTCTGTTTTGCCTGAAGGGCAACCCTTTCTTTAAATCCATATCAGGTAGTATACTTCCTATCATTGCAGGTACTATTGGTAGTTTCAGTGCAGAAGCTACCACAACTCCAAAGAGTATGTGAGTGCCAGATGTCATCTAAACATCCTTACAATGTAAGGATTGTTCTTAAGCTCATAGTCAACGGTAGTTGTCCTACCATGCCCAGGTATTATGATAGTTTTAGGTTTAAGTAATGAGAAAAGCTTAACGATGGATCCTTCCAGTTCATCGTAGTTTCCTCCAGGCAAATCGTACCTGCCTATGCCACCTTTAAATATTAAATCCCCTACAATGGCGATATCATGTTCCTTACCGATTAGGCATATGCTTCCCGGTGAATGTCCTGGTGTATGTATTACCATAACCTCTTCGCTTCCAAAATTTATGGTATCGCCATCCCTTAAGGTTTTATCTGGTGGTGGTGAAAATTCCGCACCTACCATCTGTCCTATATCGGTTTGAACCCACCTATTAAGGTTTTCAGCTGCCTTTTCGTGCATTAAAAGTTTGGCATCCTTGAATAGAATCTTTGCCCACGCATTTTTTGCCGTATGATCCGGATGCTCATGAGTGTTGATGATGTATTTAATCCTGATATCCTTTTGCTCAGCAAACGATAAAACCTCATCAAGGTTGCCTGCTGGGTCAACCAATATACCCTCGTTCGTTTCATTATCCCATGCAATAATGGTATTAACCAACAGTGATCCCATTGGGAATATCTTCTGGCTAATCATTTCCGCTTCCGAAACCAAGAAATGCATCGCCTTCCTGTATCTCCCTCTCTTTCCTTGATTTAAATGCCTGCCACTGTTCTACGGCGCTTATATCCCTGCCGCTCCTCTTTGCCTTGGCAAGCCTTACCTTTACAAGTGCTGGAATTGGTGTCATCTTTCCCATTATAAGTGCTTCACCAACGTTAAGTGATGGAAGCTGTTCAACTAAGTCCGAACTAAGGGATTCTGATGCTTGTTGAACATGTTTTTGATCGTTTGGCTCTATCAATTTAAGTATTATCATGTTATTAACCTGTGATAGTGAATTTGCATCGAGGGATTTCGGCCTTTGCGAAACGAGACATAAACCAAGCCCAAACTTTCTTCCCTCTCTTGCTATCCTTGATATCCAGTACTTTGACCTTGTATTCATGGATGACGGTGCAAGTATATGTGCTTCTTCGATTATCGTAAAGACTGGAAAATCTAAACTCTCCTTACCATTTTGCTTTATGGAGTTTTTTCTCTTTTCTAGCATTTCCCTCAATACGTGGCTCACGATTATGTCTGCTATTCGCTCATCAACACTTGAAAGGTCGAATACGTTTAGCTTACTAAACTCTATTCTGTTCGTTATCGACGGTTGAAGCGTATCGAAAAGTTCCGCAAAGCTTTCCTCTGCATCCTCAACCTTATTCAAAACACCTACTATTGATTTTTCATCCTCCTTAAAGGCTTCCTTGAAACTTTTAAGTTCTGCATTAAGCCTTCCCCAAAACTCATCAAGCTTGATCTCTCCCTTACTTATAGCCTCTTTTGTATTCTTGAAGGCCTTTCTTAAATACCTATCCTGTACGTATGCACTATCGTCAACGTTTGCAAATTGTTTAAACTCACGGTAACTTAACTTTAATGGGTTGATCTTTAAATCTACCTTGTTTACACATTCCTTACCCCTTATCTTGTAGTCGAAATCGACGTACTCGCCATGCATATCAAAAACCACGATGCTTCCAAGCTTATCAATCATATCCTCGATGATTACCGAGACTGCATTTGACTTTCCTCCGCCAGTTATGGCCAGTATGGCGAGGTGCCTACTTACCATACTATCGATATCTAAAAATACCTTAACATCCTCTCGGGTTAAAAGATTGCCAATCCAAACCTTCTTACCATCATCCTTTCCGAATACCATTTCCAATGTTTTACTAGATGCCTTGTATATTATTGTACCGGGTTTTGGCGGAATTCTTGGTATGAACATTTTCCTTTTAACATCACCTAATATGGTAATTGTTCCTTTAAATTTGCTCTTGTCCTTAGTTATAGTTTTTAACCTTGATACATCATTCACACTGAATCCTTCATTGATCTGCGAGTTTATACTTTTAATGCTCTTTATGAATCCCAAGACACTGTAACCTTCATAGAAAAGTTCAACGTAGTCCCCAAGCTTAAGGTTCCCGGAACCAATGAAGCCCACTTCTCTTGTACTTATATCACCTACGCAGAATCCTATTTCCTTTTCTGTGTCTGCCATGTCCCTTCCTAAGCCGTGTCTTGAGCTCTAATTTTACTACATTTGCAAAGATCCCTTGATGATCTTATATAAATAAAGCGACCTATGAAGATATCAAGGAAGGAAAAGTATTCTTAACAGCTTATAAAAAATTATTGAATAACTAGTTACCTATGAATCTTCTTTCCTTTTTTTTCGTACATTTTTAAATCTGCCTCCTCAAGGGCTTTTTCAAAGGCTTCTTGAGGGGATTTCCAAAGGCTCCAGCCGATTGAAGCGGAAAGGGGAATAGGAGAAAGCTTAGATGTATAATTAATGAATTCTAATTTTTTTCTTACCCTATTAACTATATCTCCAACAGTATTATCTTTTGCTTTTAAAACAACAATTAAAAATTCATCTCCGCCCATTCTTATAGTAAAGTCGGTATCCTTTGTCGAGGAAACTAGGGCTTTTGCCATTTTTCTAATGTAAATATCCCCAATCTCATGATTACATGTATCGTTTATAAGTTTTAAATTGTCCATATCGATATAAATTAATCCAATTGGAAATAAATTCGGATTTTTCTTCAGAAAATCAATTTTTTCCTCTAAAAAGTGCCTATTAAAAACTCTAGTTAAAGCATCTCTGAAAGCATAATTAGTGATTTGTGAAGGCATAGAAATATTTGAGAAGAAATGAAATGAATCTATTAAATCATTGATAGTGTCAAATACAGGATAAAGTTCCCTTTTATCTTCAGGCGGAAGTCCCTTAAAAAAGTTCCATCCAATTATTTCTTCCAGACTTTCAATAATCAATGTAAAATCCTTGGGAATTTTCTTGAAGTGAATTCTTCTATGAAAGGCTCTTAAAAAGAGATTTGCCTTGTATGCTAAAATTCCTTTTCTCTGGACCTTTAGGGTTTTAAAACCTGTCCTTTCACAACCGTAATTAAAATCCTCTTCAGCGTAAGAGAGGAGTTCCTCGTAGGGAATTCCTATTTCTTTAGAAAGTTTCTTTAATTTTTCTATCTCCCACCGGGAAAGTGTGTAAATACCCTGTCAGCCACCTGCAACACCGCAGAAGAATTCCCCTTCCTTTTCCTGAAACTTTAAGGGAATTACATAGTTTAACTTTCCTGCATGGCAGATGTGAAGAAAAGGTTTATTTCTTTTTTTGGCCCTTTCAAACCTTTTTCTCCTGTCAGCCTCACACTTTTCAGGGACTTTACTGTAAACAGCTTGGCAGAAGGGAGTAATAAAATCATAGTAGCAAAGTTTTCCCCTTTCGTCCCAAACCATCGAGGAAGCATTTGCATTACACATAAACTTTTTCAGTAGTCTTCCGATACTTTCAGGTTTCATAACTTCATCAAGTTTCTTTATAAGCATTACTTTCCCTTTCTTATTTATTATTTAATTTTCCTCAGTCATTTTATCAAATGAGATTGGATTTCCAAAACTAAACAACATTTTTATGAAACTTCAACACATAGAGGAATTCAGTGAGAAGGAAAGAAGTTGATCGCCAGAATTCAAAGCTAGAATGGCTATTGAAACTATTAGAGGAGAACAGACTATTCCTCCTCTAAAACAGGTAAATAAGGCAACCGAAGATGGAAAGAGGAAAATTATACCAAGCACTTGATTACCGAATACCGTATAAAATCCGCTACGGAAGAGGGGTATTAACAATGAAGGATAAAATAGTGGTGTAAAATTAGTTTTTATCTCATGCAACTCATGATATCAACGTATATGAAGTTATATGGAATTTTTTCAAGAAGCAATAAGGGGGAAGGATGCTTATATTATCTGCAGCCCTCTGCTTATTGTCGCTTTGCTTTGGTATCACTACATTCGGGAACGAGCGGGCATCAGACTTCGCTGCGCTTAGACTCCAGATATCCGCGATGAAGCAGGAGGTCTACTTTAATGGTAGAAGGATACCACTTAAAGAGGAGATGACATGAAGAGATTGCCGGTTGTTGCCATTGTAGGAAGACCTAATGTTGGTAAGTCTTCGCTCTTTAATAGGCTTATTGGAAAGAGGTTTGCCATAGTCGGAAATCAGGTAGGAATCACGAGAGATAGATTAATAAGAGAATCGGATATAGATAATTATAGGGTAATTTTAGTTGATACGGGCGGTATAGCTGAAGGTAAAGGCATACAACGGGAGATAGTCTATCAAACGCAACAAGCCATAGATGAATCAGATGTTTTGGTGTTTGTCGTAGACGGTAGGGAAGGTATTAATCCCCTTGACCTTGAAATTGCAAGCATGCTAAGAAGGCAATCGAAGCCTGTTATTGTTGCCGTTAATAAGGTTGACGAGCCATATATGGAGGATTACATCCACGATGTTCACAGATTAGGGTTTAAGGACGTTATTCCAATTTCTACGATTCATAAGATAGGCATTGAGAACCTAAAGGAAAGAATAATAAGGTACATACCTGATGAGTTAAAGGAGTTTAGCAAGAAGTCTTTTGAATTTGAACACAGTACTGAGAAAGCCGAAGAAATTCTTAGTGGTAGCGATTTACAGTCTCTTGAAAATATAAAAAAGAGAATCGAAAATGGTGAGGAAGTAGAGGTTTTAGGGAAACCGACAGAAACTATAAGCGTTGCCATTGTAGGAAGACCTAATGTTGGAAAATCAACACTTTTAAATACTGTTATAGGTGAAAAGAGGGCAATAGTAAGTGATGTGCCTGGTACAACGCGGGATGCAGTTGATAGCTATGTAAGGTTGGGCAGTGATAACTACCTCTTTATAGATACTGCAGGTATTAGAAGGCGGGGAAAAATCAAGGACATTGAGTACTACAGCTACGTCCGTTCCATTGAAGCTGTGGATAGAGCAGATGTTGTTGTTCTTTTGATTTCGGCTATTGATGGTCCTACGGATGTAGACAAAAGGATAGCCGGTATTGCTTTGGAGAGATTCAAGCCAATTATCTTAGCTGTTAATAAAACGGACCTTTTGAAATCCGATAGAGATTGGAGAAACCTAAGGGAAAGGATGGATTTCATGTTTGATTTTATTCCCTTTTCCCCGAAGGTTTTTATATCAGCAATGAAGGTCCAAGGGATTTCCGAACTTCTATCCAATATTAAGAAGCTCTATACAGAGTATACCATGCAGGTAAGGACATCTGATTTAAATAGACTTTTAAAGCGTATAATGTCAATTCACCAGCCTCCTGTCTATAGGGCTAAAATTGTCAAGATCTTCTACGGCACGCAGGTAAGGGTAAAACCTCCGACATTCCTACTCTTTTCCAATTATCCCGAAGGAATTCCAAAGGCTTTTAGAAGATTCATAGAAAATAAACTAAGGGAAAACTTTGGATTTCATGATATCCCGCTCAGGATAGTATTTAAGAAAAGATAGTTTATAATTTCGAGAGGGTAAATTGAGGATAGCTTTTCTTGGTGATATTGTGGGTCGTCCCGGCAGAAGGGCGGTAAAACTTTGGCTTGAAAGAAACAAGCAGAACATTGATCTCTGTATAGCCAACGGTGAAAATGCTGCAGCGGGTTTTGGAATAACGGAGAAGATAACAAAGGAACTTTTGTCCTATGGCGTTAACGTTATAACAGGCGGGAACCATACATGGGATAGAAGGGAAATATTCGACTTCATAGATAATTACCCCATTGTAAGGCCCGCAAACTTTCCAAATGCACCTGGGAAAGGCTATATAAACTTGAATGTTCATGGAAAAAAGGTGACGGTGCTTAACATGATGGGTACGGTATTCATGGCGTGTCTTGATAACCCATTTTTGACGTTTGACAAGGTCTATGGTGATCTGCCTGATTCCGATCTGCTGATCGTTGACTTTCATGCCGAGGCAACCTCGGAGAAACAGGCCTTTGGGTTTTACGTTTCGGATAGGGCAACCGCTATATTTGGTACACATACGCATGTTCAGACGAATGATTTGAGCTTGATCAATGGTGCACTTTACCTTACCGATGCAGGCATGTGCGGTGCCTTGGATGCCGTTATTGGTATGGGGAAAGATGAGGCTATATATAGGTTTACAAAACAGCTACCTGTGAGGTTCAAGGTTCCAGAAAAGCCGGAAGCCATAGCTGTAAATGGGATAATATTTGATGTAGATGATACGAATAGTATTACTTCTTACGGTTTGATAAAGGATGTTTACGCAAGGGGAGAAGATGGCAATTATTATGAACGGGAAAGCCTTAGCTGAAAGGATAAGGCAGGAATTAAGGGAGGAAGTTTCGAGGCTTAAGCTTAGGTATGGAAGATCCCCAAGCTTGACCGTTGTCTTAGTCGGAGGTAATCCGGCAAGTCAGATTTACGTTAGAAATAAGGTAAAGGCAGCTAAGGAAGTAGGTATAGATTCTCGATTGGTTAACTTCGATGAATCCGTAACGCAGAAAGAACTTGAAGGGATTATTAGGAAATTTAATGATGATAGGGATCTTGATGGATTTTTAATACAGTTACCGTTACCAAGACATATTGATTATTTGAAGCTTGTCGATCTAATTGATCCATCGAAGGATGTAGATGGATTTCATCCTGTAAACGTTGGAAAGTTAGTGATAGGAACTTACGATGATGCCTTGCTTTCGTGTACCCCTTTGGGAGTTATGAAGATCCTTAAGAACTATAACATTGATGTAAAAGGTAAAAATGTAACAATTGTCGGTGCAAGCAACATTGTAGGTAAGCCACTTGCTGCCATGATGCTAAATGCAGGTGCTACCGTAAGCGTATGCCATATATTAACAAGAGATGTTAGGATGTATACGAGAAAGGCTGATATTGTATGTTCTGCAACCGGCGTACCGGGGCTTATAAAGGAGGATATGGTAAAGGAAGGTGTAGTTGTTATCGATATAGGCATAAGCAAGGTGAATGGTAAAATAGTTGGGGATGTTGATTTTGACGGAGTATGTAAAAAGGCATCGGCAATAACGCCGGTTCCAGGAGGAATAGGGCCAATGACAGTGGCCATGCTGCTTCACAATACCGTTAAGGCCTTTAAGATGAGGTTAAACAGTTGAGTTTTGTTCCGGTTATAGATAGAGATAAATGTATTGGCTGTAGAATATGTGTTGAGGTATGCCCTAATAATGTGTTTAGCATGGGCACCTGCCGTGCGGTGGTAATGCATCCCGAGAGGTGCGTGGGGTGTGGCATATGTGCTGAGAATTGCCCTACTGATTGTATAACCATAAAAACGGTGGTGTAAATGCAGACATTTCTGGCATCTGTTTACCTTTACTGTGTATCCATATGGGTTGGAGGTATCTTCTTCTTCACAACCATAGGTGCTCCCTCGGCCTTCAAGGTTTTTAAGAAGAAAGATGCCGGTATGTACACTAACTTTGTGTTTCCTAAGTACTTTGGGCTTGGGTATATTTTAGGGATTTCATGCCTTGTTTCCCTATTTTTCCTTGTAAGACAGCATCTTTCAGTTTTATCCTCGTTCTCGCTTTTAATCCTCGTTATCATGAATCTGCTAAATATCCTTAACGGCATGTTTATCGTTCCGAAAGCAGAAAAATTGAAGTTTAGCTATTATGAAAAAGCTGAGGAAAAGGTATATGATAGGTTTCTGTCCTATCATAAGGTATCCATGGTTTTAAATGCCATAAACGTTTTTTTAGGTTTGCTCTTAATTGGCATAACATCTATGTACCTTGAGTTTTAGGGGGGAAGGTTATGGGGCTTAAACGAGATATATATGCAGTGTTTTTAGTGTTGATTATCGTTGGCATAAGTTTTCTCGCTATGGAAAACCTTCAAGATGTTGATGTAACCGTACCGTATATAGGCTTTTTTCATACCAAGCTTTTCATTGTCATGATCTCATCATTTATACTTGGCTTTTTGACATCCGAGGTTTTCTCGCTTTTAATCAGACTTTTTTCGATACCATCTAACTTAAGGGAAAAACATGAGAATAGATCTATTCCTAAGACTGTCGAGGATAGTCAAGAAAAGAAGCAAGGCTAAGGAACTCTGCGATTTAGGTCTTGTAAGGGTAAACGGTCAAGTTGTAAAGTCATCGAGGGAAATTAAGGTAGGCGATGAGGTCGAGATAAACAGCGTTTCAAGAAGTGTAAAGTTCGTCGTTGAAAAGGTTCCAAGATCTAAGAAGGTATCCTCTGATTTTATCAGGGTCATTGAGGACAAGAGAAAAAACATCAGAGACATCATAGACCTGGTTTAGGGAAGTTTGCATGTTAGGATTTTCAAAACTTCAGGGAACTGGAAACGATTTTATTATCATCGATAATATGGATGGAAAGTTTGAGGATTTTATAGGAGCTACAGATCTACCTTTAGCCGTAAAACTTCTGTGCAGAAGAAGATTGGGCGTTGGTGCAGATGGCTTGATACTCGTTGAACCTTCGAAGATTGCTGATTTTAAGTGGCAATTCTTCAATTCCGATGGTTCAACAGCAAATATGTGTGGAAATGGTGCAAGGTGTGTGGCAAGGTTTGCATTTAAAAAAGGCATTACAAGGCCAGAGATGAGGTTTGAAACGAACGTAGGAATTGTAAAGGCAGTGGTAGATGGATCTATCGTTAAGGTGAGTTTGCCTAAGCCAAGAATTCTAAATGAGAACCTTAACATTGAAGGTATAGATGGAACTTTGGTTGATGCCGGTGTTCCACATTTTGTTGTGTTTGTTGATGACCTCGAGGGTATCAATGTTAATGGGATTGGAAGGAAGATTAGAATTTCGAGGATACTTATGCCTGAGGGTGCAAATGTTGATTTTGTAAAGTTAGAATCCAACGGCATATCTATAAGGACATACGAAAGGGGTGTTGAGTCCGAAACCCTTGCATGCGGAACTGGTTCTGTTGCCTCGGCCTTAGTGGCATCAAGGAAATTTGATTTAAAGTCTCCAATTAAGGTTTCCGTTAAGTCTGGTGAAAGCCTAACGGTTTTCATTGATGATAGTGTTTTTCTTGAAGGACCTACAACTTGGGTTTACGAGGGTTATATAACGCATGAATCACTTAGGTAAGCTTGTAAATTTCCTGGAACTAATGGGCTATGATGAAGTTAGATTACCAAAGGGAGTAAGAAAGTTGAAGAATGATAAAAGGAAGTTGCTCGATAATTTAAAGCAAGAGGTTTTGAAATGTAAAAAGTGTGATCTTCACAAAACAAGGCATAATGTTGTATTCGGTGATGGTGATTTTAATGCCAATCTCATGCTCGTTGGCGAAGCCCCAGGGGAGCAGGAAGATCTAACCGGTAATCCGTTTGTAGGCCGGGCTGGGCATCTTCTCGATAGATTTCTTAATATCTATGGTATTTCAAGGCACGATATTTACATAAGTAACATACTAAAGTGTAGGCCACCACACAATAGAAACCCTGAACCAAAGGAAATAATTGCATGTTTCCCTTACCTTAAGAAACAGATTGAGATAATTGAACCAAAAGTGATACTGTGTCTCGGTGCATTTTCAACGAGAACCCTTCTTAACCTTCCAGAGAAAACGGCTGTATCCAAGGTTAGAGGTAAACCACAGAACGTAAACGGAATAACGATTATTCCGACATTTCACCCAGCTTACCTTTTGAGAAATAGACTTGGTGAACCAAAGTTTCAAAGGGATCTCGAACTTGCATTGAGGTTATCCGGTTTATTGAAATAAGAATTCTTCAAGCATCCTAAAATTTTCCCTTACCTTTTCTACCTCAACGTACTCATTTTTCTGATGGGCCTGTGATGGTTGCCCCGGCCCAAAGTTCACTGCATCGATGTTGTTATGACTGAACCTTGCTACATCCGTCCATGCCTGCTTAGGTTCAACCTTAAGCTTAAATCTATCTATGAACTCATTTAACAACTCATTGTCAAGACATGGCCTTGCAGCTGGAGAAACATCCGAAAATTCCACATCATCGGTATCCGTTTCGTCCTTAAGCCTTAAAAGGTAGGCTTTTGCCTCCTCAATGGTTTTGTCTGGACTAAACCTGTAGTTTATATTTACCTTAAAGGATTCTGGTATTATGTTTCTTGCCCCATTATAGCCAACCATCGTGGCATTGGCTACTTCGAAGAAGCTTAAGCCGTTTATTAGATGTTCCATGGGCTTTAAGTCATCCAATGCCTTTAGCAATTTCCAGCCTTTTTGTATTGCATTTCTTCCCTGCCATGGCCTTGCCGAGTGTGCCCTTTTCCCCTTAAACTTAAACCATGCATTGATTACGCCTAAGCAACCTGCTTGAATTGTATTGTCCGTTGGTTCAAGTATAAATGCAAAGTTTATCCTTTTAAGGATGTCCATGAAATCATCAAATATCAATCCAAGACCGTTATCTACATAGGGTCCTTCTTCCTTTTCATAAAAGATAAAGATGAGGTTATACTTGTTTTCCTTCCTTAATAGATCTTTTGCGAGCTCGATAATTACCGCATCACCTGCCTTCATATCACTTGCACCAAGCCCGTAAAGTTTTCCATCTATGATTTGTCCTGTTAAGCTGTTCTCATTTGGAACGGTATCCAAGTGGCCTACGAGGCCAATGGTTCGCCTTCCCTTTAGGAATTCGGTATGTGCAATTAAGCTATTATGTTTTCTGTACACTTTTAAACTTGAAATTTTCCTTAATGTACTTTCCACAAAGTCAGCTATTTGCTTTTCGTTTCCATAGACTGAGGGAATTGATAAAAGTTTCTTTAGCGTTTCAATGACCATTTCGACCTCTTTTGTAAAATAGTAATTGGATTATAACTAATAGGAGAAAACATGAGAGTTGAGTTTAAGCTTAAGGAACTTATGGTTGGTTTAGGCTTAACGATTTCAACAGCCGAGAGCTGCACAGGTGGAATGGTTGCAGCGAGGATCGTCAACGTTCCGGGAAGTTCAAGGTATTTCTTAGGCGGCGTTGTTTCGTATGCAAACGAGATAAAGATGAGGGTTTTGGGTGTCAGCGCTGATACGTTGTCAACCTATGGTGCTGTAAGCGAACAAACCGCAAGGGAAATGGTCTTAGGTGTTAAGAAACTCATGGGAAGTGATTGTGCCATATCAACAACCGGCATAGCTGGCCCTACAGGAGGAACAGCCGAAAAACCAGTAGGTTTGGTTTACATAGGTGTTTGCATAAAGGATAACGTATCCGTTAAACGATTCGTGTTCAACGATAACGATTCGGATCCCGTTAAGAGAAGGAACAACAGGAGGAGGAAGGCATCCAAAAAGGCACTCCAGCTTTTAGTCAAAGGGCTGGAAGTCCTATGAGGGCTTTATTGATAGTAGGCACGAACCTTGGAAACCGTTTTGAGAATATCAAAAGGGCAAGGAGGCTTATCTCCTTCTTAGTTGGGAATGTCATAGAGGAAACAAGTATCGTTGAAACGAAACCGTTTGGCTTTTCAAGGCAGCCGTATTTCTTAAACTGTGGCTTTTTAGTGGATACATTTCATCCACCCTTTTTGCTTTTGAGGCTTGTTAAGTACATTGAGAAGCGGGTTGGAAGGTATAGAACATTTCATTGGGGTCCAAGGGTGATTGATATAGATATAGCTACCTATGGAAACCTTAGGATAAATACTAAAAACCTTAAGATACCCCATCCAGGTTTAAGGAATAGGGATTTCTTTAAGGATATCTACTTTGAGCTGGCAAGTTGAGCAGTTAAAAGGCCATTGTGTACACAATCGTTAAGGCCAATACCCTTGTAGGCGTTTGAGTTTAGATACAGCCCTGGGTATTTTTTAACCATTTTCTCTATCCTTTCCAACCTTTCAAGGTGGCCTACCGTGTAATGTGGTATACCCTTTGGATATCTAAAAACCTTAACAAATTCTGGGTAATGCCTTATACCCATAATTGACCTTAATGATGATAAAGCGATCCTAAAAAGTTCATCCTTTTCCTTTAATGCTAATTCTGGTTGTCTTGAGCCACCTATCATAACCCTGATTAATGCATGATCGGTTGGTGCCCTGTTGGGAAACACGGAGCTATCCCAGAGGGCACCAAGTATCTTTTTTCCTTCCCTTCTTGGAATTAAGAAGCCGAAACCATCCAAATCATGCCCTAACCCTTTTTTCATAAATCCCATTGCCACCACAGAAATAGGAGAGTACTCGATGTTGGAAAGCATTTCTGAAAGGTTTTTGTCGAGATTTTCCAAGATCTTTGAAGCTGCATAAGCCGGTGCGGATATAATTACCTTGTCGAATGTTTCGGTATTTTTCTTATCATTGTAGATGTAATCTACCTTCCAAGTTTTTCCCTCAGGATAAACGCCTATGACATCTGCGTTTGTCAAAATGTTCAGCTTGGATTGAAGCGCATCTATAAGCTCACTTAAACCATTCTTGAAGGACATTAAAATTCCACTTGGTCCTGCTGCACTGCTTGAGGATTTGCCCTTTTTCATCATGGCTATTAAGCCCTTTATGAGTCCGCCGTACTTCTTTTCAAGTACATAGACCGTTGGAAAGGATGCCTTCATGCTGAGTCTATCGGGATTGCCTGCATAAATGCCGGCAGCCATGGGATCTAAGAGGCTTTCGAATGCTTCCGATCCTATCCGCCTTCTTACGAAGCTTGAAAAGCTTTCATCAACATCTTCCCTTTTTGCAGGAACAAGGGCTTCAGCTATTAGCCTTAATTTCCCCTTCAGTGATAGAAGATAGGAAAACAGAAACGCAGGTATATTCTCTGGAATTCTCCTTAACTTTCCTTCCTTGTATATAAAGCGTTTTCTCGATTTATCCGAGCTTCTATATAACCTATTGGATATACCAAGATCCTCTGCAAGATCAAGTGTGTAGGGTTTATTCGTTAGAAAGCCATTTGGTCCAGTCTCGACTATATAGCCATTTTCATGCACAGTTTTGATCTTGCCTCCAACATCCTTATCCTTTTCAAACACCTTTACATCTACTCCATTTTTTTTAAGGTAAAATGCCGTTGAAAGTCCTGATATGCCAGCTCCTATAACTGCTACCTTCATGTTGCCTCCTTAAAAACTGTTTAGGATTATATGAGCTATCATTAGTTTCAGTTATACTTCGGTAGATTCTTCCTTGTGTTAAAATATCTCCAACTGCTCTTTCACAATTGAATAGGTCGGGATTAGCTGGTAGTAGACGACCATTTACGGGGTGGGGGCTACCAGCAGAGAAAGCCCCTAAAGGGGTAAATAACTTACTTCCCTTTTGCTCCTGAGAAGTCCACTCTTTAGCGGATGGAGGAGCTTGAAAAGTATTCCGTGAGTCTCCTATTTCAGGGGATAACGGATAGTAATTCCTACCCGAAAGGGTAGCGAAGGACATCAAGGGGAGGTAGTAATATAAGCTAATGTTCACTAACATTCATTCACCTCTCTGAGATGTTCCTTAATTTTTCCACTTCATCCGAAAGAGCTTCTATAAGTAGTGGATCCCTATGGTTTAGCATTACTCTTTTTATGTCAATTCCAAGTCCTTTTGCAAGTGACATGTATTCGATGTCAAGTTCATACAACGTTTCAATATGCTCAGATACAAAGCTTATTGGGAAAACCACTACTGATTTTACACCACCTGATGACAGTTCCTTAATGGTATTGGGCGTTGAAGGGCCAAGCCACTCAACAGGTCCGACTTTGCTTTGATATGAAATTGAAAAGGGAACACCCTTGAATGCTTTCATCACAAGCCTTACGGTTTCCTCAACCTCTTTCTGATATACATCACCGGAATTTATTACTGAGATCGGAAGGCTATGCGCCGAGAAGAGTAAATATGGTTGTTTTAGGTTTCCAATGCTCCTTGATATAGCCCTTTGAATCCACCTTACGTAAAGAGGATTTCTGCACCATGACTTTACGATTTTCTGCTCTATATTTTTCAGGCTTTCGTTGGCCATTTCAAAACATACACCGGATGTTGCTCTCGAAAATTGTGGATAAAGGCTCAAGACGTACACTATATCGGGTTTATATGCGATGATCTTCTTGGCCACATCGTTGATGAATGGTTCAGAATAGCACATGCCTGCAAATGTTTTGATGTTCAACCTTTTCTCGATTAGCTGTGCTTGTTCAATTGAGTACCTGACAACCGGCGAACCACCACCTATAGCTGCATAGTGCCTCTTAACGCCTGCTGTTCTTGCTGTTGCCATGGAATATGCAATGAGCTTTTGAATGGGTTTTGGGACGTGGAGGTTTAAAGTTCTTTTATCCGAAAAGACCCTGTATAGAAATGGCTTAACCTCCTTGAGATTTGATATTCCGCCCATATAGGTTAAGAAAACTGCTTCCCTTGGCTTGGCCATAGAGTAATTTTACCATTTAAGGTATTGACTTTTTGCTTAATTGCACTATAATGCAAGTAAGAGGAAAATATGTTCTTTGATAAAGGGTCATATGACTTAAGGGAAAGTATATTCTTTGCTTTGTCATGTAGGCATAGGCTAAACATCATTAAACTTCTATTATCAGGAGAGAAAACTACGCAGGATATAGCTAATCACTTTAGAATTCATCCCTCCGTTCTTTCAAGGCATCTTAACGTGTTATTATCGATTGGTTTGATAAGTGTAAGAAAGGAAGGTGTTAAAGCCTATTGGCAGATAGCGGAGCCAAGGCTTTTGGAGCTTTTGAATGTTTCCGATGAAATAGCAAGGAGTATTGCACTTAAGAGAGGTAAAACATACAAATCTTTTTATAGAGGAGGTTAGCATGAGAATTGCATTTGCAACGGACGATGCAAACGGTCTTGACAGTGTTATCAGTTATCACTTCGGAAGGTGTCCTTACTATGTTTTCGTTGATGTTGAAAACGGTAAGGTAAAGGATGTTAAGTCGGAGGGAAACCAATTGCTTAACGGTCATGATGTTGGTGAACTTCCATCCCTTATGAAGCAAAGAAACGTTGATGTAATGGTTTGTGGAAACATGGGGCCAAAAGCCCAGTCTTACTTTTCAGATTTTGGCATCAAAACGATTTTAGGTGCCTACGGCAAGGTAAAGGATGCCTTAAATCAGATCGAAACCAATGCAGAAGTTCCATCTAAACCCATTGAGCATGAAGAAAAGAAAGGTGCAGATAAGACAGAAGTAGAAAGGTTAAAGGAAGAGGTTGTGGACCTTAGACGGCAAATAGCCGATTTAGCCGATAAGATTTCAAAGTTAGTACATAAGGTTTAGGGATTAATTCCCTAAACTTACCCTTATCATGGATGCGGCTTTTCTTGCCCTTTCCTTGGCTTCCTCAATGTTGTCTGCCGTTGAAAGGGCAATACCCATCCTTCTATTTGGTCTTGTAGTTGGTTTTCCGAATATTCTCAGCTTTGTATCGGGAACCCCTAAAGCCTTTTCTATATTTTCATAGACAGGTGCTACACCAAAATCCTTAGAATGGAAGCAGCAGGAAGCTCCAGGCGATAGGAGTTTAATGTTCATTGGAAGACCAAGTATTGCCCTCAAATGTATTTCGAATTCATTTATATTTTGGGTAACCATGGTGACCATGCCTGTATCATGTGGTCTTGGTGACAACTCGCTGAACCAAACATCATCACCCTTGACGAAGAACTCACATCCAAATATGCCGTAACCACCGAGCTCATCCGTTATCCTTCTCGCCATTTCCCTTGCCTTTCTCAGCGCATTCCGTGTCATTGGCTGTGGTTGCCAGCTTTCCCTGTAATCTCCCATTACTTGGAGGTGTCCTATCGGTTCACAGAAGTAGGTTCCATGCGGAGTCCTTGCCGTCAAAAGGGTTATTTCAAAGTCAAAGTTTATGAATTCCTCAACTATTACCTCGTTTCCCTTGCCTCGGGCATTTTCCTGTGCAAAGCTCCATGCTTTTTCAATATCTTCCTCTGATTTTATGATGCTTTGACCCTTACCTGATGAACTCATGACTGGCTTCACAACAGCAGGAAATCCTATCTTGTCTATTGCCTTTTTCAGTTCGTTGAGACTTGATGCAAACCTGTAATTTGATGTTCTTAATCCTAACCTTTCTGATGTCAGTTGCCTTATCCTTATCCTGTTCATCGTGTAGAGAACGGCCTTTGCGCATGGAACGATCTTGAAACCTTCCCTTTCGAGGTTTAAAAGTGCCTCTGTGTCAATTGCCTCAATCTCTGGAACGATGAAGTCCGGTTTTTCCGTATAGGCAAGTTCCCTTAAGAGTTTTCCGTTCTTCATGTCTGTAACATAGGATTTCTGCGCTACCTGCATGGCAGGAGCAAACTGATAGTTATCAACGGCTATTACCTCTATTCCTAACCTCATAGCCTCTATTGCAAATTCCTTCCCAAGTTCCCCGCTCCCAAGAAGCATCATCCTTGTAGCATTGTGGAGCATCGGTGTTCCTATCATGTCTCTCTCCTTTTTTGCTATTATAAACTTTATGGAAGTTATATAACCCTAAATTGGAGGTTTCATGTTTTTGGTTGAGCCTGTACTTAACAAGCTTTATAGATGGAAGATGAACTCCATTTTGGATTTTGATAACGTGGAAAGTACATCCGTTCAAAGGGAAAGTTACAAGGGACAAGACTATCTGCTTTACGTTCACATTCCCTTCTGCGAATCCCTTTGTCCTTACTGTTCATTCCACAAGTTCGTGTTGGATAAGGATGTTGCAAGACGGTATTTTAAGGCATTAAGGAAAGAGCTAAGGCTTTACAAGGATTTAGGCTTTGACTTTAAGGGTCTCTATGTAGGCGGTGGAACACCAACAATTATGATGGATGAGTTAGTTGAAACGGTAAACCTGATCCACGAGCTTTACAACGTTGAAAGCATATCCGTTGAGACAAACCCAAACCATCTGACCGAGGAAAACCTAAAGCTTTTAAAGGAGATAAAGGTAAATAGATTGAGCGTTGGTGTTCAAACCTTTGACGATAGGCTTTTGAAGAAGATAGGCAGGTACTACAAGTATGGCAGTGGCGAGGAGATCAAGGAAAGGATAAAGCTTGCACTTGGGAAATTGGATACGCTCAATGTTGACCTGATCTTCAACATGCCCACGCAAACAAGGGAAAGTCTTGAAAGGGATATAGGCATTGTTCAAGATTTAAACGTTGATCAGGTAACGTTCTATCCACTGATGAGCTCAGCAAATGTCGAAAAAAACATTAAAAATTCGCTTGGAAAGGTAGATTATAGGCAGGAAAAGGAATTTTACTTTTTAATACTTGATAGAATGAGAAAGAGTTACACAGGTTCGACTGCTTGGTGCTTTTCAAGAAGGGCATCCATGGTTGATGAGTATGTTATTGAGTATGACAGTTATGTTGGTGCAGGTAGCGGTGCCTTTGGTTATCATGATGGCCGTGTATATGCCAATACGTTTTCACTTGAAAAGTACATACAGAAGGTAAATCAAGGTGAACTTCCGATAAGCATTGTTAAACAATTTACCAGAAAGGAAAACATGTATTACTTCATGCTTATGAAGCTTTTTGGCTTGTCTATGGATGAAAAGGATTTTGTCCGTAAGTTTGGTTTAAGCATGGAAAAGGCTCTGCCATTAGAATCGCTTTTCTTGAGGCTTTCCGGTGCAATTAAGAAGGAAGACTCAACGATAACCCTAACGGATAGGGGAAAGTACTATTGGGTCATGGCCATGAGGGAGTTCTTCATAGCCGTAGATAATCTAAGGGATTACTGCAGAAGGGAAGCAGGCATAGCAGAGAAACCATCTGTTGTTAGCGAACCAGTTTAGGATAACCTTCACGATAATCCTTCCAAGGAGAGATACAGCATACGGTGTAAGTAGTTCTAACCATATAAGAAACAACCTTAACGTATTCTTATCCTGCTTTTGAATCCTAGCCAGCCCATTATTTCATAACCAGCAATTTTATCTTTTTGCTGTGGTCAACAATCATTCCTTTTCCTCTACGTATTCACATAAAGTTGACATTAACGAAACAGAAAATTAAATTGAGTTCAAAAGCAAATTGGGAGGTCATCATGAAAAGGCTTCTTGTTTTGATTTTATTAATTTTAGTTCCCATTTCTTCTTTCGGAGGGCAAATTTTAAACCTTCCAGGTGTAGGAAAAGTTATTGCTCATCCCGGAAAAAGAAAATTGGAATTTATTTCCGATGGTGGTCCAATGGAGTTTTCCGTCTGTTGGAATACACGTGACTACTTTAATAGAAGGAAAGGCATCTATTTTGGTAGGATGAAGTGTATTCAAAGTGAAGTTAGAGGATGGGCTGTACCTGCTTTCAAGAAAAAGAGAAAAATAATCCCTCTTCCTCACTATAGCAGTGTAACTATAGTAATTAGTAGGTATGAAAAGATTGCTGCAGCTATCTGCAGGGAGAACGATGGAAGGATAGGCTGCGTAACTATTAAATAAGGGGAGAGCTCTCCCCTTTATCGAGTTTTTAAGCCTTATGGAAGGCATATTCCTTTGGGGGTTATACTTTACTCCATAGCTTTCCCAAATTCTTTAGACGGGTAGGTAGGCAAGGATGCTACCGATAGTAGATGATCATCTGTAAATAGACAGGTATGGGGAGAAAACTGGTAGTGAAATCACTTATCTAATATAAGAGGAGTGGTTATTTATAAAAATTTTTGTTTATAAACTTTTTTCTTTACTTGACAAACCTGATTTAAGTTTATAGACTTGACAATGAAACTTAGGGTGAGGTAACATTAAGTTATAATTCTTGAGCGAGGGTTAGAGAGTGGGGGTTAATTTAAAGTTTCTTGTTGTTTTACTATGTTTACCTGTTTCCTCATTTGCCGCTTCTAATATTCCTTCATATGAAGGTGAGCTTCAAACCCAGATAGAGTTCAGACAGGATGTTTCCAATCATGATTCCATTCCGTTTGATAACTACATCCAGCTTGATGTGAAGGACCTCAAGGGCAGTTCGCTTTACATGTATGGGAAACTTTGGAAGGATTTAGGCTATGGTGGTGATTGGAAAGCCGATCTCTATCAGCTTTATGCTGATGTCCCAATAAAAAGTTTGAATTCCAACTTGTATATAGGTAGACAGTTTCTGTCAGAGGGTTTTGAAACCTATGTTGCGGATGCAGTAAAGTATGAAGCCGACACATCTAATGGTATAAACTACGTATTCTACCTGGGCAAGCCAAGGGACTTTGAGCCTGGTGATACAAGTGCAGGTGATTTTCTATACGGTTTCAAGCTTAATTACAAGGGATTGTTCTTCGGATTTGAAAATCTAAGGGATGATTTCGATACAAAGAAGTCCTCGTTTGTCGTTGGCAACTACAATAACCTTAACGACAAGCTTTCGTATTATTCAAGGTTTGAATTTGATGCAGCCCACGGAAGGTTTATTGAAGCTAACGCGGGAATTAACCTTAAACCAACACGGAAGCTTAGATTTAACCTTGATGCTGATTACTATAATCCTTCATATACCTTTGATGGTAAGGATGAAGATCCTATATTCTCGCTTTTTTCAACAGGTAGAGAGTTGAGACTTACGGAAAGTGCCTACTATGATCTCAATGATAACTGGCAGGCTTTTGAGTCCTATTCTCATACTAACCTTAGGGGTAGTGGTAAGGATATCGGGCATATAGCAAAGGTTGGTTTTGTAAGGGATACATGGTTTGAAAACGGTTTAAGGCTTTACGGAGACCTTAAGTATGTGAATAGCTGGATCGGTATATTAAGAGGTGCTGATTTTGGTTTTTCAAAGTGGCTTAACGATAAGATAAGCCTCAACGGCGATGCAAATATAGGCAGGTTTTCAAAGATTACCTATGGAAAACAATGGGCTAACGCCTACTACTTAAATGCTAAATACTCATTGACTGACTTTTCGAACCTTGAAATTGGTATTGATGATAGAAAAGATGAGGATTTTGACAGGGATACAAGGGTAATGATGAGGTTTAACTACTACTTCTTTAGCAGGAATAGGCAAAAAGAGGTTAAAAGATGAAAAAAATTATACCCATTTTTATTGTTTTGATGTTTTCCTGCACGCAACAGAGGGTAAACTATGAGAAACAACTTTCCCCGGTTGCGAAGTTTCACCATCTTGATCATAAGAAGTTCATAGATAAACATGGATGTATGCCGTGCCATGAGATGAATATAAAGATGTCCTGGCCGGATCTTTTAGCAGCTGAGAAGGGTTCAGGTAAACTTTTAATGCCGTCTAAGGTTACATGTCATTACTGTCATAAGAATCCAAAAACTCCTGCGCCTGAAGCTCCAACGAAGTGCTACATTTGTCACTTTAACATGAAAGAGATAGAGCCTGATAGCCATAAAAGGGGAAATTGGCTTAAAACGCATAAGTTCGCATATGAATCCAATCCAAAGTCATGTTCAAACTGCCATAAGCAGATGGATTGCATTAACTGCCATGAAAGAAGAGGCGTTATAAAACACCTGGTTCATCCAAGAAACTACGAATATACACATGGTATAGAAGCTGCGGCTGATCCTGGAAAGTGCAAGAGATGTCATCAAGTTGGATTTTGTATGGAATGTCATACTAAGGGGACGTGGGCAAGATGAAAACTTTAGCTATGATGATCGTTCTACTTACTTGGGTTGTGCCTGCAAGGGCAACTGAATGCAAGGGCATTGGATATAAAGGGAAGGATAGCGCCTATTGTCTGAAATGCCATAACGGATGCCCATCCATACATCCGATTAAGAACGTTAAAGTTACCTCAACCAACTGCATAAGGGTTCCAAAGTCATTCCCGCTTGAAAACGGTAACTTGACATGTGTTACGTGCCATAACATGTCTATTAACAATAGGAATCATTATCTTTTAAGGACAAGTAAAAAACCTAAATCTCGTACAGATTTCTGCTTTGAATGCCATGTAAGGTCATGTTACAGGAAGTTTAACCCACATAAGGCAATGATGTCGAAGGTTGAATCTCAGAGGAGAAAAGCATGTGCCTACTGCCATAGTGCCAATAGGCCTGATAAGTCATGTGTTGGATGCCATACACTAACACCACATCCAGGCGCCATTGAGCATCTAAAAGCTTCGCCTAACGATATTAAAAAGTTAATGGCCAAGGGTATTGAGAACCTTAAGTTCTCAAAATCGCATACGTTAAAGTCGCTTATGTCAAGTAAACCCAAGGTTAGGTTGGTTAACGGTAAAATTGAATGTATAACATGTCATGACCCACATCCGCAAATAGCTGTTAAGGCGAATCCGAGTCTCGGAGATTGGAATAAAATAGCTAAGCTTGATTATGAGGCGAAGTTAAGAGCTCTGAATAGGCATTTGAAAACTACTTACAGCAACAATTTCAATGAAGGCAATGTAGATTTAATGGTTAAATCAGTTAAAAAGGGCAAATTATGCCTGACTTGCCACTCTATCAATTCGCTAAAGTAAGGGGGTAGGAGTGAGAAACTTTGTTTTTGGAATTTTAGCATTTATGATGGTCGCCAGCCCCGTTGTAGCGGGTATAACGGATGATGGTTGCCTTGTATGCCATAGGCTAAAAGGTTTATCAGTTGTCACATCGAATAATAAGGTTAAGAACTGTAGCGTAAGTCCCGCGCTTTACCTCCATTCGATACATAGAAACGTTGGATGTACGGAATGTCACAGTAAGATAAAGGCATACCCACACAATCCAGCCAATGTTGAAGCTAATTGCGCGAACAAGTGCCATATGGTTAACCCTTCAACGGGTAAGTCCTTTTCCCATGCATCCATATTCAAAACATGGAAAGAGAGTGTTCATGGAAAGTACTACGATAAGGCACCTGATATATACCCTTCATGCAGCTACTGTCATACCAATAGGTTACTTATTAACGTTAAGAAGTTCGAGAGCTTAAATCACAGCTTTTATAGATGCTTGGCATGTCATAAAGAGAAAGGCTGGACCTATGATAGGTTGTCGCACGTTGCAAGTAGGATGGATGTTCCCATTATCAAAAACGGTTTTGTATCAAGCTATTTGAGACCAGGTGTTCCTAAGTACGAGATAAACGAGTTGTGTGAAAGCTGTCATGCAAATGAAAAGATGATGAAGAAAGCCATTAAAATTCAAGGAATCCATAATAAGTTCTATAAGGAACATATACTGACTGCTGTGGAAGGCTATAAAATGACGATGCATTCAAAGATGCTATACCTTGATAGAAGCGATCAACGTGCAGCAGACTGCCTTGATTGCCATGTGAACAAGGATGGAAACTTCCACGATATATTCCCTAAATCCGATCCAAGATCATCTATAAATGTTAAGAACATTGAGCTAACGTGTGGAAAGGCTTCCGAGTGCCATCCATTTGTGCCTAAGTACCACATGAAGAACTTTGCAACGACAGAATGGGTGCATTTTCATCCCATTCCAAGCAGTTTAGGGCAAAAGATAGTAGGTTACGTTGAGGAATTTATGTTCTGGCTTACTTGGTCTGTTCTTTTACTTGCAGCACTTATAACAGGACTTGACCTAATTCAAATCCTTAGGAGGAAGTAAGATGGGGCTTTGGCAGGCTTTCAAGAGAACCTTTAGAGTTAGAAAGGAGGAGGATAAGCTCCTTATAATAGATGGAAAGGAGATAGCCATACAGAAGTGGACGGTTTATCAGAGATTGCTTCATGTTGGTATGGCAATGACATTCGTATGGCAGATAATAACAGGCTATCCGCTTAAGTTCTACAGTGCAAAGTGGGCTATTCCGCTGATAAAGGTCTTAGGCGGTATAACCGGTGAGATGACGATACATAGAATTGGCGGTTCGCTCATGCTTACCGATTTTATATTAACAGTTATCTATGAAATATGTATTTTCATTGCAAATTGGGATATAGCAAAGAAGAGCATCGGTTCCTTTTTTGATACCTACAGAGTTATACCCGGTCCAACGGATATAACCTTCGTTCAATACGTTAAGTATCTTTTAGGCTTGCGAAAGGTACCTCCCGATTGGGATGAATATATATGGGTTGATAAGTTTGATTTTTGGGCAGTTGCTTGGGGTATGATTGCGCTCGGTGCAACAGGTCTAATACTTTGGATGCCAGAGGTCTTTACAGGTTTTCTTGGGCTTCCAAGGGAAACGATATCCATAGCTTATGCCATGCATGGAGACGAAGCCGTCTTGGCACTTGGCTGGATTGCACTTGTCCATATGTACATGGCTCACTACAGCCCTAACAAGTTTCCGATGGATTGGGTATGGCTTACAGGTGCAGCCCCTGAAATAGAATGGATGGAGGAGAGAACCCGTTCATATAGAAGGGTGATAAAGGCCGTTGCCGAAAACGAACCGGAGATGTTGGAGAAATATCCTGTTTTAAAAGAAAGATACGATTTCATAAGGGAAATAGAGGGTCTACCGGAAGAGGAAATCGTTGAAAGGATGCATGAGTACGCACACCGCCTTCGTGAGAAAGAGGTTGCCCAAGGGGAGGTTGCATGATGAAGAGGTTGCTAATCATTAGTTTGATTCCATTGTCTGCTTTCGCAGCTTCCAGCAATCCGCTACTTACTGCACCTGCCAATAACGCATTGATATGGAAATCAAAACTGAAGAAGTTCAAAAGGCCAGAATTGCCAAATCTTAATAAGTTTCCGAAGCCTTTCCATTCACCTAATCAATACAGATATAAGATGGATGATGTATGTTCAAAGTGTCATACGTATGCTGCACACGTTAAGAATCCCAAGTACGCCCCATTCTACAATGCACATTCAACATTTATGAGCTGTAATACATGCCATTTCAGAGGAGCAAACGTTTCTTATGAATGGGCAAAGATTAAGGATGGTAAAGTTAAGATCCTGAAGAATGGCGATTTTTATGGTCTTAGATACATAAAGCTTGGAAATAATGTAGTTTTGTCCGGCGGGGACAACGATGCAAGGATCGTTCCTGTCGTTAACGGGAAACCCATAGATATTCCATTCAAGGGCAATGAAAAGCTCATGAGCGATTCAAAAGCTGAGGCTTCAATGCACAATGCCCTCAGTGATAAGCCGTTGACGTGCGATGATTGTCATAAACCAAATGGAGTTATTGATTTTAAGAAGTTAGGGTTTAGCCCCAAAAGGGTAAAGGATTTGGAGAACAATCCAGTTGTGAAGGGTTTAAAGCAGTATAAGGTTATTCATTTTCCGAACTTTATCTACAACAAGAGGTAGGTTAAATGAGGGTTTTAGCTAATTTCGTCCTGTCTTTGTTTATGTTTTCCTCATGTTTTGCAGCTGATATTGTAGGTAATTGGAAATTTCCGTCAGATATAGCTGCTAAGAACGGGAAACTCTTTGTCGTTGATGGTCTTGATAATAGAATAGATGTCCTAAAGGAAAATGGTGATTTAATCAAGAGCATCAAGATTAATGATCCATACGGAATAGATGTTGAAGGTAACACCATATACGTCACAAGCGAGTCGGGGAAACTTTACGTTTTGAACCATAATGGAAGAATCTTAAGGATATTTGATATTGGTGGAAGGCCTATAGATGTTATAGAAGCTGATAGGAAGCTTTTCGTTACCGATGGCAAGACAAATGCCGTTAAGGTTTACTCACTTGATGGAAGGTTTTTAAAGGCTATTGGCAGAAAGGGTGCTGCGGCTGATGAATTCGTTGGGCCTTTTCTAATGGATAAGTCAAAGAGGTTTCTATTTGTAGTCGATTCTGTAAACGCAAGGATAAAGGTTTTTAACCATGATGGGAAGTTGATTCACATCTTTGGTAATTTTGGCGTTGAACAAGGTGAGCTTTTCAGGCCAAAAGGTATAGCTGTATGTGGTGATAATGTAATGGTATCCGATTGCTTAACGGGTAGTGTTCAGGAATTTTCACCATTTGGTGGTTTTGAAAGGGTAGTAGCAAAAAACCTGAACTATCCGACAGCGGTTGCCTGCGATAACGGCAAGGTTTTTGTCCTGGAACCTCTTAAGTCAAGGGTTGCTATATTCAACGTTAAAGGGGTCAAGTGATGAAGAGGACCTTTATGTTTTTATGTTTTGTTATTTTTATCCCGTACGCTTCCCATGCAGCACTCCAAAAGAGCATGAGCAAGGATTGTCTCGTATGCCATCAAAGTTGGCTTTACGAATCAAAGATTCACTCCAAAAAGTTACTCATTCATAGATCCTTGAAGGCAGCTGATAAACTGATGTGTCTTTCATGTCACGACGGTTCAATGGCAGATGACAGGAAGGCATTTTTGAACATTGGCCATTTTTCCCATCCAACGGATATTAAGGTTCCGAAGGGTTTTTCCATACCGAGGAAGTTTCCATTGAGGAATGGGAGGCTCTACTGTGGCACTTGCCATACGCCACACTCGAAGTATGGAAGCAGCAGGAAGATCGACTATACATTCATGAGGGAATCGAATAAGAATTCAAAGATGTGTATAGATTGCCATAAGGCAGAATCAAAATTCGGGATGAACCACCCGATGTTCAACGCAACTGCAGGGAATCTAACATCATCGGAGCTTTCAGATATTAGGTCTATGGGTGGAAGATTTACAGAAAATAATCAGATGGATTGTCAATCCTGCCATATGGCACATAAGGGTAAAGCAAAGTATGGCCTTGTGGAAAATATAGATAAATCACAGCTTTGCATAATTTGCCACAAGCAAAACAGCGTTAGGTCCCATAATCACCCCATACATGTAAAGCTTACAAACAACATGAAGAACGGTCCATTTGCATCTCGCTCATCCGTTGAGTGTCTTACGTGCCATAAGGTCCATAAGGAAAAGAATGTATCGCTTTTAGTTTTGCCTAAGCAGAAACTTTGCCAATCCTGCCACATATCGGAATCGCCGGTTCTTCATACGCCGCACAACATAAATGATAAGGGATGCTTCAGCTGCCATAGCGCACATAAAACGGTGACCACACGTTATCTGTTAACCGTTAAGCCAGCCGATGTTGGTGGAAACTACACATCGGCAAGTAAAGCTTGTATTGCCTGCCATACATCAGGAAAGGGAAGATCTGTAGGCAAGTTGAGCGCTTCCCATAAGGGGCAATGCTATGCATGTCATAACCCGCATGTTTGGAATCCAATGAATCCAAACAAAAGAGCATCAAAGAATACTCATGGTACAAGGTTTAACAGTTTCCTGAAGATGCAGAGTCCGGCACTTTGTATAAAATGCCATGGTAAGTCAAGCGTAGCCCATACCTACCATGACTTTAGTGGCAAGAAACTTTCAATTAAAAATGCCCTTGGCGAGAACATTGCTAATGCTGGGCTATGCGAAGCCTGCCACGTTCCTCACCATGCTGTTGGACCGCATCTCTGGGGAATAAAACTGAATAAAAAAGCTGAGAATTACGCTAAGATACTTGGCGTTAAGGATTCAAGTAGTAAAACCTGTCTTTCGTGCCACTACCCCGGAGGTATCGGAAAGGATGTTGGTAAAATTTCCCACCCTGTAGGTGAAAAGTTTAAGGGCAAGACCGTAACATGCGCTTCCTGTCATGACCCTCACAGGTGGAAGCCTAAACATGTGAAGTCCAATCTGAGGTGCAATACAAGCTTCCTGAGGGTGGAAGAAAAGCATCTCTGCCTGAAGTGCCATGCCGATAAGTCCGGCGTTTTAACCAATGC
>CAZXGR010000009.1:0-3478 GCA_964640245.1 uncultured bacterium | reverse complement strand
AATACATCAAAACTACCCGGTAAGCTTGTTACATGCTATACATGCCACGACCCACATAAGGTTTCCGATTACATGTTGAGGGTATCGGTTTCTGGCAATTCAAAACTATGCCTTGAATGTCATGAAGGTAAGGACGTAACCCATACACCTCATAACCTCTTGAACGATAAGAGCCTATCGAAAGCTCAAAGAGCATTCCTGCAGAAGCACGGTGAATGTTCTGCGTGCCACATTCCACATAACCCGAAGGGCATATACCTCTCCGCTTTCAAGGTTAAAAAGGTTTCAGATAATCAGGCTTCCAATATCTGTTTAAGCTGTCATAGCAAGAAGGGCTTAGTTAAGGCAAAGGCGGTTAAGTACTACTATCACCCATCGAAGATGGTAGTTATAAGGAACTACGATAGGCCTGGCAGAAAGGGTGATTGGCCTATATTTAATAGCATGGGTAAGAAGGTGAATGTAAATGGTCAAATAGCATGTGAAACCTGCCACGACCCGCATGTTTGGTCAAAATGGGAATCTAAGGGGCCGTCTGTTACATCGGACTTCTTAAGAAACAAGGATCTAAGTGGCAGTTTGTGTGTTGATTGCCATGGGCCCGATGCCTTATTCAGGTATAAGTTTTTCCATGATAAGAATTCGCATTTATCCAAACCTTCTTATAGGTAATACGGAGGTATTATGGCAAAAGAGGTAACATCGAAGCATCTTGAAGCAGAAGCATGGGTTATTGTTGCAGCTGTTCTTGCCATACTGCTATTACCCATAACGGGTGTATGGTTTGTTAAATTTGTCCATTGGTATGCACAGTCATTCTTTATGTGGTTTTAGGAGGCAAAGATGACAAGGGCTTTGAGGCGAATTGCATTTTTCAGGAAGTGGATGGCTTTGGTTGAATTGCCGTTCTACTTAATAATGTTTTTGGTCGGACTTCTTATGGTTTATAGACATGTTTTTTCGTGATAGATGAAAGTATGGATTAGGTTTTGTGCGTTTATATTTTTCTTAATTTTTGTGTTGGCTGTTCTTTTTATCATTTTGCCTGAGCCTAAAGCTGGGAAGATTAACGCTAAGGTTCCAAAAACTGTTGATCTCTCAAGGGTAAGATTTGCACTTGGGCAGTACGGCGGAACTCTCTATACAGCTACATCGTCCGATCCAAAGACGTTTAACTTGGTTATGGCACATGAGACATCCTCAACCGATGCAGTATCGGACCTTTTCGAGGGATTAACTGAGGTTAACCTTAAAACACTTAAGATTAAAGGTTGCCTTGCAAGGAGCTGGAAGGTCCTTGATAGAGGTAAAAGATGGATATTTACCTTAAGGAAAAACGTTAAATGGTTTGATGGTAAACCATTTACTGCAGATGATGTTGTCTTTACCTATAAGAAGATCTACTTCAATCCAAGAATACCTAACTCAACAAAGGATACATTCTTAATAGACGGTAAACTTCCAAAGGTACGTAAGATAGATAGGTATACCGTGGAGTTTGACCTTCCAGAACCATTTGCGCCGATACTTTACTCACTTCAGGCAGCAATATTTCCGAAGCATGTTTTGAAGCCGTTTGTTGATAAAGGTAAGTTCATGCAAGTTTGGAATACTTCAACGCCGCCGAGGAATTTAATAGGTACCGGACCCTACGAGCTTGTTAGATATGTTCCTGGACAGTACCTCATGTACAAGAGGAATCCATACTACTATAAGTTTGATGCCAATGGCAAAAGATTACCTTATATAGCCCAAAAAATTACATACATTTTGCCGGATAGGTCAACGCAGTTACTTAAGTTTGAAAACGGTAATATTGATATATACGATGCAAGCAGTGATGATCTGCCTGAGCTTTTAACATCACATGGAAACTATACGGTTTACAACCTTGGGCCTTCAATGTCAGCAGATTTTCTATGTTTCAATGAAAGGAAGGGGACTATACCCGATTGGAAGTGGAAGCTCTTTACGAACGTAAGATTCAGAAGGGCCATTTCACACGCAATAGATAGAAAAGGTATCGTGTTGACCATTTACAATGGGTTAGGATATCCGGAGTATTCTCCTGTAAGTATTTCAAATAAGCTCTACTATGACCCAACGTACCCAAGATTTCCCTATAACCTTAAAAAGGCCAGGAAACTTTTGTCAGAGATTGGGTTAAAGGATAGAAACGGTGATGGCTACCTCGATACACCGGATGGCCACAGGGTAGAGTTCAATCTTTTAACGAATTCGAACAATCCAAGTCGTGTTCAGGTTGGGGCTATCATAAAGTCAGACCTTAAGACCATTGGTATTAAAGTACACTTTCAGCCGCTTGATTTTAATAATCTTGTGGAAAAACTGCTTCATTCACATGATTTTGATGCCGTAATTATTGGGCTAACATCCTCAATTGATCCCAATGGAGGCAGGAACGTTTGGATGAGCAGTGGTGAGCTTCATATGTGGAATCCATGTGAGAAGAAGCCTGCAACTGAATGGGAAGCTGAAGTTGACAAGCTTTTCAATCTTGCCGTTAAAGAGGTTAACTTTAATAAAAGGGTTGAGCTTTACAGGAAAGCGTATAGGATAATAACAAACGAACAGCCATTGATATACATCGTGGCACCGCTTGAGTTTGAGGCAGTTAGTAATAGGTTGAAGAACTACTACCCGACGATTTATGGCATCTATAAACCTGAAAGGGCATTTTTGGTACCTTAAATTCTAAAGGAGCTCTTTCAACAGTTCGCAGATAGGATTTATCGACTACCCATCTAACAGAAGGAACATACCGATTCCAGCCCAAATTTTGAACTGGATGATTCCCCATCCCTTAGACTATTTTTTCCATTGGGACATAGAGCACTTTGGGCTATAAAAATGGTCTGTTTATCTGTAGGCATTCTTAAATGTGCATAAGTCATTTACCTGCATCCTCACCAGAAGATTCTCTTTCGATAATTAGCTCTATATGTTTTCTCAGAAACGGAATGTCCTCTACTATGGTTTTCCAGACAATTGTTGTATCGGCTCCGAAATAATCATGAATTAGAACATCCCTTAACCCGGCCATTTCCTTCCACGGACATCCAGATAGTGTTCTCTTATCTCCTTAAGTAATTTCCTTGCAGCTTCTCCGATAATCTCCAGATTCCTCATTACTGCATCTACAATTAAGCTATTGCTCGAAAAAGATTCAAAGGTAAGACCAGAGGTGTATTTTTCTATTCTTTAAACGCTTGTTAGGATATCATCCAGGAATAACCTGTGATCCCTACTTTTAGACATAGACAACTTCCTTAAAAATTCTTCCCCTTAATCTTGGTTTAACAGCTTTATCTGTAACCAGGTCGATCTTCCTTCCGAAGGTCTTTTCTAAAAAGAATTTCAGCTTCATGTACTTAATCAAAGAAGGAGTTTTCCCTTTCTGGAATTTGACAAGAATATCAATATCGCTATCTTCGTTTTGCTCGTTCCGAACCACAGA
>CAZXGR010000008.1:11486-42612 GCA_964640245.1 uncultured bacterium | reverse complement strand
GTAATCGAGGTTCCATTTAACTTTGAAAGGGATTTGAAGGCTGGTAAGCCGGTAAATGTAGGCTTGATAGTTAACGGTGCCGAGATAGGTTCAAGCTACCTGTTTGCCGCATATGCAAACCAAATTGCATACGATTTTCTTATAGATAATACACAGTTGAGATTCCCCATGATAAACCCTGACGCCCGTGTTTACTTCAATCAGGATACCAGCAGTAAGGTTTTCATGTCCATCTCTGAGCTTATGACCGTTATTACCATATTTTTAGTTCTCCTTCCGGCATCTGCCGTTGCAACTGAAAAGGAAATGGGCAATATTGAGATGTTGAACATCTCACCTGTAAGCAATCTGACATTCATGTTTGCTAAATCCATCTCAATGGGAATAGTTGTTTTAATCTTAACGTTTTTCTCAGTTACCCTCGTGATTAGGGGTATTTTAAACGTTCCCTTTAACGGCAGTCTCTTTGACTTCATGGTTTTTACCGCCATATACTCCTTTGCTGCAACTGGTCTATCGATGTTTATAGCAGCGGTATCAAAGAACATGCTTCAGGTAACGCAGCTTATGGTTCTTATACTTGCACCTGTACTTTACCTTTCTGGGGCATGGACACCCATTGAAAGCATGCCAAGGTTTTTGAGGTATCTATCCTATTTGTCTCCCCTTAAGTACTATATAGACGGTGCATTTGGAATAGCCATAAGGGGATTGGGAATTTTGGATTTAAAATTTGATGTAGCTTCACTTTTAATCATGAGTATTGTTCTCTTTATAGCAGGAAATGCCTTTATGTCAAGGAACATAGAAGGCTAATTGGTGCGCCCGGCAGGAGTTGAACCCGCAACCTTGAGATCCGTAGTCTCACGCTCTATCCAGTTGAGCCACGGGCGCGGTGGTAATAAATATATGTTAATAAGGTATAACTGCAAACATCTTGACTAATGGAGCCATTGGGAAGAAATTTTACATCAAGCTTTTGACTGGAGGTGTACCAATAAATGCCAATCTACGAGTTCAAGTGTGAGGATTGTGGCGAGGAATTTGAAACCTTTGTGGTTTCTGCTTCCCGAATTAAGGATGTAAAATGCCCTAAGTGCGGCTCATCCAATGTTAAGAAAAAGATATCTGCCTGTGGTATAGGCGGTTCAGGATCTACTCCTTCCTGTACAAGCTTTGGGTGAACGGCTTAAATTAAGGCAAGTTCTGCCTTAATTTCTTGAGGATTTTAACTTCATCCTTTGTCAGTTTGTTTTCCCTTGTAAGTTTTTCAATTACATCGGGATTTCTTTTCAATGTTTTAGAAATGGCCTGTTCCTTTCTCCATAGCTCAATTTTCCTGTGGTTTCCGGAAACTAATACATCGGGTACCTTCATACCATTAAATTCAACAGGTCTCGTGTAATTTGGATAACCCATGAGCCCTCTATCCATGAAGGAATCCGCTTCGAGACTCTGCTTGTTTCCTAATACACCAGGTAAAAGCCTTATGGTTGCATCCATTATTACTTGTGATGCGAGTTCCCCGCCTGTAAGTATGAAGTTGCCTATAGATACCTCTTCATCTACGATAGACTTTACTCTTTCATCAACGCCTTCGTATCTTCCACATATTATGGTTAGCCATTCCTTTTTTGATAGTTCAATGGCCATTTGTTGGTTGAATGGTTTTCCCCAAGGCTCCGTAAGTATTACAAATGGTTTCCTATCCCCTTTTACAATGGATTTATATGCCCTCATTATAGGTTCAACCTTTAAAACCATTCCAGGGCCACCGCCATAGGGTTCATCATCAACTGTTTTATGCCTATCAAATGTAAAATCCCTTATGTCTACTATATCTACCATTACCCTTCTGTTCTTAACGGCCCTACCTATTACGCCTTCGGACAGAAAACAATCGAAAAGCCTTGGTAAAACTGTTAAAACATCAATTCTCATCAAACATACCTTTGATGGGCTTTACCACTATTTTTCCCTCATCGATGTTTACATCCTTAACGAACTCATCTATAAATGGCACAAGCACATTCCTACCTCTATATTTCACCTCAAGGACAAAGCTTGAAGGTTGATTGAGTATATCTACCACGGTGCCCAATTCCTTGCCTGACTGATCGTAAACCCTGCAGCCCTTTATATCGGAGTAGAGAAAACTGTTCTTTGGGAGTTTAAGGGGTTTATCATAGAAAACCTTTCCGATAAGTTTTTCCGCCTCAGTTCTATCGTTTACCCCGTCTAACTTGAGAATGTAGATGCCTTTTTTAAAGGGCTGTAAGCTTTGAACATCGTACTTTTTGCCATTTATAATGACGTAGTTTAACTTTAGCGTTTCCGTATCAAGGTCGGACTTAAACTTCAGATATCCCTTAAGCCCAGAGGCCGAAACTATATAACCTATAATACCCTTTGGGCTTGATTTTTTATCTCGGTTCCTAAGAATGGATCTAATCGTTCTTTTAGTTCGGCTTTTCACCCTCTGTCCTTTCCTTTACCATTTTTTTAAGCTTTTGCCCTACATCTTCCTCGGATTTTTTAACCATTCCCTTAGCTTTTAAGGCTTCCATTACTTCGTTTCCATAGTTGACAGGCCTTCCCTGAGGATCAATGAAGATATGCTGTGTAAAGCCTACGGCTAACGGCGTATCCTCCCTTAGAATCCTATAGTCAAACCTTATGCCTTTGTTTTCCACCTTTGTTATTGCCGTTTCAAGGGTGATAAGATCATCGTAAACAACGGGTGCCAAATATCTGCATGCCGTTTCAATTACCGGTGTAAGTACCTGCTTTTGCCTAAAAACCTTTCCGTAGTCGATTCCAATTGCTCTTAGCATCTCTGTTCTTCCCCTTTCAAAGAGAACAAAGAAGTTTGCATAGTACATAACCCCGTAAGCATCTACATCAGCCATAGCAACCCTGTACGGCATACTTCCAACTACTACCTGCTGTTGTTCCTTCTTTTCATCTGCCATTTTTCCTCCCTTTAATGTCTGAAGTGTCTTATACCGGTGAAAACCATTGCCATATTGTGGCTGTTTGCAGCTTCTATAACTTCCCTATCCCTTATAGAACCACCAGGTTGTATTATAGCTGTAACGCCATGCTTTGCTGCTTCCTCAACATTATCGGCGAATGGAAGGAAACCATCGGATGCCATAACTGAACCATCAAGTGATAATCCCATGAGCTGTGCCTTTTCGGCTGCACACCTTGCCGAATCAACTCTTGATGTTTGGCCTACGCCTATTCCTATCGTTTTATTGTCTTTAGCGTAAACTATGGCATTGGATTTTACCCACTTCGCAACGGTAAAGGCGAACCTTAGATCCTGTAGTTCCTTTTCTGTGGGTTTTCTGTTCGATGCAACCTTTAGCTTACCGTCAAAAACCTTTAGATCCCTATCCTGTACGAGTAATCCACCTACCACCTTTCTCATATCAAATCTTGACCTTGCACCATTTACCTTGAGCTTGTCTAACTTTAAAACCCTGAGGTTTTTCTTTCGCTGAAGCGCTTCTAAAGCCTTCCCGTCGTAGTCAGGTGCAACGATGCATTCATAGAACCTCTTTGATATGAGTTCCGCCACATCATTTGTGACGGTAGTATTAAATGCAATGATGCCACCGAAAGCGGATAGCGGATCCGTTTCCAATGCCTTTTCATAAGCTTCCCGTGGCGTTTTTCCTATAGCAACACCGCATGGATTTGCATGCTTCACTATCGTGCATGCAGGTTTATCAAATTCAAGAACGATGTTTAAGGCACTGTCCAAATCGTATATGTTATTAAACGATATTTCCTTATTTCCCCAAATCTTTTTGCTGTTTGCAACACATGGCTCGTCTACAAATTCTTCCCTGTAAAAGGCTGCCCTTTGATGAGGGTTTTCACCGTACCTTAGGTCTTCAGCCTTTACAAAGGTAGGCGTGAAGAACCTTTCAAATTCAGGTTTTGGAATAGGAAATCCCTTTTCGTCAACGCCATTCAGGAAATTTGATATCATTGCATCGTAATGTGCCGTAAGGTTAAAGGCCTTTTTAGCAAGGTAATACCTCGTCCTTAGGGATATTGTTTTTGATGTTTTAATTTCATCTATTATCCTTTGGTAATCCACAATATCTGTTAATACAGCTACGTATTTAAAGTTTTTTGCAGCAGCCCTTATCATTGAAGGGCCACCTATATCTATGTTCTCTACGATTTCTGCAAAGTCTGCATTTCTCTCAATGGTTTCCTTAAACGGATAAAGATTAACGACAACCAAATCAATAGGCTCTATGCCAAGCTCTCTCATGATTTTTAGGTGGCTTTCCTTATCTCTCTTTGCAAGTATTCCCCCGTGAACTTTGGGATGCAAGGTTTTGACTCTTCCCTCCATTATCTCTGGAAAGCCCGTCAATTCCGATACATCCTTTACATTGATATTGTTCTTTCTCAAAAGCTTTGCCGTTCCACCTGTTGATATGATTTCAATGTTTAGGTTTTGAAGTTCCTCTGCAAGGTTTACTATGCCCGTTTTGTCGGAAACGGATATGATTGCCCTTTTTATTTGCACAATTGCCTCCAAAGATTATAGTCGTTGAACTTTAGGTGCTTGACAATGCATGCTAATGATACTACACTTTAACTTATGAAGAAAGTAGCAAGGAACCTCACTGTAGCAGTCCTGCTGGGAATAGCTTAAATGGTAAGATGGGCCGAGATTCATCTCAATAGGCTTTTGCATAACTATTCAAAGGTTAAAAGACTCCTAAATAGGAAGGGCATGTATGCCGTTGTAAAGGCAAATGCTTATGGACACGGAAGCACTGAAGTTTCAAGGTTTCTTGAGGAAAATACGGATGTTTCTGGTTTTGCAGTTGCAACGTTTAATGAAGCAGAGAGCCTTAGAAACGCCGGTATAAAGAGGGAAGTGCTTGTGATAAGCACACCCATTGAGATGGGTAGGAAACAGGCACTTGAACTTAACCTTACACCCGTTATCTCTGATTTTGATAGTTTAGAGCTTGTAAAACAATTGGACATTCCGTTTCATATAAAGATCGATACCGGTATGGGGAGACTAGGCTTTCTTAAGAAGGATTGGGAAAAACTCTTTGAAGAGCTTAAGGATTCCAAGGTTTCGGGTATAATGAGCCACTTTTCATCTGCCGATGAGGATGAATCATTTACAAGGGAACAGTTTAAAGTTTTTTCGTTGTTTGCGAAAGCACTGAAATCGTTGAAGCCAGATCTTAAGGTTCACATAGATAATAGTGCTGCCATTAGCTTCGGTTTTAATGATCTTCTTACACATTCAAGGGTAGGCATTGCACTTTACGGCATTAAGCCATTTGAGTCCTATCCTGCAAACCTTGAGCAGGTAATGGATGTTAAGTCCAAGGTGATTAGCGTCAAGGATTTTCCGCCAAATTATCCGATATCCTATTCTGGTACATACAGAACTACGAGTAATGAACGGTTAGCAGTTGTTGCGTTTGGCTATGCCGATGGCCTTTCAAGACAGCTCTCAAATAGAGGGGAAATCCTAATAAATGGAGAGAGGCATAGGATTAGGGGAAGAATCTGCATGGATATGACGGTTGTTTCGGTAAATAGTAATGTTCGTAAGGGGGACACCGCCGTTATTTCATCAAACGATGTTCCCTTTTCTGAGATAGCTAACATTTCAAGTACCATACCCTATGAGGTTATGTGTAGCATAAGTCCAAGGGTTAAAAGGATCTACATTGATTAAGGTTGACCTTCATAGTCACTCGACATGCTCCGATGGAAGCTTTAAACCGGAAGAGGTTGTAGGAATAGCCAAGAGAGTTGGCGTTTCCATAATGTCTCTGACGGATCACGATACTACATGTGGTGTTGAAATGGCAATGAATGAGGGGAATAAACTCGGTGTAAAGGTTATTCCCGGTTTAGAGGTAACTGCCAAGGCGGATTTCCTTGAGGATGATGCCGAGTTCCACATACTTGGTTACTATGTGGATATCAAATCCAAAGCAATATCGGAACTTCAGAGTTTTTCTCAATCCTCAAGACATGTGAGAAATCAAAAGCTTATTGAGGGATTAAAGTTTAAGGGCTACATGATTAACTACGATAAGCTTGTCAGTATTTACGGCAACAACTTTGGAAGGCCAAATATAGTGAGTTTTATGAAAAATAAAGGTTATATAGAAAGCAGAAGTGAAGGTTATAGAATTATAAAAG
Organism: uncultured bacterium; assembly: GCA_964640245.1. Taxonomy (GTDB): domain Bacteria; phylum Aquificota; class Aquificia; order Desulfurobacteriales; family Desulfurobacteriaceae; genus CAZXGR01. The sequence goes on along the minus strand of CAZXGR010000008.1, from coordinate 36,402 downwards.
CCTTAAACATTAAGAGAGCAAAGCTTGACTACAGAGATGTTATTTCACTTATTAAGCAGTCAAACGGCATAGCTGTTGTAGCGCATCCAATAACACTTAAGTTGAATTATATGGATCTCTATTGTTTTCTCAAAAGGGCGAAAAGCGAAGGGTTATCAGGTATAGAGGTTTTCCATTCTGATCATAGGCCATGTGATGTTAGAGCCTTTATGGAAATGGCGAAAGAGCTAAACCTTTTCTTCACGGCTGGCTCTGATTTTCATGGTGCAAATAAGCCTCTAATTAAGCTTGGGAGCCTGAATATATCAGCTTCCGATGTCCGCTTTCCCCTTCCAAAGCTTCAAGGAATGGAATTAGATCATCGATAGATTTCGTTTTAACATAGAGTTTAAGCTCCGGTGTGAAGTTAACCTTTCCTTCCTTTATAAGGTTTAAAAGTCTATCTACCTGTATCTTTGCATTTTTATCGAAGCTAACTATAAAGGTGTCCTCAGCTAAAGTTATATCAAGTATACCTATCCTTTCGGCAATGCTTTTTAGCTTTGTAAGCTTGAATATATTTATAACTGGGTTTGGAAGTTTCCCGTATAATTTTTCTATTCTTTCCCTTAGATCCCTATTGTTTGATTTAACAATTTCAGTATATACCTTTAGCCTTTCCGTTTCATTACCTATATAATCCTTAGGTATAAAGGCCTCTATAGGGATATTTATCGTTGTTTCCCTTTCGACTTTGTTATTGACGATTTCCTCAAACATGTTTGCGTAAAGGTCGAAGCCTAAACTTTTAATGTAACCGCTTTGCTTTGGGCCGAGGAATGTTCCTGCTCCCCTTATCTCAAGGTCTTCCATTGCTAACTTGAAGCCACCGCCCAATGCTGAGGTTTTCTTAATAGCCTCAAGTCTCTTTATGGCCTTATCGGAAAGCTTTGCATTCTGTGATACCAAGAGGTAGCAGTAACCCTTTTGGCTTCCCCTTCCAACTCTGCCCTTTAATTGATAAAGTTGTGATAAGCCAAAGTTTTCAGCACCAATCACTATCAGTGTATTTGCTGAAGGAACGTCAAGTCCCGATTCAACTATCGATGTTGCCACAAGTATTCTTGTCCTACCTTCAAAGAAGTCATGCATGATATTTTCTATTTGATCTGAGTTCATCTTTCCGTGAACCATTTCTACCGGTTCATTGTAAATCCTTTTGAGCCTTTCGGTGAGAAATGAAAGCTCGTTTACGTCGTTTTGGACTATAAATACCTGTCCGTTTCTTTTTAACTCCGTGTCTACTGCTGTTTTAAGTAAGTCATCTGTATAGTTTGAGATTACTGTTTTTACACCCCTTCTTGCAGGTGGAGGTGTTTCTATAATGGATATATCCTTAAATCCAGAGAGACTGGCATACAGAGTTCTTGGTATGGGTGTTGCGGAAAGATATAGAACATCTAAATTTGCTTTAAGTCTTGTAATTTTTTCCTTTGCCTTTACGCCGAACCTATGTTCTTCATCTACAATTAGAAGCCCTAGATCCTTGAACCCTACATCATTTTGTGTTAGCCTATGTGTTCCAATGATTATGTCTATCCTTCCGTTTCTAAGGTCGTCAAGGATTTGCCTTTGTTCCCCTTTGGTATTGAATCTTGATATGCTTCCAATCCTTACTGGAAATTCCTTAAATCTATTTTGGAATGTTGAAAGATGTTGGTCAACTAATATCGTTGTTGGTGCAATCACCGCTACTTGCTTGCCGGAAGAGACAGCTTTCATGGCTGCTCTCATGGCTACCTCTGTTTTTCCAAAGCCAACATCGCCGCAGATAAGTCTATCCATGGGCTTTTCCGATTCCATGTCCCGATATACATCCCTTATAGCCTTTCCTTGGTCTGGTGTTTCAGCATAAGGGAAGGCTTTTTCAAAGTTCTCTATCGATTGGCTGTTCCCTATTAACCTTTCACCCTTCGATGCTTTTCTTTCACTGTAGATTTTTGCCAATTCAGCTGCAAACTTTACAATGGATTCCTTGATGTTTCTCTTTAAGTTTTTCCATGATCTACTTCCAAGCTTATCTATTCTTGGGCTTTTCCCTATGTAACCTGTGTACCTGTATATTCTATCCATTTGAGTAAAAGGCACGTAGAGGTTCTCGGAGTTTGCGTATTCTATTTTTACAAAGTCAAACCTCTTTCCATTTAAAACCTTGCCTGATATGCCCCTAAAAATTCCTATGCCATAGTCTTTATGAACCACAAGCATTCCCGGTTCGAAGCTTGTAATGCCATTGTCCTTATTTCCCTCAAGGTTAATTCCTGATTCAGCTATGTAGGCACTGTTCCCAATTCGGAATCCACCTGTTGATATGCCTTTTAGTGTTTTTACATCTGATTTTAAACCTTGTACTTTTTTGGCAAGATCCTCCGACTGATAGATGAAAGTTACATTGGTTTTTTTGAGGGTTTTAATGATGTCCTCTATATTATCCTCATTTATTAAAGGCATTGGATTTACCTTAAAATTTATGCTGTCCTTTACTGACTCTTCGTATATAAGTATGTTGGATTTAGCGTTGTAATCTACTAAGAAATCCCCCGGTTCTGCTGAGGGTATTCCCCTTTCCCTTAATAGTTCATAATTCTTGATTACGGTATTTTTAAATTCTGTAGCTATTCTTTCACATTGATATGGTTCATATGTAATGCTTGTAACGTTGCCTATGTAATCACGTACAGGTGATAGATCGTAAACTTTTGGTAATAGCTTTTCTCCTTCCCCAAAGTTTACATGCTTTTCGAGAACTTTAGAATACCTTTTTCTTAAGCTTGATAGTCTCTTTATATCAAGCGGCATCTCTAAACATGGAACAACAACGGTTCCTTCAATTTCCCTATCATTGATCTTGCATGACTTAACTCTGTTGTCGTAAATGTCAGCCGATAGGGTTTTGCCGTCTGGTAGACTAAGCTTAAGGCTGTTGTTCCTCAGTAGAAATTCACATTCATCTGGGTCATAATCTACCCTTTTAAAGCCAAATGTGGTTAAGGTTTGCAGTAATCTACCGTAATTTATATCTTGGCCTTTAGCTATTTCCAATGAGTACAGGATGACCTCATCCGGCGATAGAACCTTTTGCATTAAAGCCCTTGGCGTTGTAGATAGAACATCGAAGCCTTTGTCGAGTATAGAGTAAAGTGTACTGAACCTTTTATGCTGAATAGCCTTGGATGGCGATGCTATGTCAAGTGGTGGAACATCCCATGAGGGAAGGTAAAGGCTATTTAACCCAAAATTTGATGAATCCTCCGCTATTGCCCTTGCCGTTTGCTCTGTTGGGGAAATGAAGACAACCTTTTTGAAGGTCGATGGTATAAGTTTCCCCAACAAGAAGGATTTTGATGCACCAGGTAAGCCACACAGCTTAGCTTGTTCCTTCCCTATGGTTCCCTTTAATATTCTTAAATTTCTGTTAAACGACTTCAAATAATGACGATTCCTCTTTCATTAGCTTGTTGAAGAATGTATCCCATAGATAATTTGAATTTTTCCTAACATCATCGGATATATTTTCGTTATAGAAGCTTTCAGATTCCTTTAATTCTTTAGCAAGAGCGTCAAGAAGGTTATCATTCCTCAAACCAGTATCTATCTTATCGTGATTGTAGAGGAAAAAATCACCTACTACGGTATTTGCAAGTCTCTTTGCCTTTTCGTATTCCTTCATATTTCCTCCTATCCTTCTATTGCTTTAACGAAAACCCTTCTCGTTCTTGGCCCATCAAACTCACAAAAGTAAATGGCCTGCCATGTGCCAAGAACGATCCTTGCTCTTTGGACGATGAAGCTTTTGCTACAACCTATTATAGATGATTTTATATGTGCTGCTGAGTTGCCTTCGGCATGTTTGTAGAATGGCTCGATCCAAGGAATGAGCCTATCCAAGCTTTCCGCTATGTCGTTTCTGACTGCTGGATCAGAATTTTCGTTAACGGTAACGGCTGCTGTTGTATGAGGTACGTAAACGATGCACATACCGTTTTCAATGCCAGATTGTGAGATAAGGTTCTCTACCTGCTGTGTTATGTTAATAAACTGTGTTTTTTGTACCGTTTTGACCTTTAGTTCGTAGATCATAGTTCTTCTCCAACTACGTAATTATCTATGAGTCTCGTGTTCCCTATAAATGCGGCAATGGCTATTAACGTTCCATTTTCAATGCTTTCAACTGGCTTTAGTGTGTTTGGATTAACGATTTCAATGTAATCGATCCTTCTAACTTCAGGTATGGATTCAAGATACGATCTTATGAGATTTGAAATTTCCTTAGCACTGTTATTTCCACCTTCTATCGCGGATCTTGCCTTTTTTAAGGATTTAAAGAGACATGTGGCTGCAATTCGCTCGTTCTTACTTAGATATGTGTTGCGTGAGCTCTTTGCAAGACCATCCTTTTCCCTCACAATAGGGCAACCTACGATTTCTATGTCGTAGTTAAGATCCCTTACCATGCGTTCTATAACCTTTAATTGCTGAAAGTCCTTCTTCCCAAAGTATGCCTTGTTAGGTTTAACTATATTGAAAAGTTTTGAAACAACTGTTGTTACTCCCTTAAAGTGCCCCGGTCTTTTGGCACCACATAGACCTTCAGTTAATCCTTTTACCTCGACGGATGTTGAAAACCCATCTGGGTACATCTCGGTTTCGATTGGTAAGAAAAGTATATCAACGTTATGTTTTTCGAGTATTGACTTATCCCTTTTCAAATTTCTTGGATACTTATCAAGATCCTCATTTGGACCAAACTGTGTTGGGTTTACAAAGATACTTACCACTACGATATCGTTTTCTGTTCTTGCACGATCAATCAGACTTGTATGACCCTCATGTAGGTAACCCATTGTTGGTACAAAACCGATTGTTTTCCCGTTTAATATTAAGCTTTTAGAAATGCCGGCCATCTCAGCTGTTGGCCTTACCGTTAGCAATTTCTGCCTCTTTAATCAGTATTTTTCCCTTTGCGATACCTGCACCTAATAATATAACCACTGCTGAGTAGTAAATCCATAGTAAGAATACCACAACCGCAGCGAAGGTGCCGTATACTAAGCTAACCTTTGACATGTTTACAATGAACCATACAAATGCTCTTTCAAATACGATGAGTATTAGGAAGATAATGGATGATGCTTTTACTATAAAGAGTAGTGGTATGTTTACCGGTAGCATAAAGTAGTAAATGCCAATTAGAATGAAGAACAGCAGAGCTGCGATGGCTACCGAGGATATAACGGATACGGATATCAAATTAGGGAAAAGTAAAACGATGAAATGCTTTAAGGTGTAAATAAAGAACATGAGGAACCACAACAGAAATATCGTTAATATTGCTACTATGTTCCTGTAGAGAAAGCCAGCTGGATTTTTTTTGTCCAGTATAGCACTGAATGATTTCTCAATCGACGTAAACATACCCCTTGAAAACCATATCATTACAATGGCAGATGTCCCAGTTAATAAACCAGGGTTTGAAATTAGCCTTTCAACTTGATTAAGAAACGGTTTAATAGGAGAATTCAAAAGTTCCTTTGGAATGAGACTGCCAACCTTTAACTGAAGTATGGCCGTTGTTAATAGAAAAAGTAAAATAAATAGTGGAATTATTGACATTAACGTGTAGTATGCAATGGATGCAGCATAAAACGTGTAGTCCGTTTCAGCTGCATCACAAATAGCAAAAAGCGTAAGGTGAAGTAGGTCATCCTTTAAAAGCTTTTTGCATATAGCTATGTTTCCTCCTGGTACTATTGGGCATAGCTATGCAAACCGGGCATTATGAGGTTAACACCGTAGTAAGTGAATATAACGCATAGGAATCCCAATATAGTAAAGTAAACAAGTCTTTTCCCTCTCAAACCTCTAACGTACCTTGCATGGAGGTAGGCTGCATATACAAGCCATGTAATTAGGGACCATGTTTCCTTTGGATCCCATGACCAGTATCCACCCCATGCATACTTAGCCCATACTGCGCCAAGTATTATACCTATCGTAAGAAACACAAAGCCAATTCCTACGGATTGATACATTACCTGCTCGGTTGTATTTAGTGATGGGAAATGGCTAGTTATCTTGTACCTTTTCAATGCATATATGAGAGCATCGAATCCCAGTGATAGAACTCCAGATATAAGGATAAAGAGGAATATGTTCGTTCTGTAGGCAGAATATATTACGAAGAACAATATCAGCCATGTAGAAATGGTCAGCAACGCCCAATCTGATTTGGTGCTATTTTCCATTTTTGTTAGATAGGCATAAGCCATACCTGCGGCTACGGCAAATGCGGCATAGGCTAAAAACGATGTAAGGACATGTGTAAGAAGCCAATTACTTTGGAGAGCTGGTACTAAGGGTTCAGCTTGCGTTCCAAAGCCCAATATCTGTGTGGAGATTTCTCCTACAAGTGCTATAACCATGACGAACATGCCGAAGGACTTATTCTTGTACTTTCTTTCAAAGAACAAGTATATAAGTACTGTTGACCATCCAAAGAGTATTAGTGATTCGTACATGTTTGTAAATGGTGCATATTTGTAGAATGCAAGATAGCTGTTTACCATGTTCACATGGGCTTTCTCTATAGCCCTAACGACAAAGCCAGCACCTTGAATTACAACGACGAGCCATGCAGATGCAGTTGCTAATTTTGATGCCCACTTACTCCTTGAGAACGTGAATATTGTGTAGAAAACGAATGAAAGGAAGAGAAAAGCCATACCTGTGTTAAAGAGTTTTACAGAACTAATCATCCTTTACCTCCTTAAGGTTATCATTACAGTATGAATGCTTTAATACCTTAAGGACTTTATTGATATCACTTGTAAGACCTAAGCTACCTTTGCTTGCAATACCACCTATTATGAGACTGACCTTTCCTTCCTTTCCTCTTTCTAACCTGCACCATATTCTGTGATGTGAGATAAAGAACACTATAATTAATCCTATTACAAGTATCGTACTTCCTGTCCATACAACCCATGTTCCAGGATCCTTTGCTACCTGCAGGCCCGTATATGGAACATCCTTAAATCCTATTATTGAAAATGATACGTCTGTTTTTGGGATGAAGTACCATTTCAGCGGTTTAACTAAGGCAAATAGTTTCTTACCATTGTTGAGGAATTCAATGCCAATTTGCCCCGTTTTGCTTAAGCTTACTATGCTTGTATACATGTTATCCTTAATCTTTATAAATTGTCCCATTGCTAATCCAATTTCCCTTGGGGCTTTCCCATCCTGTCTTAAGGCAACGATCATCACGCCATCAGAATAGCTTGCCTGATAGATACTAACGCTTTTATAACTTAAAGGTTTGTTGACCACTATTATTTTTTTCTTTACGGTTTTACCATTCTTGATTATTGAAAGATTGCTTATGTAAGCTTTCGGCATGCCTGATGGGTAGTAATCCATTTTGAAGTTATTGCACTTAACCTTGAACGGTAATTCAACGATTTGGTTTTTTCCAAAGACGCTCACCAAATTACTGGACTCACCTACGGCAAGGTTCATATAGCCCCTATACCCAAATAATGCCGTAACAAATCCACCTATGATCATGATAAGAACTCCAAGGTGAACAACATAAACCCCAAACCTTGCATATAGGTTTTTATCGCCAAAGACATAAGTGGTTCCTTCTTCACTTTGGCTTTCCACCTTGTAGCCTATGTTCCTTAATGCATCTACTAACTTTTTTGATATGTTACTGATTGACCCTGTTAACGTAAGCTTATTTGCAATCTTTAGGTTTTTTTCAGAACCCCTTAAGAGTTTCTTCCTTGGGTTCTTGGCAAGATTCCACTTACGAGGGAACATCCTTACCGAACAAACTATGAGGTTTACTGCAAGGAGTAATAGCAGACTTACGTACCACCACGAATGGTAAACGTTTGTAAAGTCAAGGAACTTAAATATCCTATATACAGTTTCCCCGTATTCCCTCAGATATACATCCGGATTTGCCTGCTGCTCTATGACGGTTCCAGATATGGATGTTACTGCAAGCGCTAAAAGTAAAAAGATCGTTAACTTCACGGATGAAAAGAAATTGTAGATATGCTTTAACATTAAATCTCCTTTTGTTATGTAAGCAATTTAATCATTGATTCTCTCTCAAGTCAAGTATTTCCAAAGAGTTAGGGTCTATTAACATATAGAGGAATGGGTTATTTAATTTTTTGTTAGACTTTATAACACTGAAAACAGGTGTTTCCCTGTAACCTTCAATGCCCAAGGCATTTGCACCCCCAATGGTCATCATCCTAAGTATCTCCCTTAGTGGGATTTTCTCCTTCATTACGTAATAGATCGTTCTTGCTTCGGCGATCAGCGAAAGTGATGTGTTGCTGCTTAACCCATCGGTTCCAATGCCTAACCTTTCGTATCCCGCTAAGAAATCCAAATCAGGAAAACCAACCTTTAGGTTAAGATTGCTCCTTGGACAAACAACGATCGAACATCTATTTTGCATTAAGGTTTCTAACTCTCTTCTTGAAAGATTTGTGCAGTGAACGGCAATGAGTCTTTCATTCAGCAAACCTATTTTTTTTAAGTAATCAACCAAGTTTTTTGCACAGGGCATTTCGTATCTCTTTCTTCCTAATAGGGGATATACCTTGGATTCAAACTGATTGTCCTTACAGCTTACAAGGCTTTGCTCATCCGGGTTTTCTCCAAGGTGCATCTGGAACCTATATCCCTTTGAATAGTTCGATACATTTCTTGCAAGTATAGGTGAGACGGAGTATATCGAGTGAATTGAAAGGGGCTTTTTTAAACTTGATATATCCATGTCCTTACCAATAACCTCTGTATATGTAAAGCCTAATTTTTTAAAGAGATGTGAGATTCCAAAGGATGAAATATCGCCAAAGTAAACCGTTCCTAATTTTTTGGATTCATCTATTCCCATTCGGACGGCTGTCTTAATCTCTTCCTCAGTGACTTTCCTCCTATTTCCTATTATCCATAGAAGCCAATCAAAGAAGCAGGGAAATGCATCCGGGTTAAATTTTAAGAAAGAGTACTCGAGATGCGTATGTGCATTGACAAATGGCGGAAATACTACTCCTCTTACGTTTATTTTTCTATCAAAGTTGCCATTTACGTGCCTATAAAACTCAATGTTTCTACCATTAACTACGATGTAACCATTTTCTATTGGGTTAATATCAAAGTCAACGATCCAATCAGCATGTATGAGGGTTTTCAACAGTTTACCCCCTTTACGAACCTTACGGCATCATTAACGGATCCAACAATTCCAATCAGCTGTGCTTCTATTAGTTTTTCCTTTGCGATGCCTATGCAGTTAGAGGCTTCTATTCCCTTGATTTTGGCTATATCTCTTCCCGTCAGCAGGGGCTTTGTTGATGCCGCTCTTTCGCAGAACGGAATAAGTGTTTTTATTAAGAATTTCATGTAGATTCCAACCTTCCTTTCCATTTCCTGAGATGTTGCCATGTAATCTGCAATGCTTAGAAGAATAACATAAATATAAAATGGTTTTGTATCCCTGAAGAACTTATACATTGCCCTTTCGCTTAATTCTCCCTTGTTAAACAACTTAAATAAGAAAAACGGTCTCATGTGATTTTTGATCACCACATATGCAAAGTGACCTGCCCTTTTCCCCAATCCGAGCCTTAGAAAGGCTTTTTGGGCTATTTTTGCGCCCATGATGTCATGTCCATAAAATGTAAGCTTACCCGATATTTTCCTCATGGTTAGTGGCTTTGCTACATCGTGGAAGAGGGCAGTTAACTTTAAGGCTTCGATGGCTGAAAATCCATCGAAGAACTTAAAGGTATTAATATCCCTAAAATATGGAATTACCTTAACTTCAAGCTTTTCAACCGTTTTTAAGAGATGAATCGGCAGTTTGTATTCATGAAGTCCGGATGCAGGCACGTTTTCCGTATCTCTTAGTTCGGGGAAAACCCTATATAGGCAGTTTAACCTGTAAAGGTCCATGAAAGCGACGTACGAGTTTTTCAGCTCAAGTGTCTTGACTATTTCTGCTTTTACCCTCTCAATTTTTGATGACGAAAGTTTGTTACAAGCATTGCCAGCATCGGTTAAAAACTTTTTGGAATACGATAAATCCAATAAAGCCCTTAGCCTTATTCCCCTTAGTATTCTTACAGGGTCAACCCTCAATGATTCATCTAATGGTTTTAATATTCTGTTCTTGATGTCCTTTAAACCATTAAAGGGGTCAATAAGCTTACCCGGTTCCCTTGGGTCAAGCGCCATGGCGTTAATGCTAAAGTCTCTCTTTGAGAGGTCTTCCTCTATGTTTTTCCCATACATTGATGCAACATCAACACTGAATTTTTTTCCTATTACGAATGAGAATACCTCTTTTTTATTCCTAAAGGAAAAATAATCATGCCTTAAAAGTTTTTTAAGGCATTCTGCAGTGTTATGGGGATTTTTGGTAACTAAATCTATATCTACCGTTTTCCTTTCCACATTGAAGAGTTTATCCCTTACCAATCCTCCAACAATGTAACATCCCTCGAGACATGGTTTTAACTTACTAAGGTAATTTTCCATATATTAAGAAATTATATGCTAAACTTTGGTTGATTCGAAGGTATCTATGAATGAAGTAATCACAGCACATAACCTTACGAAGGTTTATCAAACACATACCGATAAAGTTACAGCCATTAGGAATGTCAATCTTAAGCTTTACAAAGGTGATTTTTGCCTTTTAATGGGTGCCTCTGGATCAGGTAAGAGTACGCTCTTGCATCTAATAGGTGCGCTTGACAGGCCGACAGGTGGGGAAGTTTTGCTTAACGGCGTGAATCCATTCAGTTCAAGCGATAAGGAAATGGCAGCATTTAGAAATAGGCATATTGGGTTTATCTTCCAGTTCCATTACCTTATAAATGAGCTTAGTGTTCTTGAAAACGTTATGGTCCCGCTTCTTGTGTCGGGTGTAGGTGAAACTGAGGCAAGGCGAAGGGCCGAGACGTACTTGCAGTATGTAAAGTTGGAGCATAGATTATCTCATAGGCCATTTGAGATTTCGGGTGGTGAGAGGCAGAGAGCAGCTGTAGCACGTGCACTTGTGACCTCGCCGGATATAGTTCTTGCAGATGAGCCAACCGGAAACCTTGATAGTAAGACATCAATGGCAGTAATATCGCTGATGAGGGATTTAAACCAAACCTTGAGAACAACGTTTTTTATAGCTACACATAATGCAGAACTGGAAAAGTTTGCCGATAGGGTATACTTTATAAAGGATGGCGCATTAAGCTAAATTACTTTAAGGGGTTTATATGTTTGAGCGTTTTACGCCTAAAGCAAGGCAGATTATCATCAAGGCAAAAGAAGAAGCGGTAGTTCTAAAAACCGATTACCTTGGAACTGAACATCTTTTGCTTGCAATCTTAAGGGAAGATGAAATTACCAACCAGATACTTTCGAAGTACAACGTTTCGAAGGTGAGAATTCAAGAGATAATAGTATCACAGGTTCAACCATCGCTGACCGATGTTGATGTAAACACGATTACATTTACAACTGAGGCAAGAAGGGTTCTTGAACATGCCGTAGAGGAATCCAAGATACTTGGTCATAGTTATGTTGGTCCTGAGCATATACTTATAGCCTTAGCCAAAGAAAGGCTTGGTCTTGCAGGAAGGATTTTGAGGAGCTATGGTCTTGACCACTATACCTTGAGAAGAGAGGTAAGTAATCTTTTAAAAGGCATATCAAAGGCACAAAGGGGCTTAAGGAGAAACAGCAATACGCCTAACTTAGATAAGTTTGGAAGGGATCTAACGGCTTTAGCTCGTGATGGTAAGCTTGATCCCGTTATAGGAAGGGAAAAGGAAATACAAAGGGTAATTCAGATATTAGCAAGAAGGAGGAAGAACAACCCGGTACTTATCGGGGATCCAGGTGTTGGAAAAACGGCAATCGTTGAAGGCTTGTCTATTAGAATAGCAAATGAAGAAGTTCCCGATAAGCTTAAAAATAAGAGGATCGTATCACTTGATATGGCATCTCTTATAGCAGGTACAAAGTACAGAGGCCAATTTGAGGAAAGGCTCAAACAGGTTGTAAGGGAATTGGAGAACAATAAGGATGTTGTGCTTTTTATAGATGAAATACATACGTTGATTGGCGCAGGTGCTGCAGAAGGATCAATGGATGCCTCAAATATCCTTAAGCCTTCGCTTTCGCGCGGAGATATTCAGGTAATAGGGGCTACGACTATAGATGAGTATAGGAAGTACATAGAGCCGGATGGGGCACTTGAAAGAAGATTTCAACCTATTATGGTTGAGGAACCAGTACCCGAGGATGCTGTAAGGATACTTATGGGTTTGAGGAAAAAGTTCGAGGAATTTCACAACGTCAGGATAACAGATGGTGCAATAGAAAGATCGGTAAAGCTTTCCGTAAGATATATAAATGATAGGAAGCTTCCTGATAAAGCCATAGACATCATTGATGAGGCTGGTGCAAAAGCCCAGCTTTACGTAAGTAAGGAGCAAAAAGCTATAAAGGAAATTCAAAAGCGTATTAAGCGTGTGAAAGCCCTGAAGGAAGAATCACTTGCCATGGCGGAGTACGAGAAGGCACATGAGATGAAGCAAAGGGAACTTAGCCTTTTGGCTAAACTTGAGGATCTACGTAAGTTGCTTAAGGATGAAAGAAAACGTGTAAAACCTGTCATAGATGAATCCAAGGTTGAGGAAATAGTAGCATTGTGGACGGGTATACCTGTTCAACAGCTTCACGAGAAGGAAATGGAAAGGCTTTCGAGGCTTGAATCAGAGATACATCGAAGGGTTGTAGGGCAAGACGAAGCTGTTGCTGCTGTTTCAAGGGCAATAAAGAGGTCGAGGCTTGGTATAAGGGCAAATGTTCAGAGGCCCATAGGTGTTTACCTCTTCTTAGGGCCAACCGGCGTAGGAAAAACGGAGTTAGCTAAGACCTTGGCCGAAGCTCTATTTGGCAGTGAGAAGACCATGGTAAGAATCGATATGTCCGAGTATATGGAAAAGCACACGGTTTCAAGGCTTATAGGTGCGCCTCCCGGATATGTGGGATACGAAGAGGGTGGACAGCTTACAGAGGCTGTTAGAAGAAAACCATACAGTGTAATACTGCTTGATGAAATAGAAAAGGCCCATCCAGAGGTTTTAAATGTCCTTCTCCAAATAGCCGAGGATGGTAGATTGACGGATGGATTGGGAAGAACAGTTTCATTCACAAATACCATAATCATAATGACTTCAAACCTTGGAGCAAGGCACCTCATTTCCTCTAAAAGGGGTGTAGGTTTTGAAGCACCTTCAAAGAACGAAGCAGAAGAGTCCTTTAAGAGAATGAAGTCATTTGTTCTTGATGAGGTTAAAAGATACTTTAAACCGGAGTTTATAAATAGGCTTGATGAGGTTATCGTATTCAAGCCACTTACAAAGCTCGATGTTAGGGAAATTGTGGGAAAGCAAGTTGAGGTTTTGAACAAGGAATTATCCGAAAGAAACCTCAAGGTTCATGTTTCAAATAGGTTTGTAAACTACATCGTTGATAAGGAGTTTAAGAAGGAATACGGTGCAAGGACAATAAGAAGAGCACTGCAGTCGCTTGTAGAGGATAGGCTAACGGATGAGATATTAGCTGGAAGGTTTACAAAAGGCGGTGATGCCATGTTTGATATAACACCCAAGGGAAGAATAACGGTAAGGGAAAGAAAGATTAAAAGGGAACCTACCGAGGTATCCTAATGAGGCGTTTTAAAGTTGATAGGGTTGATGGCGATGTAGCTTATCTTAGAGGCAGGGAAGCAAGGCATGCCCTAAAGGTTTTAAGGCTTAAGAAGGATGATGAGATTGTTGTATTTGATAATAAGGGAAAGGAATACGTAGCAAGAATAGAAGCAACATCCACGCAGTCCGCAAGGTTAAGGGTGCTAAAGGAAACACATGTGAATAGGGATAGTCCCCTTGAAACGACGATATTTATGGCCTTGACGAATAGATTACAGAAATTTGAAATGGCTTTGGAAAAGGCCGTGGAACTTGGGGCTACCAATATTGTACCGGTCATATGTCGGCGTTCCTCGAATGCACAGCATGTAACGTCTTGGAGCAATAAGCTTAGAAGATGGAATGATATTTCCATTTCGGCTGCGAAGCAGTGTGGCAGGAATATCCTTCCAAAGATAGAAAATCCTATAAGCCTTCATAATATATCCAACGATTCTGAGCTTTCCTTTGTCCTCTATGAGAAGGGCGGTAAAACGATTAAGAGTTTTGAGTCCTTAACCCCATCATCCGTTTCCCTTTTAGTGGGGCCTGAAGGTGGATTGGAAGGATCAGAGGTGGAATTCTTAGAGACCAAGGGTTTTAAGCCTATATATCTCGGGAAACGCATACTACGTGCAGAGACGGCAGTTATAGTAGGTATGACACTTGTCCAATTTATCTGGGGTGACTTGAGTACATGAAGGTTTTGTTAAAGATTAAATACAGAGGTATTACCTTAGAGGTAGTAAACGGTGATATAACGGATGAGAATACCGAAGCTATAGTGAACGCGGCAAATAATAGTCTTGTTCACGGTGGAGGGGTTGCAGGTGCAATAGTTAAAAAGGGTGGAAGAATAATACAGGAAGAGAGCGATAAACTTGGATATGTTCCAACAGGGCATGCTGTTTATACCAGTGCCGGAAGGCTTAAGGCGAGGTACATTATCCATACCGTCGGGCCTATTTGGGGTAAAGGAAACGAGGAGAGAAAGCTTAGGGATGCCATTGATTCCTCGTTATCATTAGCTGATAGGCTAAAACTTAAATCTATAGCTATACCGGCGATAAGCACAGGCGTATTTAAATACCCGAAGGAGAAGGCTATACCTATAATAGTTGGTGAGGTCATAGATTACCTAAGCAACCATAGGACCGGACTTGAGGAAATCCACTTTACCGATATGGATTACAAAAAGTCAGAGTTGTTCTGTAAGTCCCTTGAATCGCTCAAAAAGGTTTAAAATTACATCTTAAAGTTTTGGAGATGATATGTCTGAATTTCAATTTGCAAGGATAAACAGGCTTCCGCCTTATGTTTTTGCGGTTGTAAATAACCTTAAGATGAAGCTTAGAAGGGCTGGTGAGGATGTAATTGACTTAGGTATGGGTAACCCTGATCTTCCAACCCCGCAGCATATCGTGGATAAACTATGTGAAGCAGCGCAGAACCCCAAAAACCATAGGTATTCACAGACGAAGGGCCTGTTTAAGTTAAGGGAAGCCCTTGCCCTATGGTATAAGCGGAAGTACAATGTTGATCTTGACCCAGAGACCGAGGTTATAGCAACCATAGGTTCAAAGGAAGGCATTGCGCACCTTGCACTTACCCTTATTAATCCGGGTGATGTTGCCATAGTGCCTGCACCTGCTTATCCCATTCATCCCTACTCTGTCATAATTGCGGGTGGTGATGTTAGGAGCGTTCCACTCATATCGGGTGATGAAGATGAAATATTTGAAAGTATAGTTAAAGCTTATAAGGAAAGCTGGCCACGGCCAAAGGTTTTGATGCTTAACTTTCCGCAAAATCCAACAACCATATGTGTAGATTTAAGGTTCTTTGAGAGAATAGTTGAATTTGCAAGGGAAAACAATCTCATAGTAGTTCAGGATCTTGCGTATGCCGAACTTGCCTTTGATGGTTACGTTCCACCAAGTATTTTACAGGTTAAGGGCGCAAAGGATATAGCTGTGGAATTCTACTCCCTATCTAAAACTTATTCCATGGCCGGTTGGAGGGTTGGCTTTGCATCCGGAAACAGGGAGATAATACATTCGCTTTATAGAATGAAGAGTTATTTGGACTACGGCATGTTTCAGCCTATACAGATTGCAGCTATAGTAGCTTTGAAGGGCGATCAGTCATGTGTTAGTGAGTATAGGGAGATATACACGAAGAGAAGAGATACCCTTGTATCTGGATTAAATAGGATTGGGTGGAAGGTTGAAAAACCAAAGGCTACGATGTTCGTGTGGGCTAAGATACCTGAAAGGTTTAGGGCAATGGGCTCGCTTGAGTTTTCAAAGATGCTTTTAAATGATGGGAAGGTAGCTGTTTCACCTGGAATTGGCTTTGGGGAATATGGAGATAACTACGTTAGGTTTGCATTGATAGAAAATGAGCAAAGGATAAGGCAAGCCGTAAGGGGTATCAAGAGGGCTTTTGAGAAATTTGGTTTGAGGAATATAAAGGTATAGTATGCGTATAGGAATTATAGGTTGTGGGACGGTTGGAACTGGTGTTGTCGAACTTTTGAAGGAGAACTCAGACCTTATATATAGGAGAACGGGTAAGCATATCGATATAGCATATGTTGCCGATAGAAACGTTGAGAGGGTTAAGTCCCTTGGTATAGAAAAGGTTTACGATGATGGCTTTAAAGCTTTGGATAACGAGGATGTAGATTTAGTTGTTGAATTGATAGGTGGAATAACTGCAGCAAAGAGCGTCACCCTTAAGGCAATAGAAAGGGGAATGGACGTCGTAACGGCAAATAAGGCCCTTTTGGCAGATTCCGGCGAGGAGATATTTAGAAAGGCTGCAGAAAGAAATGTATGCATAAAGTTTGGGGCAAGCGTAGGCGGTGGAATACCCTTAATAAGGTCCTTGGTTAGAGGACTTGTAGCGAATAGGATTGAAAGGATAGTTGGAATCATAAACGGAACGGCTAATTACGTACTTTCAAGTATGGCAAGTGATGGAATTGCCTTTGATGGGGCGCTTGAAAGGGCGAAACAATTAGGTTATGCCGAATCTGATCCGTCATTGGATATTAATGGCTTTGATTCAGCTCATAAGATAGCCATACTTTCATGCCTTTCCTACTGCACATGGATAAATACAAAGAACGTTTATGTTAAGGGCATCAAGGATGTTAGTTTACTCGATGTAAAACTTGCGCACGAGTTTAGGTATAGGATAAAGCTTCTTGCGATAGCAGAGGTTATCAACGGTGAGCTTAGTATAAGGGTTCATCCAACGATGATACCTGAAAACCATATACTGTCGAACGTTGATGGAAATTTCAACGCATGCTTGGTAAAGGGTGATTTTGTAGGGGAAACTGTCTATTATGGAAAGGGTGCAGGACAAAAGCCAACGGCAAGTGCAGTTGTAAGTGACATCGTTGATATTGCCCTTGGAGATAGATTTAGCATTCCGCGTTGCCTAATTGATAATACTGAAAAACTGAAGATCAAGGAAATAGGTGATTTTAGCTCTAACTTCTATTTAAGGTTTACGGCTGTTGATAAGCCCGGCGTTTTAGCGAGAATTTCAGAAGTCCTTGGAAGGTACAATATAAGCATAAAGATGGCACTTCAGAGAAACATGGATGTTAATGGTGGTGTTCCGATAGTTATGACTACACACCTGGCAAGGCAGAGGGATATTAGAAGAGCCATTTTAGAGATAGATGATCTTGATGTTATCTTGAAACCAACGTTTTCATGTATGATAGAGGAGCTTGAATGATAACCGTGGCACTTGACTTTGATAGTAGGGAAAAGGCCTTGAACACCGTGAAGCTTTTAAGCCCGGATGTGAGCTACTTTAAGGTTGGGCTGGAGCTTTTCTCGGCTTGCGGAATGGAAATTATAAATGATATACGTTCCTTCGGATCAAATGTTTTCCTTGATCTAAAGTACTTTGACATTCCGAATACCGTTACATCTGCATCCAAGATAGCAATAGAGAACGGCGTTTTTATGTATGATGTTCATGCACTTGGTGGGTATGATTTCCTTAAGAGGTTGTCTGATTTCAACGCTGAGTACGCAGATAAGCTAAACAAGAAAAGACCGCTTTTGATTGGTGTTACCGTGCTTACGAGCATGGATAGTAGTGATTTAATGTCGGTTGGTATATCTGCCGGTGTTGAATTCGAGGTTTTAAAGCTTACCGAAATATGTAAGAAGGCAGGTCTCGATGGTGTTGTATGCTCCGTAAATGAGGTTAGAAGGATAAAGAAGGAATTCGGAAGGGAATTCTTGGCAGTAACGCCAGGTATAAGGTTGAATAAGAACAATAAAAATGACCAAAAGAGGGTTTTTACACCTGTAGAGGCATATAAGGAAGGCTCGGATTTTATGGTAATAGGAAGGACCATAACGAGGTCAAAGAATCCAAGGCAAACGGTTAGGCATATAGTCAGCAGCATAAGGGGGATTGGTGAAGGAACTTTCTGAGCTAAGAAAGGCCATTGATGAGGTTGACGATAGAATAGTAGAGCTTTTAAACAAGAGAGCCGAGATTGCGAAAAAGGTCGGTAAGCTTAAAAGGAAAAGAGACATTCCATTTTACGTACCCGGAAGAGAATCGAAACTGTTAGATGTGATTGAGTCAAAGAATAGATTTTTGGATTCCGAATCTATCAGAGCTATCTTTAGGGAGATAATTTCTGCATGTAGATCCCTTGAAGAGCCTACAAGGGTGGCTTATTTAGGGCCAAAGGCCACCTTTACGCATCTTGCAGCACTTAAACACTTTGGAACATCATCCAATCTTGAGCCTAAGTCATCCATTGAAGAGGTTTTTGATGAGGTAGAAAAGGAGAGGGTTGATTATGGTGTTGTTCCTATAGAGAATTCCATTGAAGGTGTTGTAAGCTATACAATTGACATGTTTATGGATACAAGTGCAAGGATTTCCGGTGAAGTTCTTTTACCCATTAACCTCCATCTTTTAAGCATGGAAACTGAGCTTTCAAATATTAAGAGGGTTTATTCCCATAGACATGCAGTAGCACAGTCAAGGAAGTGGCTTGCCAAAAACCTAAAGGATGTTGAGGTAGTTGAAACCTTAAGTACGGCCGTTGCTGCTCAAAGGGCCGTAAGCGAACCTCAAACGGCAGCCATTGCAAGCGAAGCGGCTGCAAGGCTCTTTGATTTAAATATTCTTGCAAGGAATATTCAAGAAATTCCAAATAACTTTACGCGGTTTTTGATAATTGGCAGAAAGGATTCAGAGATTCCTACAGGAAAGGATAAAACTTCCATAATGTTCAGTACCAAGCATAGGTCAGGTGCATTATTTAATGCGCTAAAGCCATTTGCACTTTACGACGTTAACCTATCGAAGATAGAATCAAGGCCTGCAAAGAAAAGGCCATGGGAATACGTGTTCTTTGTTGATTTAGAAGGCCATAGAAAGGATGAAAGGGTTGCCAAAGCCTTGAGCGAAATTGGGAAGTCAACCTCATTCTTTAAGGTTTTAGGTTCCTATCCAAGGGGATGTTGAGAAGCCTTAAAGCTTCCTCTACGGCAAACCTAAAGCTGCCTATATCGGCAATACCTTTGCCTGCAATATCGTATGCCGTTCCGTGATCAACCGATGTCCTGACTATCGGCAAACCCAATGTGATGTTAACCGATTCCCCAAAACCGAGGAGCTTTATGGGAATTAATCCTTGATCATGGTACATGCATAGAACTACATCAAACTCACCATTTATAGCTCTATTGAAGACCGTATCCGATGGAAATGGCCCCTTTACGTTTATTCCAATTTTAGTTGCCTTTTCTATTGCTGGTGATATTATCAGTTCTTCCTCATCACCAAAGAGTCCTCCTTCGCCGGCATGGGGGTTCAGTGCCGCTACTGCTACCCTTGGCCTTTTAAGGGTTTTGTCTATTAACTTGAGCTTTGAAAGTATGGTCTCCTTTGTTATAAGACATGGAACCTGCCTTAATGGAACATGCGTTGTTACCAAAACAACCTTTAGCTTTCTATTCGCCAACATCATGCCGAAGTTTTTGACATTAAAGCTATCTGCGAGGAATTCGGTATGTCCTGGAAACTTCAAGCCACCTATCCTTGCTGCTTCCTTATTTATCGGAAGCGTTACGATTGCATCTATAAGGCCCTTCTTTGCATCGGATACCGCCCGTTCTATGTAGCTTACCTGCGCTTTTCCGGTTTGGCTTGAGATTTTTCCAAGTTCAAAATCCTTAAGCGGAAAACATTCTATGAGAAAAACACCTACCTTATCGGAAGCCCCACGTGCGGTTTGGATGTCAAATGGTATACCTATCAATTTAGATGTTTTCCTTAAGGCTCCCATTGAACCATAAACGAAGATTGGAAGCCTTAAGGATCTTAAAAATGGCAGAGATCTTATAAGTATCTCGGGCCCTATACCTGCCGGGTCGCCTAATGTTATCCCTATTCCTTTGATTCTCCATCTCCTTCTAGCTTTTTTGCAAACTCAGAGGCAATTTTTTCGCTGAGAGCTTTTAGGTCGGTACTTAACTGCCTAAGCTTGTACTTTAGCTCTAAGTTTTCCTGCTCAAGTTCCTCACACCTTGACCCTAATTCGTTAACTCGCGATTCGTAGTTTGTTACGACTCTTTCAAATAGGTTTTGAAGCTCTCCATAGAGTGCCTCTATTTCTCCCTTGACATCGTTGGATAGCTTACTTGAAACCTTAATCTTTGGATCTTCCATCCTCTGCCCCCAATAGTTTAGAATCTATCATATGTCCCATCTTTTCCTTCTTGGTTTTCAAATAGTCAATGTTATACTTGCCTATGCCTACCTGAACAGGTACCCTTTCAAGTATCTCAAGTCCGTAACCTTCAAGGCCTATAAGCTTTTTAGGGTTATTTGTCAGGATTCTCATCTTCCTAACGCCTAAATCCTTCAATATCTGAGCTCCTATGCCAAAGTTCCTCATGTCTGCAGGAAATCCTAACTTGAGATTTGCCTCAACCGTATCCAAACCTTTATCCTGTAAGCTGTAAGCCTTTATCTTATTGACTAAACCTATACCTCTTCCCTCTTGCATTAGGTAAACTAAAACTCCTTTACCTTCCCTGTCTATCATCTCCATCGATTTATGAAGCTGTGCTTGACAGTCACACTTTATAGAGCAAAGCGTATCACCTGTTAGGCACTGTGAATGAACCCTCACAAGCACCGGCTCATCAGGATTTATCGTTCCCTTAACTAACGCAACATGTTCCTTTCCATCTACAAGCGACGTATAGGCGTATATTTTCCATAAGCCGTACTTTGTGGGAAGGTTTGCAACGGCTTCCCTTTTAACCAGGCTTTCCCTTTTCATTCTGTACTCAACGATGTCGGCAATGCTTATGATCTTTAGCCCATGTTTCCCTGCATAATCGATGAGCTTTGGAAGTCTCATCATTTTCCCATTTTCATCCATTATTTCGCATATAACGCCTGCCGGATAGAGACCTGCTAACCTTGAAAGGTCAACCGCTGCTTCGGTGTGCCCGGTTCTCCTTAGGACACCGCCTTTTTTGGCCTTCAGTGGGAAAACGTGCCCTGGTTTGACAAAGTCCGATGGTAAAGCATCCGGAGAAACTGCCCTTCTTATTGTTGTTGCCCTATCATATGCAGAGATGCCCGTTGATGTTCCAAATCTTGGGTGTGCATCCATAGAAATGCCAAAGGCCGTTTCTCTTGGATCCGTTGGATTGTTTGTCATCATCTCGATGTTAAGTTCCTTAAAGCGTTCCTTCGTTAATGCAAGGCAAATGAGTCCTCTTCCGTACCTTGACATGAAATTTATATCCGATGGCTTTACCTTTTCAGCAGCGATTACAAGATCACCTTCGTTTTCCCTATTAGGGTCATCAACTATAACAACCATCTTCCCATTTTTAATATCACTTATGGCTTCTTCAACTGTGTTTAACCGATATTTTCCCCTGATCATTTACTCTTCCTTTTAACTAGTATTTTATCTACAAGCCCATATTCCTTTGCTTCATCTGCATTCATGAAGAAATCCCTTTCCGTATCCCTTTCTATCTTTTCAAGTGGTTGTCCCGTATGTTTAGCCAGCAATCCATTCATACGCTTCTTTATTTTCAGTATTTCCTTTGCATGTATCTCTATATCTGTTGCCTGTCCTTGAAAACCACCTAACGGTTGATGAATCATTATTCTTGCATTTGGCAAGGCGTACCTTTTACCAGCAGCTCCTGCAGCGAGCAAAAACGAGCCCATACTTGCTGCCTGTCCCATGCATATCGTGCATACATCAGGTTTTATGTACTGCATCGTGTCATATATGGCAAGTCCTGAAGTAACAACACCACCGGGACTGTTTATGTAAAGGTAGATATCCTTATCTGGATCCTCTGCCTCAAGGAATAGTAGTTGGGATACGATTAAATTTGAAACGTTGTCATCTATTGGTGTCCCAAGTATAATGATTCTATCCTTCAGCAACCTCGAATAGATATCATATGCTCTTTCACCTCTTCCAGTTTTCTCGATAACCATAGGTATAAGTTGGCTAATCGTTTCGTCCATGTTGCCTCCTGTTTCCAATTAAAGTTAGTTTAATTTCAAATCTTTTCAAACTATTTTGATTTCGCAGGCTTTTCCCTGCTTACCCTTTTAACGGATACTACGCCTTTGACGGATTTTATTGCATTTATGAGTTTATTCAACTCATCCCTACTTTTAACTTGAACCGTAAAATCGAATAAGGCCTCATCCGCAATCGTCCTTGTGACAACCGAGTATATGTTAACCTTTAAATCCGATATCCTTGATGAAACGTTTGCAAGCATTCCAGGTTGGTCACTTGATAGAACCCTTACCTTGGTATTATAGACTGCATCCGATGGCTCAAAGTTAACATTTACTACCTTATTGGGTGCTTCCTCCATTATTTGCCTTGCAACCGTGCAGTTTTTCTTATGAACCACAATACCCTTTCCCGAGTTCACGATACCTATAACATCATCACCTGGTAGAGGATGACAGCATGTAGCCAGCCTTACAGCTATGTTATCCATACCATCTACCTTAATGCCAATTGGACCATTTTGCTTCCTCTTTAACTTCTTTCTCGGAGTTTCAATGGGTATGCCTAAGAGTTTTCTCGCAATTGCTTCCGCATTTGCCTTTCCGTAGCCTATATCTACAAACATGCTACTTGTGCTTGCATATCCCATATCAGTTGTTAGTTTTTTGACCAATTTTTCATCGGGTGATTTATGGTCCTTATCTGATAATCTCTTAATTTCCCTTTCAAGTAGTTCCTTACCTATGGATTCTGCTCTCTTGTTTTCCTCCTTTCTTAGGAAATTCCTTACAGCACTCCTTGCCTTGGATGTTTTGACAAACTTTAACCAATCCCTGTTAGGGCTCTGCCTATTGCCCGTTACAATTTCAACCTTATCGCCACTTTTGAGAGTGGAGCTAAGTGGAACAAGCTTTCCGTTTACCTTAGCGCTTAGGCACTTGTTGCCTATGTTAGTGTGAATTGAATATGCAAAGTCGATAGGCGTTGAGCCAACCGGAAGAGTTTTAAGGTCTCCCTTGGGCGTAAAAACATATATATCTTCATTGTACAGGTCGTCCTTTAAATCCTGCATAAATTCATTTGGATTCCTTTCATCCTTTACCCAGTCCAGAAGATTCCTGAGCCATATGAACCTTTTCCTTTCCTCGTCTGTAAGCTTTCCTCCACCTTCCTTGTATTTCCAGTGTGCAGCTATCCCCATCTCGGCTGTTTGGTGCATTTCCCTTGTCCTTATCTGAAATTCAACGAACTGACCCTTTGGTCCAACAACCGTTGTATGAAGCGATTGATACATGTTCGGCTTTGGGACTGCAATGTAATCCTTTATCCTACCAGGTGTAGGTATCCAGATGTCGTGTATGAGCCCGAGCGTGAAGTAGCAGTTTGCCACCGTATCCGTTATTATTCGTATGCCTGCAATGTCATAAACCTCGTCAAAGGGTATGCCCTTTATCAACATCTTTCTGTATATGCCGTATATGTGTTTAAACCGCCATTGAATATCTGCATCTATGTTGTTTTCAGATAGCTTTTCTCTAACTGTTTCTATTACGGACTTGAGGTACGGTGCAACCTTTGCCTTTTTCTCATTTGTTTTTCCCAAGAGTTCTCTATAGGTTTTTGGTTCTAAGTAGCTGAGGCTTAAGTCCTCAAGCTCATTTTTAAGCTTATATATGCCAAGTCTGTTTGCAAGTGGTGCGTATATCGTGAGCGTTTCATAGGCTATTCTTCTTCTCTTTTCCTCCCTCATAACACCCAATGTTCTCATGTTATGAAGCCTATCGGCAAGCTTTACTATCAGTACCCTTATGTCATTTGAAAGTGAGATTAAAAGTTTTCTAAAGCTTTCAGCTTCCCTTTCTTCCTTACTTGAAAACTTATACTTTTCAAGTTTGGTTACGCCTTCAACGATAAAGGCAATTTCATTACCAAACATTTCCTTTATTTGTTCCGTTGTTGTATCTGTATCCTCAACAACATCATGTAGAAGTCCAGCCACTATTGTAGGTACATCCATCTTCAGCTCTGTTAGTATGTATGCTACCTCAGCTGGATGTGTAAAGTAAGGCTCACCAGATTTTCTAAGTTGTCCTTCATGTTTTCTTTTCGCAAATTCATAGCTTTTCCTTATAAGTTCTTCACTGTTGAAGTCCGGTCTATAACTTTTTATCCTTTCAATAATTTCGTCACTTGTTCTCATAGCCTTCCTTGAAATATAATTAACTCTTATTTAATTTAATCTTTTATTAGTCGGAGATGCAATGGGTAATGGGCCAATAGGTATATTTGATTCTGGTGTTGGTGGGCTTACCGTTCTAAGGGCAATAAGGAATATCTTGCCATTTGAGGATATTGTTTACTTTGGGGACACTGCTCGTGTGCCTTATGGAACAAAGTCGCCAAGTACAATAGTAAGATGCAGTATAAACAACGTTGAATTTTTAAGCACCTTTGGCGTTAAGCTAATAGTGATAGCTTGTAACACCTCTTCATCCTATGCTTTGGGCATATTGAGGGAAAGATA
>CAZXGR010000008.1:0-11386 GCA_964640245.1 uncultured bacterium | reverse complement strand
GATATAGATACACTTGTACTTGGATGTACGCACTATCCTTTGATAAAACCGCTTTTATCAAGGATATGTAATGGTGTAAAACTTGTGGACTCAGCTGATGCAGTAGCTTTAAAGGTTAGAAGCTTGATAGAACATCCTAAGGTCGGAAAGGGCGAACTGAAGGTATTTGTAAGTGATAGAAGCGAAAGGTTTCAGAGAATTGCAAGCATGATATTGGGGGAAGATATATCCATTAAGGAAGTCCAAACCGAAGCGGAAAATATGATATGAGGCTTGTAGTAGCTACATTTAATAGGGGAAAGTTCCTCGAGTTTAATAATCTGCTATCGCCACTCGGAATAGATGTTCTTAAGCTTCCACAGGGTACTCAAGCGGTAGAGGAAACCGGTAAAACGTTCCTTGAAAATGCCTATCAAAAAGCATTTACGTATGCTAAACGTTTAGGCCAACCTGTAGTAGCTGATGATTCCGGATTGATGGTTGATGCCCTTGGCGGCAAGCCAGGTGTGCGATCTGCGAGATTTGCAGGTGAAGGTGCAAGCGATAGGAAAAATGTTGAAAGATTGATCAGCGAACTTAGGGGCTTAGGTTTGCCCGAATCACCTGCAAGATTTGTAACCTTTCTCTGCCTTTCCTATCCCGATGGAAAGGGTTTGTGGAGCATGGGTGAGCTTAAAGGGAAGGTTATAACTAGTCCCAGAGGCAAGAATGGTTTTGGCTATGACTCGGTATTCATTCCATCTGGCTGGAAACAAACACTCGCAGAGGTTTCCATGAAGATAAAGAACGAGGTTAGCCACAGGGGTAAGGCTGTACTTAAGTTAATCGAGATGTTGAAACAGTGTTATAATCAAACCTTGAGGTAATAAAAGTGAAGAAAAAGGGATTAACATCCAAGGACATAAAGAATAAGAATTTTTCGAAGGGTCTCTTAGGCTACAGTACGGATGAGGTTGATGCCTTCCTTATTGATGTAGCTAATGCGGTCCAAGATATGGAAAAGGATTGTGAGCTGCTTAAGAGGAAGACGGAGGATTATAAGGTAGAGGATGTTATTAATAGAGCAAAACTGCGCATTGAGGATATTCTAAAGAAGAAGAAGGAAGAAAAACAGCAGCTTGAACTTGAAAGGAGAAATTTGCAAAGCGAAATAGATAAGTTGAGGCTTATACAGAGAAAGTTCTACGATAGGTTGAGGATGACGATAATAGCTATGAGCAAGATTGTAGAGGAGATAAAGCCCGATGCTAAAGGTAAAGGTGTCAGAGAGGGGAGTAACAATGGAAGTGAAGGTTCAGCCAAAGGCATCGGCGAACAGAATAGAGAAGGTAGAACAGGGAAGGCTGAAGGTAAGGGTAACCGTACCACCTGAAGAGGGAAAGGCCAATAAAGTGGTTATTGGACTTTTATCCAAGAAGCTTAAAGTTCCTAAAAGTTCGATAGAGATATTGCGTGGAAAGTCTTCCAGGGTTAAGCTTATTTATATCGATGGAATTAGTTTAAACGGATTATCGAGGAAGCTGGGCGTTAAAGTTGCCCAAAGCCCTTGACAAGTGGGAATTTAAATAGTAATTTTCCTTAAGGGTTTAAAAACCCTTAGTCTAAAACCTATTTAGGAGGGAGTTATGACCAAAGGTGAATTGGTAAGTGCCATTGCAGAAAAGGGAGGCATCAAGAAGAAGGATGCCGAGGCAGCACTCAACGCCACTATAGACGTGGTTACCGAAACGCTGGCAAAGGGCGAAAAAGTTGAGATTAGGGGATTTGGAACTTTCCTCATGAAGGAAAGGGCAGCAAGGGTTGCAAGGAATCCAAGAACTGGTGCAAAGGTTAACGTCCCTGCCAAGGTAGTACCTGCATTTAGGTCTGGTAAGGAACTCAAGGAAGCAACTGAGAAGAATCTCAAAAAGAGAAAAAAGAAATAAGTTTGGGGGAGTTTTCCCCCAAGTTTCTTAATTTAGCGAAGTCTATCCTAATGAAAAGCATAAGGGATGGGAAATTTCTGACCTATAAGGATTTGGCCTTAAACTTAAGGCGTATGACAGGTTTTTCAATACCGATTAGTGGCAGGTTTATGGGATTATTTTTAGGTAAACTTCTTAATAAGGTGTGCCGTGAGTTTTACAGGGATTACGGTTTATTGCCAGGTTCAATTGTAGTTTCAAAATCTAAGGGTATTCCATCTGATGGCTACTTTAGGTTTGTCCATGAGCTTGGTTTGTTAGATGATCTGTCAAAGGCATCCAAGATTAAGTTTTGGAAAGCACAGGTAGAAAAGTTATTCAAGGAATTCCATTGAAACAAATATTGATAAACGCGCTTACGAAGGAAGTTAGAGCCGCACTATTAGAAGATGGTGCCCTGTCGGAATTTTATGTTGAGAGAAAGGGTAAGCATGGTATCGTTGGGAATATATATAAAGCAAAGGTTCTTAAGGTTGTACCTGCAATCCAATCGGCCTTTTTGGATATCGGTATTTCAAGGAAAGCGTTTCTCTATGTAAATGACATTGTATGTTTTGATGATTTCGGCGAAAGATCCAATGCTGATATAGCCCCGATACAGAACACGGTTTCGGTAGGGGAAGAGCTTATCGTTCAAATTTCAAAGGAGCCAATAGGTACAAAGGGGCCAAGGGTAACAACCAACATCACATTACCTGGGCGATACTTAGTTTTGCTTCCAAATGCAAGAAGAATAGCTATCTCAAGAAGAATCACGGATCCATTTGAGGCAGATAGGCTAAGGAACATAGTAACCAACCTAAAATCAGATGATTGTGGAGTGATCGTAAGGACCGCTGCGGTTGGTGCATCAAAGGATGAAATAGAAAAGGATTTCAAGTACGTTTTTTATCTTTGGCAGAAACTAAAGCAAAAGGCGGAAAAGAGGCCCCCTCCAGCGCTTATCTATCAGGATTTTGAGATAATTCCAAGAATTCTAAGGGATATGCTGACAGATGATGTAGATGAGGTTCTATTTGATTCTAAGCCTGAATTTGATAGGGCTGTCAGTTTTGCAAAGGGTTTTATTCCAAGGCTGTCGGATAGATTGAAGCTTTACAAGGGTAGGATTCCTCTGTTTGAATCCTACGGCGTTGAGGATATGATACTAAAAGCTTTACAGAGAAAGGTTTATCTTCCTGGTGGCGCATATATAGTGATAGATGAAACGGAAGCTCTTGTGTCTATAGATGTTAATAGCGGAAAGTACCATAAGGCAAAGGACTCTGAAACCACAGCCTTGAACGTCAACCTTTTAGCTGCAAGGGAAATAGCAAGGCAGTTGAGACTTAGGGACATTGGGGGCATAATCGTTATTGACTTTATTGATATGAAGGATGAAGATAATAAGGAGCTTTTGCTCAGCACTCTAAAATCTGAGTTGTTGAAGGATAGGGCAAGGACAGAGGTTGTTAGTATGTCAGATCTTGGGCTCGTTGAGATGACCAGAAAGAGGATGAGGAAGAGTCTTGGGGGCACACTAACGATGACATGCCCTTACTGCGAAGGCAAGGGCAGGATTAAATCCGTTGAAACGGTGGCATTTGAGGTTGAAAGGGCGCTGATGAAGGTTCTTGATAAGAATAATTTTCATGCATTGAAGGTTTACGTTCATCCCTTAGTGGCAAAGAAGCTGACCAACGATGAAAAGGATATAATAGAGAAGTTTAGACAGACCTTTAAAAGGGATATTAAGGTTGTTCCCGTTGACCATTACCACATTGAGAAGTTTGACATCTTGAAAACTTAGGATCTTGGAGAAGCGATGAAGAGGTTGACCGCAGGTATATTATTAATGATGGCTTTTTCATGCGAGAAGGTGCCACAAACATCGCAGGGCTGGTATCAAAGAGGTATCGGTGCCTATTATCATAGGGATTGGGGAAAAAGTGCGGATTCCTTGAAGAAAGCCCTAGAAAATGGGCTTCCATCCAATCAAGAAAGCACGGCTAAGCTCTACCTGGCAGATGCTTACTTTAACGAGGGTGATTATGAAAATGCTGCACTTGAATATGAGGAGTTTACGTCGCTTTACCCCGCTTCCCCTAAGTTCAAGCGTGCCTTGTTTAGATTAGGTATCTGTTACCTAAACCTAATAAAGGGTCCACAGTGGGATCAGGAATTTACAAGGAAAGCCATTAAAACCTTTGATAACCTTATATCGAGATACCCCAATGATACCCTTTCGGATAAGGCTAAGGTATATAGAAACATGGCAAGGCAGGTCTTAGCGGAACATATTATCTATATAGGTGGAACCTACGATATGCTTCACAAGTTTACAGCTTCGGCAAGGAGGTATAGGGAAGTTAATTCGAATTACCTCGATGTTGAAAAGCCGGATAGGGTTGAATACCTTTTAGGCAGAAGTCTATTCTACACATTTATTCAGGCAAATAATGAGATAGGGAAATTGAAGTCTAAGCTTAACGTATGGAATGGAAGGTTGAAAAGTGACAATGGAGATGAAAAAAGAGTTGCAGAAAACAGGGTAAAGCTCATAAGAACTGATATAGCCAATTGGCAGAAGCTTTCAGCTGAAAATAAGAAGAAAGGAAAAATGATTTTAGCTAACCTGATATCTAAATTTTCTTCATCCCGTTATGCAGGAAAGGCAAGGGAAATACTTGCGGGGAAGATGATACTGAACGTTGAGCCTGTTTTTAACCCTATCAAACACTCTACATGGTGGAAGATAAAGGAAACAATTTAGGGGGGGAAGCTTGGAGAAAAATGCAAAGTTAAGGATTGCCCTTGAGGCAGCGGTAAACAAGAAAGCCGAGAACCCAGTTGTAATAAAACTTAAAGGGCTGACAGGCTTAACGGATTACTTTTTAATACTGACTGCAAATTCGGATGTGCATGCGAGGACCATAGCTGATGAGATTGAGGAGAAACTTAAAGATAAGGGAATTAAACCATTCAATGTTGAGGGATACAAACTTGGCGACTGGATACTTTTAGATTATGGAGATTTAATAGTTCACATCTTTAAGCCAAAGGTAAGGGAGTACTATAACCTTGAAGGCCTCTGGATGGATGCTCCGCGATTAGACGTTAAAAAACTCATGGAAGCGAAGACTTAATTTGAGGTTTAAACTTCTATCCATTGGAAGGGTCTCGCCGATTCTTAAGCTTATTCAGGATTACTATCAAAGGCGAATTCCATCCATTGAGATACTTGAACTTAGAAAGAGAAAAAAACTTAAGGATGAGGCAGAGGAAATAATTCCAAGACTTGCCGGCTTTATCGTTGTGCTTGATGAAAGGGGTAAAGAGCTTTCATCTATCGAATTTGCAAGATTAATTGCAAATAAAAGCAGGATAACCTTTGTCGTCGGTTCAGCCAACGGACTTGATAAGTCCGTTGTTGATAAGGCCAATTTTAAACTCTCACTTTCAAGATTAACACTTCAGCACGATATTGCAAGAATAGTTCTACTTGAACAGATCTACAGGGCTGTTCAAATCCTGAAGGGAAGTCCATACCACAGAACTTGACTCATAGCTTTATCTTAGCGGATTTTGTAGATGTATAATGGTTATGGATTTTGGGGATTATTTGCGATTTCTTAGATGTTTATATAATTTTGCTGGTTTAGATAGCAGTTTTCTGTAAGAGGAAATAGGAGGAAACTAATTTGCAAAGAAAGAAAATTGAACACTATATTGATCTGATAATTGTGTTAACAAAAAAGGAAATTAAAGTTAGGTATAAAAATAGTATTTTAGGTTATGTATGGTCGGTAGCCAATCCTCTCATGTATGCGGTTATCTATTACTTTGTATTTAAAATTGTAATGAAGATTCAAATGAAGGATTATTCCTTGTTTTTGATATCAGGTCTTTTCCCTTGGCAGTGGATAGTCAACTCGATTTTATGTAGCTGTAATTCCTTCGTCGGCAATGCATCGCTGATAAAAAAGGTTATATTCCCCAGATTTTCCTTGCCTTTAGCCCAGGTTTTAAATGATGCTTTTCATTTTCTCGTATCGATACCCATTATAGTTATCTTTGCGTTGTTGTCACATAAGGTTCCATCTGTAAGCTGGCTTGTTCTGGTTCCACTGATGATGATTCCAACATTTCTGACCGTATTCGGATTTTCCTTGGTTGCAGCATCGCTAAATATATACTTTCGTGATTTCCAATACATAATCAATTTGATTATGACCTTGCTGTTCTATCTAACGCCGGTTTTATACAAGGTAAGTTTTGTGCCTGAAAAGTACAAGAATCTCGTTTTAGCGAATCCGTTTACACCTATAATAATAAACTGGAGACAGCTGTTTCTAAATAATAGAATAAATTTTGATTACTTTGCACTATCCGTATTCTCCTCAGTCGTTATTCTCATTGTGGGTTTTCAGGTTTATAGGAAGCTTCAATCAAGATTTGCAGAGGTAATATGAACGCAGTTGAATTTTCCCATGTATCAAAGATCTATTCCTTAAACATCAATATTGGGTTTAAGGAGTTATTGTTACACCCAATAAAGTATGCTAGAGAAAGGAAAAAGAATCACTGGTTAGCTGTTGATGATGTAAGTTTTGCAGTTAAGAAAGGGGAATCCATAGGTTTTATAGGTCCAAATGGGTCAGGCAAAAGTACCATTTTAAGCTTAATAGCAGGTGTTTTGAAGCCCGATAAAGGCATTATAAAAGTTAATGGCCGTGTAGCTCCCTTGCTGGAATTGGGTGCCGGTTTTCATCCTGAGCTAACGGGCCGCGAAAATATAGTTTTGAACTCTATTTTGTTAGGTATGACAAAAAAGGAAGCTTTATCGAAGATGGACGCTATAATTGAATTTTCCGAGCTTCATGATTTTATTGATCAGCCAATAAGGACGTATTCATCCGGAATGCTGGCAAGGCTTGGTTTCTCCGTAGCTATCCATGTGGAGCCAGAGATTTTGCTTGTGGATGAAATATTAGCAGTAGGGGATCAGAACTTTCAAAAGAAATGCATTGATAAGATGTTGTCATTCAAAAAAAGTGGTGTAACGATCGTATTGGTCTCTCATAGTTTGGAACATATCCATAAGATCTGCAATAGGGTAGCTAAGATCGAAAATGGCCATTTACTATCCATAGAAAATGTGAGTTGATGTCCTATTTTATTTTATATAGGTAAGGATTTTTTGGAGGATTGGTAATGAGAATAGAGGAAAGAAGTGGTTTTACGTTAATTGAATTACTTGTAGTTATGATAATAATTGGATTATTAGCGTCCTTGGTGGCGCCGAAGTTGTTTAATAAGTTATCGGAATCCAAGCAAAAAACAGCAGAGGCTCAAATACAGATGATGGAAACGGCTTTAGATGCTTTCAGATTGGATGTTGGTCGATATCCTACAACACAGGAAGGGCTGAAGGTTCTCTGGAAAGATCCGGGTAGCATTAAGAATTGGGATGGTCCTTACCTGCCGAAGCCAGTAAAAGCTGATCCTTGGGGAAATCCCTATGTATATAAATGCCCTGGTGAACATGGTTCCTATGATTTATATTCTCTTGGTGCGGATGGTAAGGTGGGAGGAACAGGCGAGAATAAAGATATAACCAGTTGGGAGTAGCATGAGGGTAAAAAAGGAACTAATTGGTCAAATATTGGTTGAAAAGAACTACTGCAAGCGGGAAGATATTGATAAAGCTTTAGAAGTGCAGGAAACATATGGTCAGCAGGTCAGAATCGGGCGTGTTTTGATCAATATGGGTGTCATAACAGAGGACCAATTACTCGATGCATTATCCTATCAGTTTGGTGTAGAGTACTGGAGGGAAATAGAGGATGTTGAGATCTTGGACATTGGGCTGAAGAGAGAAATTTTTGTAAATAACAACGTGTTTCCCTTTAAAACAACAAAGGATAAGGTTTTTGTGCTTACAGATGATCCTCTTAAGGTGGAGCTGTTCTCCCTGATAGAAAATTGTACATCTAAGTCTGTTGAGGTTATACTAACCACAGATGAGAACCTTCAGAAGGTAGCTTCCGAACTGAAGGAAGATATCATCTCTGAGCAAGAAGAGCTTGCTGTAAATGTAGACGAAGAAATAGATAAATTAAAGGAGCTTGCATCTGAAGCTCCTGTGATAAAACTCGTAAATTCAATTCTGACTAAAGCAATTGCTTTCAATGCTACTGATATACATTTTGAATCTTTAAAGACTAAAATGCGTGTTAGATTTAGAATAGACGGTGTTCTTAAGACATTTGATTATATACCAAATAACTTGAAACTTCCTGTAATTGCAAGGCTAAAACTTTTAAGCGGCATGAACATAGCGGAATCAAGACTTGCACAGGATGGAAGAATCTCGCTAAGGATAGCAGGTAAACCAATAGATGTTAGATCCTCAGCCTTGCCAACGCAGTACGGTGAAAGTTTTGTATTGAGGATCTTACTGGAAGAAAATGTTTCCTGTTCTTTGGATAGTTTGGGCTTTTACAAGGATCACATTGATACGATAAGAAGCATAGTTAAAAGGCCAAACGGTATCTTTTTAACTACTGGACCAACTGGAAGCGGAAAGACCACAACGCTATACTCAATTTTGTCCGAGCTTAATTCCGATCAGGTTAAAATTATAACGGTAGAAGATCCAATCGAGTACGAACTGGAGGGCATAAATCAGGTTCAAGTAAAACCAGAGATTGGAAAAACGTTTGCCTCTGCCTTAAGGAATATTTTGAGGCAGGATCCCGACATCATAATGGTTGGAGAGATTAGGGATCTGGAAACAGCGGAGATGGCGATCCAGGCATCGTTAACGGGCCATTTGGTTCTTTCTACACTCCATACAAATTCTGCCCTTGCATCAATTACAAGGTTATTAGATATGGGCGTAGATTGGTTCTTAATTAAGGCATCGGTTATTGGAGTTATGGCACAGAGACTTGTAAGAACGGTATGCCCGTATTGTGCTGAGGACGTTAAAATTCCTGACAATATATCTAAGGTATACAATTTGCATGGTCTGGCTGATAGATACGGTGTAGAAGTTAAACCAAGGAAAGGCAAGGGATGTGCTAGGTGTAATTATACTGGCTATAAGGGTAGAACGGTAATTTCTGAGATAGCCCCTTTTGATAGCCGGCTTCAAGCTGAATTTGATAAAGATAAAAATTTCAATGATATGCATGCTTTGGGATACAGGACGATGCAGGAAGATGGGTTCTTAAAGGTTTTGGAAGGCAAAACAACCGTAGAAGAGGTATTGGGGGTAACATAACCATGGTTTTGGAGTATGTAGGTATAACAAAGGGAGGCGAAAGGATAAAAGGAGAGTTCTTAGGCACAAAACAGCAACTCGTAGAGGCTCTTCGAAGGGATGGTATTTTTCTAATTTCAGTTAAAGAGGCTATCAAAAAGAGAAGGAAAGGTAGATATACACTTGATGATTTTTCCTCAGATTCTGAACAGTTATCATATCTAATAGCAGCTGGCCTGCAACTTGATAAGGCTATAAAGGTATTGATTAAAAACTCTAAAAAAGAGGTATCTGTTGAGTTATGGAACCAAGTTCTCTTTAATTTAAAGGAAGGCAAACAACTTTCAGTAGCACTTAAGGAAGCCTTTGCAAGTAAGAAACTTTCGATAAGCGATTTTTACCTTAATATAATTTCCGTCGGGGAAGAAGCAGGTAATCTAAAAAGGGCTTTGAGCGATGTTTCAAAACACCTACAGTTTAGACTAAGGATAAAGCGGGATGCAATATCGGCTTTAAGCTATCCTATTTTTCTGATTTTTGTCAGTATTGCGGCAGTATTCTTTATTAGTTACTTTATTCTGCCTAAATTTGCCTCTATCTTTACACCAAAGGAATTTAAAACCCTTCCAGTTTTATCAAAGTTATTTATTGGTTTTGGTCAATTTGTTCATGATAATACATCCATGGTTATATCTGCATTCCTTTTAATACTGTCACTGTTAATTTTTATCTTTAGTTCGGAAAGGCCAAGAAGAATGGTATTTGATTTTCTTCAAAGGTTGCCGTTTATCAGGGGCATAGCAATTGAGTTCCATGTGGCAAACCTATGCTCCTCGTTGGGGGCAATGTTGGAAGGTGGTGTTGATATTGGTAGGGCCATGGAGTTAGCTGCGAGATCGGTTACAAACAAAAGCTTGAGGAATATCGTTTCCGAAACAGCAGAAAGCATCCGTAAAGGCATAAAGATAAGTGATGTGTGGTCAAAATACAGTATCATACCAGATGATGTTGTTCCATTGGTAGCCTTGGGAGAACATTCGGCTATGCTTGGGGAGGTCTTTCTGAAGTTAGGTGAAAGGCATCTTGAGAATTTTAAGATAAAGATATCTAGGGCCATGGTTTTCTTGGAACCGGCAATGATAGTCTTCTTGGGTATCTTTATCGGTTTAATTGTTATATCTATAATGCTTGCCGTCCTGAGTCTTACCAATGTTTCATAAAGGGTTTACTTTAATAGAGATACTTGTCGTCATTTTGATAATAACAATAACATCCTCGATTGTTGCACCTGATGCCTATAATGGCATCAAGAAGTTTCATAAATTGATTTCTAAATATGAAAAGGTTCAGATGACAAATAAATTAGACTATTTATCCTTTATCACCGATTCAAAATGCGTTCTGAGGAACGGTAATATTTATTGTAACGGCGTTAAGTATGAAAGATAAAAGGGGTTTTACCCTTATAGAGGTGCTTGTAGCATCGGTTTTACTCTTTATGGCCATCGTAACAGCGTCGATAGCTTTTAAGCAGTATAAAACTTATAGATTAAAGCAGGAAAAGTACGAGATGATATACATTTCAGCACTTTCCTTGATGAACAAGTTGGAAGCTGAGAACTTGTACGGAAAGAAATTGGAAACAGGCACGATAAATGGCCTTGCTTACTCAGTAAATGTAAAGGCTGTCAGCTCAAGGAGAAATTACATTTACGGTGCTGAATTTAGAAAGTCTGGAAACCTCGGTAGGTTTCTGATAACCCTTTTTAGGGTAACGATAGATATATCGGGCAGAACATTTACGTTTTATAAAACAGAATACAAGGTTGCCTGATGAGGAAAAATGGGTTTACTCTTATTGAGTTATTGGTAGCCATATCTATTTTTTCCTTAATCATGGCCTTATCTGCTTTTGCCTTTAGATTTTATGTTGGCTTGGCAAAAAAGCTGATTTTACCCTATCCAGAGGAAGCCGAGAGATTTACCTATTTAGATGATGCAATTAAGGACACCATGTACTTTGTAGGTATAAAATCAGGCACATTTGGAAAGGACAGGTTCTTTTATTACTTTTACGGGACAGATGACAGCCTTAAATTTGTAAGTTTATCCGAGGACGGACCAGTTTTATGCGAGGTTTACGTTAGGGACCATTCCCTGTTCATTGAGAAATCGC
>CAZXGR010000007.1:39584-42753 GCA_964640245.1 uncultured bacterium | reverse complement strand
CTCATGCAAAATTATTGACAATGTTAATTTTGGTATAGTATACTCCAATATCACTTATAGGTAATTTCTATGTATCATACTGATGTTTGGTAAGTAAAGGCATTTGAAGTTACTAAAGAGGTTAGGAGGATTTGTGGTAACGATAGGAGGCATGAAAATGAAAATCAAGCTGATTTTGAAGCAGAATCTTAATTTATGGAGGTTTTAGCCATGGCTACATCTGATTATTTGGACTTATACAAAAAGCTCAATATGGATGTTGAAAAGCATGAAGAGTTAATAAATGGATTGTCCGAGATTTTCCCGGAATTTTTTCTCAAGCAGGAAAATAGACCAAAAGGCATGGAATATTTTGATTGGTTGATGAGTGAGGTTCACGGAAAGAGGATAGAAGAGCTTCTCGAAATGAAGAATCAGGGCAAACCATTAGTTGGTGCTTTTTGCATATTTGTTCCGGAGGAATTGGTTGTTGCTGCTGGTGGGGCTTGCTACGGATTGTGTGGTGGTGCACAGTTTTCAATACCTGATGCCGAAAGAGATCTTCCGAGAAATATTTGTCCTCTCATTAAATCTGCTTATGGATTTAAACTTCAGAGAACATGTCCATACACCCAGGCTGCCGATTTCATTTACGGTGAGACAACCTGTGAAGCAAAAAAGAAGATGTACGAACTTTTAGGCAAACTTCATCCAACCCATGTAATGCACATTCCGCAGATGAAAAGGGATAGGGAAAAAAATCTTTGGAAACAGGAGATTTATGATTTTAAGAATCATATTGAAAGTATAATACATAGAAAGCTGACATTTGAGGAACTTAGAAAGGGTATTGAGAAGATAAATAAAAAAAGACAGGCAATGCAGAG
The DNA here is from genome assembly GCA_964640245.1 of uncultured bacterium. GTDB lineage: Bacteria > Aquificota > Aquificia > Desulfurobacteriales > Desulfurobacteriaceae > CAZXGR01. The sequence goes on along the minus strand of CAZXGR010000007.1, from coordinate 41,887 downwards.
GCTTGATTACCTTAGAGGTGCTCATCCTGAAACTGTGCCTATAAGTGGCAAGGATGGTCTTCTCATAAATCAGATATCCTTTTATGATGATCCTGAGAGATTTACAAAAAATGTGCACAAGCTTTGTGATGAACTGGAAAAAAGAATAAAAAACGGAATTTCTGTTTGTCCATCGAACACCCCAAGAATTATGGTTATCGGAACACCCATGGCTCCTCCAAATTGGAAGCTTCATCATGTGGTTGAGACGACAGGAGGTGTGATAATCAATGAAGAAGCATGTATCGGTCACAGGTACTATAAAGATAATGTTGATTTAGAAGGAACAAAAACGATCGATGATCTTATTGAAAGGATGCTTGAAAAATATATGAAAGTGGATTGTGCTTGTTTTACTCCAAATGAAGAAAGGATAGACAAAATTATAAAAATGTATAGGGATAGAAAAGCAGATGGGATCATCTATTATTCTCTTTCCTTTTGTCACACTTACAATGTTGAGTCTAAAAAAGTTATAGATAGACTTAAGGCAGAAGGGATTCCTGTCTTAAAAATAGAATCTGATTACTCAATGGAGGATGTTGGACAGATTAAAACAAGGGTGGAAGCATTTATTGAAAGTGTAACCTTCAGAAAAAGCAATAGAAAATTTAACCGAGGTAATTGATGTTCTATGGGGTAGATGTTGGATCAACATACACTAAGGTTGTAGGAATTGATAAAAATAAGCGATTGATTGATTTAAATGTTTTTCAAACAATGGTTAATCCGGATGAAACTGTGAAACAATATCTAGAAAGGAAAAATGTAGAACTAATAGTTGCAACAGGCTATGGTAGATATATGATAAAAAATGCCTTTAATTGCCACGTTATAAGTGAAATAAAAGCCCATGCTAGAGGTGCCTATTATTTTTTCCAGGATGTAAAGACAGTTATTGATTTGGGTGGGCAGGATAGCAAAGTAATAAAAGTTGCAGAGAATGGAAATTTTGTGGACTTCAAGATGAATGATAAATGTGCTGCTGGTACTGGAAAGTTTATAGAGATCGCAGCCTCAAGGTTGGGAATTCCACTTGAGGAATTTGGCAGTATTGCTATGCAAGCTGATAAAAAGGTTCAAATATCATCAATGTGTGCAGTTTTTGCAGAATCTGAGATCATTTCTCTTTTGGCAAAGAAGGAAAAGCCTATGAATATAGCATTCGGAATCACCGACTCAATAGCGAAACGACTTGTTGAAATGGCAAAAAGCTTGAGACCTGAGAGAAGAGTTATTTTTAGCGGCGGGGGTGCCCTAAATCCTCTTCTTGTTAAACTTGTAAGTGAAAAGTTAGAAATGGAAGTTTCCGTTCCCAAATATCCTCAATTGTTAGGAGCCTTAGGTGCAGCACTTTCGGGACTTGAGTTAGCTTAATACATGGTGTAAAAAGAACGATGAGGCATTTCTGAATCTTATTGGTTCCTCGACATATTTAGTGTTGAAACTGCTTTTATATTGATCCTAGATAAGCTTTCGGTAATTTCCTTTAGTTTGATAAACTTTATATGTGAAAGTTTTGAGTCGTCCTAGGAAGGTAAATTAGCATCACAAAACTTGAATTGATATAATTACTTTTAGTTAAATAGGGATTGGGGGTAAACATGAGGAAATCAATGTTTCTATCCTGTCTTTGTATGCTTGGGTATAGCTGTGGCGGTGGACTTGGGGAACCCAACGTTCACAGGGTAAACTACGATATTAATGTAGGTAAAAGGAGTGCGCCATACCTAACGGAGCAAAACCACCAAAAAGGATGGGGAAAATCTAATTGTCTTGGATGCCACCAGAACTTTAAGCATTCAATGGCAACGCCTGACCTTTCTGCAAAGGACTATCAAGGTATAATAGATAAAGCAGTTAGAAAGGTAGGTGAATCAAACGCCATCAATGTATGTTCGGCTTGCCACGGTTTAAATGGTGTAACAGAAACAGAAAGTGGCAAAAAGGCGAAAAGAGATTGCCTTGTATGCCATGACAACATGGATAAATTGCACTTCTACAAGGATAGCACAAAGAGATCATACTTCCATGACTTTAATGGTAATGGTAAATTGGATGATGAAGATTGTGTGGTATGTCACTACCAACCTGACATGGATGGAATACTTGAACCCGAAACTGATTTAGCACCGGTTAATGGTAAACCCTGTTACAGAACAAACGATCTGTGTTTGAACTGTCACAATCATGATGTTGAGATAAAGGCAGATACCAATGGGGATGGTATCGGAGATAAATTCCTAATGTACTCAAAGCCGAGC
>CAZXGR010000007.1:28716-39484 GCA_964640245.1 uncultured bacterium | reverse complement strand
TACCAATGGGGATGGTATCGGAGATAAATTCCTAATGTACTCAAAGCCGAGCTACCCAAAGCCGAGCGCAGGATATGTTGCGTTCAGTAGTGATGTCCATGGAGGTGGTTCAAGTGGAGGCAATTCAACCTTTAAGGGAGTAACTTTAGGTGGAAAGTTGTTATTCCATAGCAATGAGTCACCTCTTTTATGTGTTGATTGCCACAACCCTCATGCATCAAATAATTATGATCTAATTGTTGAAAGAGTTGGGGAAACCCTTTCAACAGAAAAACTTATTGACCAAAGCGGCAATCTCAAGTATGCCATAGTTGATCCCGAAAGTTTCCGATTCTTCAGTGGATTATCCTATGGGGGATACGCCGATTCCTATGATATGAGTAACAGGACATCATTTGATAAATATCTTTACCTTCCGATAGAGAACAATGAAACATCTATTGATGCAAATAGAGGTACGTTGAACTCACTATGTGCTGCTTGCCACAGTGGAAAATATAGAAGTAATGTGAACGGATTATCGCTGCCCGTTGGTCCTGACCATGGCTACGGATCCAAATGCTCTTCATGCCATACGCATGGAAAGACGTTTTAAGATTTTAGATGGGTATCCCAAAGGGATACCCTAATTTTATTATTGATTTGTTGGTTATTCGTCTGTATCTTCCTCTACAGTGTATTTCTCAGGATATGCTGTGTTGTAGCCTTTTACGGAGTACCAGATCATTTTATTCATCTCATCATCGGTGCCGGGAACGTCTAATTCATCAGGTATTTTGCTTGCAACTTTACTCCAGTACAGAGCCTTCCCGCTCAGATCTTTGGGAGATGGGTTCATCTCGTTGAGTGGTATTTGGTTTTCAACATGAGTATACGGTGTAAGATCTGGCTTATCTGTAAAGCAGTCTTTCATTAAAGGAGCTGACAAGTCATATAAATTCATCGGACGAATACCTAATATCTGTTCCATTGTATGCACCATGGACAGAGAATTGTAGTACGTGTGGATGGGTTTCTTAAGCCTTGAATATGCACTGATTACAAATCCTGTGGTTCTGTAGGCTGAAACATGATCCCATCCATCTTGGGAATCATCTTCGGTAACGAAGATAACGGTATTCTTATAAAATTTACTGTGTGATACGGCGTCCACTATTTTTCCGAGAGCCAGATCATTATCTGCAACCATCGCTCTTACAGTTGGAAATCCAGGTTTAGTCCCAGCTGTATGGTCGTCCGGGAGTGCCATTATGATGAAGTTAGGCATGCTTCCTTTTTGTTCCCATTCATGCAATTTCTTGATGAATTCCTCTGCTCTTACCTGATCTGGAACTTTATGGCTGTCATATCCGGGATAATTCTTATCCTGATGTTTAATTATGTGTTCTATAGTTCCTTCGTTTGTAAAGCTAAAACTTTTGCCCTGACGGTAATCGTTGTAGATATCCTTCCACGTAATTGATGAATTGCTAAATTCAGGTTTCAGCGCTTCTCCGAAATCTTCGAATGTTAACTTATTATTCAGCACATCATCCCAGATGTATCCGGTTTTCGGAGTTACCATTGCATCAAATATGTTGTGGTAGTATCCTCTAAACCAGGCTCTAACGTTCTTCTCAACATAATCATCAACATAAGCTGCATCGGCCCAAGGATGACCTTCTGCAGAACACTTCGAAGGTGTATAGAATTTGTCCAAAAGAAGGAATTCCTTGGCTATTTTATGCTCGTTTGGGGTTACATCCTTACCAAATACCACGAGGTTTGGATCTCCATTACCTTCCTTCATGTCACCTAAAACCTGGTCATATGATCGGTTTTCCTTAATGATGTAGATTACATGCTTGAACACCGATGGTTCTCCAACACGGTCAGGAATTGGTTTGGGTTGAACATTCTTACGGGGTTTATCTAAGGTTTTAAGGTTCTTTAAGATATTACTGAGATGAATATTATCGTTGGTCTTCTGGGTCCAATTATCTATTGTGGCATTATCAATGGTACTGTTTTCATAGGGAATATCTATTATAGAAATGTATCCCAATTCCTTGTGAGTATTATATACTGGATTACTGTCGTAAACGTTAAATGCAGGTTTGCTACTACCGTTTGCCTGATTTGGAACGGTTGACAGCAATCCCTCTGTATCTGCAACATAGAGAAGCCTTCCATCGCTTGAAATACTTAAACCGCCAGGGTATGCTCCTGTTGGAATGAATCCTATAACTTTGCTTTTTTCCTCATCTGGGTCATCACTCAGTTTTACTACAGCAACCGCATTAATTGTGCCATCTGCAACGTAAAGGTATTTTCCATCCGGTGAAAGAACAAGTGCGTTTGGAGAGGCACCAATCGTTCCTGTTGGTAGTTTGCTTGTATCTATCATCACATTTACCGTTTCTATTACCTTATCTGCGGATGTATCTATAACGGAAACCGTATCGCTGTTCCCATTGGCAACGTAAACCCTGCTTCCATCTTGACTTGCCACGATGGCATTTGGGTGCAGGCCTACATTTATAGTCTTGATTATGTTTCCATCGGTATCCATTACCGTTACCACACCAGAAGCGGCTCCACCGTTTTCCGGGTTTGCCACGATAGGTTCATCATGATCCACACTATTCCATCCTGCAGGTGCCGTATAATCATTTGAATTTGGCTTACGTCCTCCCCAATCTGTTACGTAAAGCTTTCCATTTGCCAATGCTATCCCATATGGGAACTTGGCAACTTTCTTTTCCCAAACAACTTTCTTATTTTGGATATCAAACTTGATAACCTTATCTGCACCATTGAGAGCTAAGTAGATATACTGTCCATCTTTAGATAATGTCATATCGTTAGGTATCACGGGCTTGCCATTCTCTGCGGGAAATTCATAAAGTTGGGTAATGTTTACATTTTCATACGGATCGATTTGAACATCCAGTAATCTTCCAATATTGGTTTTATAGTTGGTGTTAACCGTCAGATATACATGTTGACCGTCTTTTGACCAGGCAATTCCCTTATATGTTCCCATCCCAAATTTTCCTAAAGGAACAACTCTTATAATTTGCCTTGATGCTGTATCCACTAAAACTAAGTTGAATCTACCTTTAACAGCAAGCGTGCTACCGTCCGGGGATAGACTACAATCCATAGCATGCTGTTCGCTGAGTGGGGAACCGTATGAAAGAAGGATACCTGCAGGGTTTACTATCTGACCGTAGGGGGTAAGCAGTTGTTTTGCTGTATTGGATGTACTTACTGGACTTGTCGCATTCGTTGCATTTGACATGCCTTCCTGATGGTTACCGTTTCCACCACCGCCACAGCTTACGAGAATTAAAGCAGCTGTGGCCAGCCCTATTAATCTTCTAAGCTTCATGATTCCTCCTTTAAATTAATTTTTAACTAATTCTATTCGGGGTTTTGTTAAGAATGTGAAGATGGTTCTAATGAAGTTCCTAAACTACCGATTAGTCATTTTGTTTTACCAAGGTGATAAAATTTTGAAACTATGGAGGTGAACCATGTCCATACTCATGGAGTACAGTATATTCCCAATGGATAAAGGGGAAAGCGTCAGCAAGTACGTCAGCATGGTTATAAGGATGCTTGATGAAGGTAAGGTAAAACACCTTTTAACACCGATGGGAACGATCATTGAGGTTGATAGGGTAGAAGAGGCACTTGATGTGCTTTCAAGGTCATACCATGTTCTTGAACCCTATTCTGATAGGTTATACATGACTGCTAAGTTCGATATGAGAAAGAATAGAGAAGGCAGAATGGAACAAAAGATAAAGTCCGTTATGGAAAAGCTTTAAAAGCTTACTAGGTATTCCTTTTGGCTACTACATTTATCAATTTGCGGTTAAATTACCACATAAATGATAGTCGAAGGGATTCAACCCTGCACTAAGCGAACTACTACTCCCTATCCCTAAAGACTTGGGAGATACTTTGTAGAGGAAATCTATCAGTTTATATTTAACAGGATTACAAAGCTTAACAAATAAGAGTTTAGCTTCATCAATCAATCTTTGGGACTTTGTCCCTACTCTCAAAATGTTGTATGCCCCAGCTAAATCAGCATTGAAAACCTTATTGCTTACCTTGTCCTTTAACTGCCCTCTAAATTCCCTTACTGCTTTGGTAAGTTTGCTAATTTCCTTTGCAAACTTTTTGGTCTCGGCTTTATCTCCTTCCTTTTTGGCTTTGAGGTATTCCCTACCTTCCTTTCTAACCTTAAAAATCTCTGCAAAAGGAGATGTCTTTGAGGTAAATGCTTCATCTACCTCTTCAACATCTATTCCAGCTTGTTTTGCTTTATACCTGATTAGTTCTATCAACCTTCTAAAGGGAACTGATACAAAGTGTTGGTTGTTCTTCTTTCCTATGTTTATCCTATCCTTACTACTCGTTGCTCCTTTACCTATGTAGAGTTTTCTGTGGTTTGTGGCTCTTAAAATTTCAACTAACTTACAGCTTATCTTGTGGAAGTCATTGTCTATTTTCCTCTTCCTAAAGGCTGATAACTCTTTAAGTTTTATGTTCTTTTCCGTAATAAGCTGTTTAATTCCTTCTGCTTCTTCCACATCTCTTACTTTTGAAGGTTTATTATTTAGAGTATCAATTTCTGGCTGCAGTTTTGATTTTTCCTTGTTGAACCACTGGTTAAATGCTTTAATTTCCTTTCCTGAGATGATAAAGCTCTTAAGGTCTGGATTTGTTGATACCAGAGCTATGAGGTTGTTTAAACCTAAATCTATCCCTGCTGTGTATCTTCCTTCAGTATTTGGTTCTGGGATTTCTACTTTGTAAACGACATCTGCATAGATATCTGTCCAAAGAAGTTTAAGCTTTATGCTCTTTATTTCGTAATCAAAGTCTTTTGGTAGTTTCACTTTAAGAAACTGCTTTTTGTTGATCCTTAACCTTATCAGGATACCATCTTCTAAGTGCTTAAATGTGTTAACATTTAGTTCTACTGAAAAGTTCATTAGAAACCTTAACTTCTTGGGTTTCGGGGGTCTTGGAGTTCCTCTAAACTTCTTAGGGTTCTTCGGGTATTCATTATAAGCCTTTCTGTAATCGTTAAAACCTTTAACTGCATTCCTTATTACCTGTTGTGTTAAGTAGTTATTATCAACCATTTTCTTTTGTTCCTTCAAAGCTAAAAGGAGTTCTTTTAACTTTTCATCCTTGAGTGTGTTCTCTAAAACCTCCTTGAACTTTTTAAGTTTCTCATCTCTATTGCTCCTTGGAGAGTATTCCCTATCTGCAATTAGCCCGTAAAGGATTGATTGGTTTGTAGGATAACAGCCATATAACTCCTTGTATCTTCTAATCAGGATTAGCAGTAAGTTTCTAAAGTGTGCAAGGTCTAAGAGGAGTTTTCTAACCTTTGCTTTCCTCTCTTTACCTGAAATTCTTATGCTCAATATCCTACTTGAGAACATTTTCTAAAGCCTTAATGTTGATCCTGAAATTCTTAATATTTTCATTACTTCTCTTGCTTCTATATCTTGAAAGATAGTGTTATTAATATATATTGTCGAGCGTAACTAAAAATTGATGACTATATTTAAGTTGGAGCAGGAAGGGATCGCTCCTCTGTGGAGAGGAAAGTCCGGGCTTCATGGGCAAGGAGCTGGCGTTAAGCCAGGCAGGGGCAACCTTGCGAATAGGGCCACAGAAAACAAACCGCCCTTAAAAGGGTAAGGGTGAAAAGGTAAGGTAAGAGCTTACCGCTTGTATCCGTGAGGATGTAAGGCACGGTAACCTCCTCCTGAAGCAAGGCTAAATAGGCTGGTATAGGCTGCCCACCTGCCAGCGGGTAAGCTGCTTAGATAAATGATCCCTCAAAACAGAACCCGGCTTATCCTGCTCCAACTTATTTTTGAGGTGAAGATGAATGGAGTTTTAGTACTTGACTTTGGATCCCAGTATACCCAGCTCATTGCAAGAAGGCTAAGGGAAAGTGGAATATACTCGGAAATTCAGCCATTTAACATTTCCTTAGATGATATAAAAAGGCTTGATCCTAAGGGTATTATTCTCTCTGGTGGTCCGAAAAGCGTTTACGAAGAAGGTTCTCCAAAAGTTAATAGAAGCATATTTAACCTTGGTATTCCCATTCTTGGTATATGCTATGGAATGCAACTTATCGCTACCAACTTTGGTGGTGAGGTCCAAAGGGCTAAAACAAGGGAGTATGGCAAAGTCAGCATCAAAGTAGCTGATAGCACAGATATATTCAAAGGCTTGCCAGAATCGTTTTCCGTGTGGATGAGTCATGCCGATAGGCTTGAGAAGAAACCAAAGGGCTTTGAAACCATAGCATACACAAAAAATTCCCCATTTGCAGCAATAAGAAGTAAGAATCGTAGAATATTTGGTGTTCAATTTCATCCAGAGGTAAACCATACACAGTTTGGCAGTTTGATACTTGAAAATTTTGCAAGGCTAATTTGTGGGTGTAAATCCACGTGGAACATGAAGAACTTTGCAGAGTCAGAGATTAAAAAGATAAAAAGGGATGTTGGCGATAAAAACGTTATCTGTGCACTATCAGGTGGCGTAGATTCCACGGTAACGGCAGTTTTAATTTACAAGGCCATTAAAAACCAGTTGTATCCCATATTTGTTGATACCGGATTACTGAGAAAAGGTGAAAGCGAAAGCGTGGAAAGAACTTTCAAGGAAAGGTTTAAGATGAGGAACTTTAGGGTAGTTGATGCATCCAGAACCTTCCTTGAACGCTTGAGAGGAGTAACAGATCCTGAGGAGAAAAGGAAGATTATAGGGCATACGTTCATTGAGGTTTTTGAAAGAGAATCAAGAAGCATTCCAAATGTTGAGTTTCTGGCTCAAGGGACACTTTACCCTGATGTTATAGAGAGTAAGTCTGTAAAGGGCCCTTCAGCTACGATAAAATCGCACCATAATGTAGGCGGATTGCCAGAGAAGCTCAGCTTTAAGCTTATAGAGCCATTGAAGTACCTTTTTAAGGATGAAGTGAGAAAGCTTGGAAAGGAGCTTGGTTTGCCAGATGAAATACTTAGTAGGCAGCCGTTTCCCGGGCCAGGATTGGCTATAAGGATAGTAGGTGAGGTAAAACCCGATTATCTTAGGATACTTCGCGAAGCCGATGCCATAGTAACAGAGGAAATTAGGAAGGCTAATCTGTACAAGAAGATATGGCAGTCATTTGCCGTTTTTTTGCCAATTAAAACCGTTGGGGTCATGGGTGATGAAAGAACCTACGATTATGTTATTGTTTTAAGAGCGGTTGAAAGTCTCGATGGTATGACTGCAGATTGGGTAAAATTACCGTACGAAGTTCTTGGAAAAATATCCAACCGCATTGTAAATGAAGTTAAAGGTGTCAATAGGGTTGTTTATGATGTTACATCAAAACCCCCGGGGACAATAGAATGGGAATAGCTGATGAGATAAAAAGGTTAAAAAGAGAGAAAAATGCCGTGATCTTGGCTCATTACTATTCGCATAGTGATGTTCAGGACATAGCTGATTTTGTAGGAGATTCACTTGAACTATCAAGAAAGGCCATGACGCTTGAATCGAACCTCATAGTAATGTGCGGTGTTTACTTTATGGCTGAAACGGCAAAGCTCTTGAACCCGAGAAAAAAGGTTTTAATACCCTACTACAAAGCTGGATGTCTTATGGCAGACATGGCAATAGTTGAAGAGGTCAATAGATTCAAGGAAAGGCATCCTGATTACAAGATCATCAGCTATGTCAATACCTCGGCTGATGTAAAGGCGGTTTCTGATGTGTGTTGTACATCCGCGAATGCAGTTAGCGTAACGAGCAATTTGGATTCTGATAGGATACTTTTTCTTCCGGATAGGAACTTGGGCGATTATGTATCAAAGAGGGTTAAAAATAAGGATATAAAGCTTTGGAGTGGCTATTGTCCTATACATCAAAAGTTAACCCTTGAAAATTTGGAAAACCTGAAGTTTAAATATCCAAGAGCTCTCATTGTGGTTCATCCAGAGTGCAATGAGGATGTAAGGGAAGTAGCTGATTTTATAGGTAGCACATCGCAGATTAAGAAATTTATCATTAATGAAAAACCAAAAGAGGTTATAGTTGGAACGGAAATTGGCATTATACATGACCTGAGGAAGGTAATGCCAGATGTAAAGTACATTCCTGCATATTCGGGTTTTGTATGTGACCAGATGAAGATGATTACGCTTGAAAGGGTTTTAATGTCATTGAAGGAAGATGTCTATGAGGTAAAATTACCTGAAAGGGTAAGTGAAAATGCAAGGACCGCAATCGAGAACATGTTTAAGGTGGGAAAATGAAAAGGTTGAAGCTTAAACAGGATATGTTATTTATCTTGGCACCGGTTTCTGTAGATATATTGGCTTTAATCTTTGCAGCTCTAACACATGGAATATTTAGATATGTTTTTCTATTGATGTTTTTAGTGTTTACAGGGCTTTTCCTATATCAAGTTAGACCAATAATAAAGCTCTTTTCTATTGTAATTGGTCAGAAAAACGTTCAAACGTTTAACATCTTAGATAAGATGAATAGGGAAATTGATTGGAAAAGGATTCAAGGTGTAGCCATCGGTTACAAAAAGGTTTCATTGATATACATATACAATATCTATTTTAGGGTAAAAGGCAAAGAGGACCTCAGTTTTGCGCTTATCAGTAGGAATAAAAACCTAGGGCCTGACGTCCAAAGGTTTATAAAGGTATTTGTGAGAAGGGGAATACCAGTTCAAATGGTGAAGGCATGACAGGCAAACTTTCCGTAAAGTTCGTTTTAAACTTTCCAAGGGAAACATGGGATAAGCCTATAATTTATAAGCTTATCAAGGATTACAATCTCGTTGTGAACATAATGAGAGCTGAGATACTGCCGAAAATGGAAGGTTCCGCAGTTATAGAGATACTTGGAGAAAAGAAGGATTTAGAGAATGCCGTAAGGTTTCTGAAGGGTTTAAAGATAAGTGTCAAGTCATTGGAGCTTGATATATTTAGGGATGAGAAAAAATGCGTTCACTGTGGGGCTTGTATAGCCTCATGTCCTACTGGTGCGTTTCATCTAAATCATGAAACCTTCAAGGTAGAACTGGATAAGGAAAAATGTGTTGGGTGTGGGCACTGTATTCCTGCATGTCCATTGAGGATCATTTACTCACCGGAGTTTTAGCTTGCTTAGGAAAATAATGAGGTTTAAGGCTAAAGCCAAGAAAACCATAAGAAATTTCTTTGAAGGCGAAAACTTCATTGAGGTTGATACACCTCTATTGATCCCTTACGAAAATCCAGATGAAAATGTTGAAAATGTGCCGGTTACATTTAAGGACTTTAAGGGAATAACCCATAACTGGTTTCTCCATACATCGCCCGAATTTCCCATGAAGAGGCTAATAGCAAAAGGTTTTGATAGGATATATCAGATGGAAAAGGTTTTTAGAAATGGAGAAATTACAAAGCAGCACAATGTAGAGTTTACAATGGTTGAATGGTACAGAACAAGCGGAAACTTCCTCGATGGAATGAAGGAAACAGAGAAACTTATAAAAAAGGTATTTGAATCCTTAAATGTTAAGAATGCAAAATATATGAATAGTTTTTCTGATATTGATGCATTTGACAGGATAACTGTAGACGATGCATTTACATCCTTCGCAGGTGTGAATGACCTGGATGATGAGGAAGAGTTAAAGGCAAAGGCTGGGGAAGATAACTACGAAACATCCTTCTTTAAATTGCTCGTTGAAAAGGTTGAACCTTCACTGTCAATGGTAGGTAAACCTATATTTTTATATCTCTATCCTGAAAGGTTTTCAGCAATGTCAATGGTAAATGGGAATAGGGCAGAGAGATTTGAACTCTATATTTCTGGAATTGAGATTGCAAATGGGTATACGGAGTTAACGGATTACGATAGTTATCTTAAAAAGTTTGCCCAAAAGGGGCAAAAAGCCATAGATAAGGGATTTTTGAACTTGATTCAGAAAAAACCCCTTTCAAGCTGTGAGGGTGTAGCCCTTGGCTTTGAAAGGCTAATGATGGTTCTAACCGGAATGGATATAGATAAAATTGTAACGTTTCCAGCTTCAAAATTGATAGATGAGGTTAACTCTCTCCCCATGCCTTAAACATTCCGATATCCTTTCCGATAAGGGTATTTAATGCCTTAGCAACGGTAAAATCTACAATGTCACTGATTGTCTGTGGCTTTTGGTAAAAGGCAGGTGTGGCAGGTAGTATGGTGGCCCCTGCATCTACCATCTTTAAGGCATTCTCGATGTGTATCCTATTTAATGGCGTTTCCCTCAAAACGATCACAAGCCTTCTTTCTTCCTTTAAGGTGACATCGGCAGCCCTATGGATAAGGTTGTCCGTGGAACCCGAAGCTATATGTCCCAAAGTACCTACTGAACATGGAACGATTACCATGCCATCGTGGTAGTAGGAACCACTTGCCGGTGGTGCAAATAGGTTATTAACGTCAAATACCTTTACCTGTTCCTTTGGAAGACCATTTAAGAAGGTATCCGTTGATATTCCTAACTCGTACTCAAATATGCTTTTCGCCATTTCAGAAAATATCACGTCAACCATATAACCATTAGCAACCAGTACCTCTATTGTTCTCTTTCCATATACCGAGCCGCTTGCACCTGTTACTGCAACGATGTAGTGTTTCACTTTACCTCCGTTAACAAATCTATTGAATTATGCCATAATTTACATGTATGGAAAAACTCATAGAA
>CAZXGR010000007.1:0-28616 GCA_964640245.1 uncultured bacterium | reverse complement strand
TTAACAAATCTATTGAATTATGCCATAATTTACATGTATGGAAAAACTCATAGAAAAGGCTTCAATACTACTTGAATCACTACCATACATAAGAAAGTTCTATGGTAAAACCGTGGTTATCAAGTATGGCGGTAATGCTATGGTAAAGGATGAGCTTAAAAGCTCATTTGCCGAGGATGTAGTTCTCCTTAAGTATGTAGGTATCAATCCAATTGTGGTTCACGGTGGAGGTCCTCAGATAGGCGAAGTCTTGAAAAAGCTTAACATAAAAAGCTCCTTTGCCGGTGGTATGAGGATCACGGATAGTGAAACGATGAAGGTTGTCCAAATGGTCTTAGTTGGCATGGTTAATAAGGAAGTTGTTTCACTTATAAACTCTCACGGTGGAACTGCAGTGGGCTTATCGGGAAAGGATGGAAAGCTTTTAGAAGCTGAGAGAATAAACTCAAGTGATTACCTTAGAAGTGTCGGAGTTATTGAAAATGTTGATTTAGGTTATGTTGGGAGTATTAAAAAGGTTAATGCTAATATTATCGAGAGACTTTTAGAGTCGAACTTCATACCAGTTGTAGCACCCGTAGCCTTTGGTGAAGGCAATGAAACCTATAACGTTAATGCAGACACCGTTGCAGGCGAGATAGCGGCATCCGTAAGAGCAGAGAAACTCATTATGCTTACCGATATTAGAGGCATAAAAAATAAGCAGGGAAATCTTATAAGCACCTTAAAAAGAATTGAGATAAGCGATCTTATACGCAATAAAACCATATCAGGGGGAATGATTCCAAAGGTTAAGGCCTGCGAAATTGCCCTTATGTCGGGGGTTAAAAAAGCTCACATCATAGACGGAAGGGTAAAACATTCTATTTTGCTTGAAATATTTACGCAAAAGGGAATTGGAACACAGATAACATAGTAGGTTTGTTTTTAGATATTATTTGCAATAGATTTCATGAAAACCGCAAAGGAGGAATCATGTCAGAAGTTACGCAAAAGGCCACAGATCTCGCAGAAGCCATCAAGCAATCCGAAGAGCTTAAAGCACTAAGGGAAGCAGAGCAAAAGTTGTCAGCTGATGAAGAGGCAATGAAACTTCTTAATGAAGTTCAAACCCTGCAACAAGGTATGCAGAAAGCACAAACTCCTGAAGCTATGAAGCAGCTTGAGGTTACATTTAACAAGTTTGCCGCAAATGAAATAGCAAAGGAATTTCTTGAGGCAAATCAAAACTTCTCAAAGATGATTGAGGACATCAATAAACTTCTGCAATCTGCAATTAGTGCTCAAAATCAATAAGGGGGATTTTTCCCCTTATTATAGATGAACCTTCCACAGTAAGGGCATTTTGTCTTGCAAAGCTTGATGTTTTCCATTAGGTTTCTCAGTTCATTTATAGAATAGGTCATTCCACAGCCTTCACATGATCCGGATGATATATCCGCAAATACGAGACCGTTGAACTTACCCTTTAAGCTCTCATAGAGATTAAATAGATCCTTAGGTACCTTAGCTTTTTGCTTTTCTATTTCACCTTTAACGTTTAATAGCAACTTTCTTAAATTTGAGGCCTCGTTTTCGTTTTTGGCAATTCCATGTTTCAATTCTGCCAGTTTTGGATCAAGTTCGGACTTCAACTTTATATACTCCTTTTCCATAACATCGGTATCAACTTCGAGGTTGGACACCTCGGTTTTAGTCTTTATAATCTCATCCTCATACTTTGATATAAGCCTAATTGTATCCTTAAAATTCTTTCTGCTTGTCGAATATTTTTTCTTCATCTCTAATTCGGATATGAGTTTTTCCTTGTAGGTTATAAAGTCCCTAAGATTCTCGATATCTTTGTGCTTTGAATCTATCTTTTCCTTAACTACATTAAGCTTTTCTATATTTTTTTTAACCTTTAATTCAAGATCTAATCTATTCCTTTCAATGTTTTTAAGCTTGTTCTTTAGTTTTGAGCGTTTTATCTCAAGTTCCTGAAGTTTGAGGACTTCAATTATATCCATTATATAACCTCATATGGTGATGTTTCATCGAGCACAGTATAGCTGATGTTTGGATAAGTCTGTTTTAGTATGTCCTTTAATTTTGCAAAGAATATTCTCTCCGTTCCAAAGTGACCCATATCAAAAACCGTTAAGTTATTGTCGGCTGCTTTAATGGCATCATGGTATTTAACATCACCTGTTATATATACATCAACCTTTCCAATTAAATCGTCTATGAAGCTTGCACCGCTTCCGGAGCAGATGCCTATTGATTTAACCAACGTTTCGGGAGAATAGTTAATTGCTCTATAGATATCCTTGGCTAAAAATTCCTTAAGCTTTTTTACAAGGTAGGCCTGTTTTAAAGGCTTATCCGGATGGCCAATTATACCGTAAGGAGGATTAACTTTGATAGGTTTTTGGTCTAAAAGTGAAAGCCTTTCAGCTATGATTGCCGTGGGGCCAATATCGGAAATGTCTAGGTTTGTGTGAATCGAGTAAACGCAGATATCCCTTTTTGCAAGTTCAAGTAAGAAATTTGATGGATATGAAAGGTCGTAGAGTTTCTTAAAGGGTGATATTGATATTGGATGATGCGTTATCAAGAGGTCTATATCCTTGGCTGTTAATTGACTTAAAACGTTCTTCGAAGGCGTCATGGCAAATCCAATTTTATTAATGGGTTTGTTGCTACGGCAGATTTGAACCCCGGAGTTATCCCAACTATCCTGTGTATTAAGGGGAACCAACGTTTCGAGAAATCGTTTTATATCCTTAAACAGAACCATAATCCCTCCAAGTGTAATGTTATACTATATGCCTATAACCTATAGTGAGGCAAGTTCAATGGCGTTTGAGGATTTGAGAAGTTTTCTAAATACACTAAGGGAAAAGGAAGAGCTTAAAGAGATAACCTGTCCTATTAGTTCCTACCTTGAAATAACAGAGATAACGGACAGGGTAACCAAGTCATCCGGGCCAGCTCTTCTCTTTAAGAACGTTGACAGTGGGAATATACCCGTTGTTACCAACATGTTTGGAAGCTACAGGAGAATGGAGATAGCTCTTGGGAATGGTTTAGATAGTATTGGTTCAGAGCTTGCATCGCTTTTGAGGTTTGAAAAACCAAGAGGGATAAAGGAAAAACTGAAGGGACTTGCAAAACTTAAAGGTATATCTGATTCATTTCCCATAACGATAAAGAATGCTCCATGCCAGGAAGTTGTGGAAAGAGAACCTGATCTTTCAAAGTTTCCGATTCTCTTCTGTTGGCCGAAGGATGGTGGAAGATTTATTACACTTCCATTAGTATTTACAAAGGATTTAGAAACAGGGGAAAGGAACTGTGGCATGTATAGGATGCATGTTTACGACAAAAGGACAACGGGTATGCATTGGCATAAGCATAAGGGTGGTGCAAAGCACTTTCAAAAGGCAAGGAAATTGGGTAAAAAGTTAGAAGTTGCGGTAGCAATAGGAGCAGATCCAGTGGTTATATACTCTGCAACAGCTCCCTTGCCAGATGGCCTTGATGAGATGGTTTTTGCCGGTTTATTAAGAAAGAAGCCTGTTAAGATGGTAAAGTGCAAAACCGTTGATCTCGAGGTTCCGGCAAATGCGGAGATAGTCCTAGAGGGTTACGTTAACCCAGACGAGTTTAGACTTGAAGGTCCGTTTGGTGATCATACAGGCTATTACTCACTGCCTGATTTCTTCCCCGTATTTCACATTACATGCATTACACACAGGGAAAACCCGATATACCCTGCAACGGTGGTTGGCAAACCCCCTATGGAAGATTGCTTTATAGGCAAGGCTACGGAGAGGATATTCCTTCCGCTTTTGAAGCTTCAACTTCCAGAAATAGTGGATGTAAACCTACCAATAGAGGGTGTATTTCACAACTTTGCGTTTGTATCCATTGATAAATCCTATCCGGGACATGCAAGAAAGGTAATATCAGCCCTTTGGGGAATGGGGCAGATGACGTTTACTAAGAATATAGTTGTTTTTGATAGGGATGTTAATGTTCAGGATATAGGAGAAGTCATATGGAGATGGGGAAATAACGTTGATCCTAAAAGGGATAGCATGTTTTCCGAGGGGCCTGTTGATGTCCTTGATCATACATCGCCATTGCCATCCTTTGGTAGTAAGATCGGTATAGATGCAACGAGAAAATGGAAATCCGAAGGCTTTGAAAGGGAATGGCCAATGGACATCGAAATGTCAAAGGATGTGGTTGAAAAGGTTAACTCGATATGGCACGAACTGTTTGATTAGGTTATCACTACGTTTTAATATTGCAATTCAATGAACCATACCTATATTTAGTCCATACTAACTTTCGGGGTTGATCATGGAAGAACAGAAAAGAAGCCTAAAGTGTTTTCCTGTTCAGATGTTTGCCACTGTTATGGGTTTATCAGGTCTAACGATAGCATATGAGAAGGCATATCACTTTTTTATGTTTCCATACTGGATATACGAAGGACTCCTGTTTTTGGATACCGTTGTATTCTTCACCGTTCTTTTAATTTACCTGCTAAAGCTCTTGAAGTATCCGGAAGCCGTGAAGCAAGAATTTAACCATCCGGTTAAAAGTTCATTCATGGCTACGATATCCATATCGTTTCTGTTAGTTTCAATTGCATACTACGGCTTTGCACCGCCAGTTTCAGCTGCATTTTGGTTTATAGGTACACCATTACAGCTTTTCTTCCTGTTCTCGATAATCGTGCTTTGGATTGAGGGAAAGTTTCACATAAAGTATATAAGCCCGGCATGGTTCATCCCCGTGGTAGGCAATATAATTATTCCGGTCGTAGGTGTCGATGTAGCACCGATATACGTTTCCATCTTTTGCTTTTCAATAGGCATATTCTTTTGGGTAGTTCTGTTTACGATAATCGTTTATAGGATGATATTCCATGAGCCTATGTCCCAACGTTTAGTCCCAACGTTTTTCATTCTCATAGCACCTCCTGCTGTTGGGTATATATCATACCTTAGAATAACATCGGGAAGCTCCGATTTCACATCGCAGATGCTTTACTTCCTAGCACTTTACTTCTTCCTTCAAATCATATTCATGGCGAGGACGTTTACAAAGGTGAACTTTTACATATCATGGTGGGCATATACATTCCCACTCGATGCCTTAACAATTGCAACAACCTTACAGTTCATGATATTCAGGAACAGCATAACTAAGTACGGAGCTATATTTTTGCTAGGTTTTACCTCTATAGTAATTGCCGTAGTTTCATACAAAACATTGGCTGCAATTAAGAACAGTGAAATATGCATACCGGAGGAAGCATGAGAAAACTTTCACTTTTTGTAGGCATCTTAATTGGCTTTGTCTTCGGCGTTTACTTTACAGGCATTGCCATTGAACTTGCAGCACCGCATGCATTGTTTAAGGAAATTAGAAGTCCATATAATGTTGATAAAACGGTTCAAATCATAGTCAACAGAATCAAGAAACAACCAAATTGGCACGTTGTTGAGGTAATTAACCAGGAGAAGGAAATCATTAAACACGGTGGTCCCGATGTAGGATCGGTGAAGATCATAAAGCTTTGCAACGCAAAGCTTGCCGGTGATATGCTAATGTCGGATGACAGAAAGTTCTTTGCCGTGGATATGCCTGCAAGCATTGCCGTTTACGAGAAAAGTGATGGTAAGACGTACATAAGCGTTGCAAACAGTGCCGTGATGTCAAAGCTCTTTAGAGGGAAGATAAGGAGTATTATAGAGGATGTAATAAGGGATGCAGAACAGATAATGGGATTTGTACACTTTAGATATACCATTTTCTAATAATTACTTTCCAACAAGAAGCCTTGCTGCCAGAAACTTTGGCAGCCCTTCCTTTAAAATGGCTTTTGCAGCTGACTTAACATCGTACCTGATTCTCTTAAACCTTATGTTTCCACCCTCGAATATGGCATAGGATGCCTTTGGATTACCATCCCTTGGTTGGCCTACGCTTCCGGGATTGGCAAGATATCTGCCGTTGAAAAGGTTGACACTTCTTGCCTGTATTCTTTCAACCTCCCTACCAATGAGTCTGTAGACAACCGGAATATGTGTATGACCAAAGAAGCATAGCCTTCTCTCTTGAACCATAAGGGCATCCCTTGCATCATTCAGGGTCAGTATATACTTTGTGCTGCCAGGGTTTTCCGGTGTATCATGGACAAGTTCGCATGAATCAACCATGTTGACGAGGCCCTTCGACATCAAAAATTCGATGTGCTTTTCCTTTAAGTGTTTCCTTGTCCAACTTATGGCTATCTGAGCGTAGTTGTTCAACATTGAGGTTTCCATTAAGCCTAAAAGCGCAAGCTCGTGGTTTCCGAGAACCAATCTTGATACGTTCCGTTCTATCCATTCCAGGCATTCATTTGGGAAAACCCCATATCCTACAATATCTCCAAGACACCAAACTTCTGAAATGCCTTCCGATTTCATATCATCCGAAACGGCATTTAGTGCATGTATGTTGCTGTGTATATCCGAGATGATAGCTATCCTTTTCATGCATTAAATTTTACAATATTCTATTTGGTATTACGTATTGACTTTTCATTAACATATAGTTAGAATTAATTAAAATCTTTGTGAATTGAGGAGGAAATATGAAGGGAAAGTTCAGAACAACTATCAATCTAATCTGCGTCATAGGCATCATTTTGCTTGGATGGTCTGCATATTTAAAGCTAAACACCCCAAACTACGATGAGATGGGGAAAGCTGCATACAACAATGGAAACTTCAGCAAGGCAATAGAGTTTTTTGAGATGGCAATAAAACATAATCCCAGGAATGCCGATGCTTACTGGAACCTTGGAAATACATATGCACATGAGGACACGTACTTTCACCATTACAACAAGCTTCCACATCAAACCTACGTACAGGCAGGTTTAAAGGATCAGGAAAATGCATTTGAGAATGCAGTCAATGACTTCAAAAAGGCAATGAAAATTGACCCAAGCTACGCTGCCATATCGCACTTTGGATTAGGTAATGCCTACTACGATTACTATGATCTCTACAACGATACGATAGATTACGCCATACCTCAGTATAAAGCGGCACTTAAGGACCCAAGTAGTATCGTATCGAAGCTTGGAAAGATTGGCCTTGCAATGGTTTATACCAACCTTGGAAGGGCTTATTTGCACATAGCAGAGCTAAATGATGCATACAAGGCATACAAGAAGGCCCTTTCGATTTATCCGGTAAACATAGCAATGGAACATCTAACGCCTGTATGTCTTGAACTTGGAAGATACAACGAAGCTTATAAGATAGCCTCGGATTACATCAAGAAGGCAAGAAGTGAGCATTCCGATGAACTTGACCTTGCCCTGATGCCGGGTGCATTTGCTGCCTTTAAGCTTGGAAAGTACGATGAGGTTATCGATTATACAAGTGAGATAATTAAGAAGTTTCCCGATTCGGATTACGTAGCCGAGGCACACAGATTAAGGGCGATGGTTTACAGAATTAAGGGAAACGAAAAACAAACTGAGGATGATCTCAGCAAAGCCATAGCCATGTGTTCGGATCAGATCAAGAGTCCGGGTTCACCGGCAGACATTCCCGGGGCATACTACGAGAGGGGGCTTGATTACTACAACCTTGGTGAGTACCAAAAGGCAGCTAATGACTTTCAATACCTGATCAATCATCCAAAGGTATCCGATAGAGAAGTTGCGCACGAGAACTACTTCTTAGAGTCGCACGTTGCATTGGCATCCGTTTACTCGAAGTTAGGAAAGAATAACGAAGCTACAAAGCTACTTCAGGAAACCTTAAATATTCTAAGCACCGATCCAGAACTTCAAGGTTGGAACAGGTATGTGAGAGAGGACATTGAGAAACTTTTGGAAGAGGTTAAGACTACCAAATCCTTAGGTATGCCAATTGGGCTATGTCAGTTCCTTGGTAAATAGGAGGGAAAGATGAACCTTAAGGGTACTGAGAGATCCAAGCTCATTCCACTACCCATTGTTATCGTATCAACGGTAAGCAAGAATGGTATAGAGAATCTCGCACCATATGGATGTGTAATGCCTGTTTTAAGACCGTTAGACCTTGTGTGCATAGCCTCTGCTGAGAAAAGAGATACATTTAGAAATATTGAGGAAACGGAGGAATTTGTCCTCAACATTCCAGGAATGGATATTGCCGATGAGGTTATTAAAACCGCAAAGCGCCTTTCACATGATGAAAGCGAGTTTGATTTGGTCAATCTAACCAGAAAACCCTCAAAGGTTGTTAAACCTTCGGGCATCAAGGAATGTTATGCGTGGATGGAATGTAAGCTTCAAGAGATAATCACCGGTGAGGAGAAGATGCCTTATCACCTGATAGTTGGAAGGGTGGTGAACCTTGAGGTAAGGGATGATGTCTACAACAATGGAGCGTTAAACTTAGAAGCAGCAAGACCGATGATGATGTTGGAAACATCAAACGGTATTCATCTATGTCAGGTTAAGGATGCAGGAAAGTTTAAAACCTTTAGTGAATTATTTTAGAAAAGGGATAAAGTTAATAATACAGATTTTGTATTAGTTGCAAGTTTTCATAATTGTGTATATAATGGTAGATAAGATGTGAAAACCAATTAAGGGAGGTCGAAATGTGCGTACCTGTAAGCGTAGCCACAAAAAGCGCAGTAAGTAGTGGAACCGTAGGGTATCTCAGTAGCATCATGCCTCAAATCATCGGTATGGTAGTTTTGGCTGTAACGTTTGTTTGGAACTTTGTATCCAACAGGGCTGAATCGCCTAATAATAGTTAGTAGATAGACCTTTATAGCCAGGTTAATTAACCTGGCTATTTCTTTTGGGGATGGTTTGTTAAATCCATTACTGTACCTTCGATTTCTCCGGTACCTTACACTTCAGGTTGAGGTAACAACTGCATGCAATCTCAACTGTAAGATATGTTTGAGAAAGCAACTCAACAGGCCTGATAGGTTTCTTTCGCTTGAGAACTTCAAGAGAATAGTAAATGCAACGCCATTTACATTTGGTTATATTGGTCTTCACGGTTGGGGTGAACCGCTTCTGAATCCTGAAATATTTGAAATGGCAAGATACGCTAAATCAAGGAAGTTTTCCGTTAACCTTACGACAAATGGAACACTTGTATCTAAGAACATTGACAACATACTGAAGGGCGACATAGATGATATTGCCTTTGGCGTTTTCGATAAGTCCAAATTCGAGAGGGTATCGCCGCAGATAAGAGAATTTATAGATGAGAGGAATAAAGGAAAATTAAGGAAACCTAAAGCTTACTTAGATATAACTGTTTATAATGAAAACACGGAATTGATCCCTGAACTGCTCAGAATGGCAAAGGATATTGGATTGGATGGCGTAAGTTTGCACCGCTTATTCAATGTTTATGGTGTAAATCAGAGATACATAACGGAGGATGAGGAAAAGGAGGTTTTCGGTCTTGCGAGTGAAACCGCTAAGAAGCTTGGCCTTGCACTTTACCTTCCTCCAAAGCACACGTTTCCATGCCGCGTTGTGAAGTATAGCCTATTCGTTAACATTGATATGGAGGTTACGCCGTGTACATACCTTCCAACCTTTTCCGTTGGTAAGGTAAGTGATGGCATAGGTAGGGTGATGAGTTCAAGGAAGTACAGGGATTTTGTCAAGAACATGAAGGAAAATTCAGTATGTAGTAGGTGCAATTGGTGATGAAATCATACTTTAACTTAGATCAGTGGTGGATAATAATCGTAATGTCATCTATAAGTGCCATTATAAACCTTTACATTCCGGTAAAGCCGATTACGCAGTACCTACATATTCCCGGGCCTGCAGCTGGAACCGCCACATTTGGTGGGTTAACCACCGTAATTTGGGTAAGTTTAAGTAGGGATTTAACAGGCAAAAAGGGTGCCGGTCTTGTTACCGCTCTGATAACCATATCGCTCATGCTTTTGGCAGGTCCATGGTACAACGTACAGACACCTTCCTACTTCAGTGTTTACGGTGTGATTTCCTTTGCCATTTTGGGATTTTGCATAGAGATATTCCGTGGAAACTTGAGAGCATTGGGTGGGGGATTGGCTAATCTTTTGTGCCTCTTAGTGACTTATACTACTATTGGCCTTTATCTTTCAATATGGCCGCCTTTAAAGTTCATACCAATTTTAGGTTTATTGGCGTTTATATCCGGGTTTATCGGTTCACTCCTGTCATCTGAAATGGTAAAATTACTAAAGAATGGATAAGACAAAGTTTTGGGACTCATTTGCCGATGAATATGCTAAGAACGTTTTAAAAAATCGGAAACAAATAGAGGAAAGAACCAATTGGCTTGTTGGAAAATTCGATTTAAGCGGAAGATCCGTTCTTGAAATTGGCCCTGGGCCAGGAACCTATACCGTACCGCTTTCTAAATTTGCAAAGCATATTACGGTTATTGAGCAATCTTCATCCATGATTGAAATACTTAGGGAAAGGCTAAAGAAAAATTCCATTAGCAATGTAAGCATCATTCATGGTGATTGGGAAGATGTTAGAAATCTCAAGAGGTATTATTTAGTTTTCTCAGCTTTTTCATTGATAGTCAAGGATGTAAGGGAATCGTTGAGGAAGATGGATGCAGTATCCTGCGGTTATTGCTGTATCTTCACCTTTGGTAATGAGCCCCCATGGCGAAGGGTTCATAACAGAATTAGTAAACTGCTTCTTGGAAAGGAAGGTTGGCAAGGCCATAGGCATATATACGGTAGCCTTTTGGATTTGAGAATTAATCCAAAACTCATTATGGATGAAAGACCATACACACAGAGGTTTAATACCATTGATGAGGCTATTAGGAATTACCTGAAGAGGTTTCGGGGAGTAAAGATAAGCGAGGAGGACCTTGACGAGGTTAAACGCATTATATCCGAAGAGTTTAGGAAAACCGATGATGGCTATGAACTCAGTGGAAAAACCACAGATGCATTGATCTGGTGGAAGGCTGAGCCATGATCCTTTTGGGGGTTTATGTTGAGGAAGCTTGGCTTACTGTTAGCTGTTTTAACGATTTCCCTTTTGGTAAATCTTGGAACGTTTCCCGTTCATCACGAGGAGCCAAGAAGAGGAATTATTGCATTCGAGATGATGAAGGCAAGAAACTTTATACAGCCAACGGTTCTTGCTAAGCCTTACTTTAAAAAACCTCCTCTTCACAACTACATTTTAGTCATATTCTATAAGCTCTTTGGAGTGAACGAGTTCTCGTTGAGATTGCCATCGGTGATAGCTGTAATCCTAATCTCGATGCTCCTATTTTTATTTTCAAAGCCGTTTATTGGTAGTGAGATAGCCCTTGACGCATCCATGATATTTCCAACCTCATGGATGGTTCTGTTCGGATACTCAACTAAATGTGAACCTGATATGATTTTTACGCTTTTCGTGTTTTTGTCAATTTCCATATTTATGTATTTTTTTTATAGGAATAAAGAACTCTACGCATGGATTTTTGGGTACTTCTTTACGTCGGCTGCATTTTTGACAAAGGGATTACCTGCCATAGCTTTTTTCTGGATATCCATTCTGGTTTATCTCTTGTTTTATAGAAAAGTTTCAGAGTTAATCTCCATTAAACATATTTTAGGCCTTCTGATTGGTTTATCGCCAATAATCATCTATATCTTGCTTATACCGGATAAACACTCGGCTTTTCAATCGCTCCTGTCGGAGGCAACGGAAAGAACGGCATTGGATTATTCAATATCTACGTTTACTTCAAGGTTTTTATCCTTTCCTGTAAGGCTTGTGCTTTCCCTTTTTCCATGGTCATTTATACTTCTCTTCTTATTGGCTAAGAGAAAAATTTCCCTTAAGCTACCAAATGATAACTTTGTGCGGTTAAACCTCTTAATGGTTCTTGCCAACCTTATTATCTATCTTGTCTCACCGGGAACACGTATGAGGTATGTCCTACCAATATTTCCATTTGCATCCATTGTTTTTGCATATTATTTAAAGGATTTTAAGATTGATGCCAAAAGGGCATTTTCTATAGTGCAGTTTCTGAGCGATATACTCTTGTTCTCCGGTATCGGCTTTGGGTTATGGTTCACAAGGTCGGGAAGCCTAACATTAAGGGTCACAATCTATTTTCTGTTAGTTACCTATCTCATTTACTTTTACGTTATGTATAAGGTAAGAATCTCCCGGCTTACCTTATTTGTTGCACTCCTGTTTGTGATTTTTAGGGCATACTACAGTTCCTACTACATCTCAATTGGAACGTACCTTTATCCAAGCTATAGAAGAGCAGCAATGGAAATATCAAAGTTAACCAAGGGAAAAGAGTTATATACCAAAACTAATTACCTTCAACTGTGCTTCTACATTGAGAAGTTTAGGGATAAGATTTTGCCATACAGAGAAAGCTTGGTTAAAGGTAAAATTTTTCTATCAAGCAAGGTTGAAGGTAGAGTGCTAAAATCGTTCAAGCTTGGGAAACACCGGTTTTACCTCTTAAGAGCCGGTTGATATATCGTTTCTGAAGTTTACTGCTTCAATAACATGTTTCCCTAATATGGTATCAGAACCATCGATATCTGCGATTGTTCCTGAGATCTTTAAGATCCTATTGTAGACCCTTGCTGAAAGGGCAAATGTTTTGAGTGCGGTATTTTAGAAGGTCTTCGGCTTTTCCTGTCATTTGACAAAACCCCATTTTACCTCAAGTGGTCGGGGCGACCCGATTTGAACGGGCGACCTCTTGGCCCCCAGCCAAGCGCGCTACCAAGCTACGCCACACCCCGCAATTTTGTTTAATTATATTCCAAATTACTCGATTGTCATTATAGCTTCATCTGGGTTTACCTGGTCACCAATACTAACGTATATATCCTTTACGATACCTGTTATGGGGGCATGAAGCTCATTTTGCATTTTCATGGCTTCAACCACTGCTACAACATCCCCTTCGCTTACACTATCGCCCTTAGAAACCTTTATATCAACTACCTTCGCGGGCATAGGTGATGTAACATCACCTTCGTTTAATGCCCTTGGCCTCTTGGAACTTTTTGTCAAAGCTCCCGATATCTCGACCTCATTTTTGGTAGGCACAACCTCAACAAGAGGTTCAACCATAACCTCTTCAAGTTTTCCGTCCACCTTTATAAAGTAAGGCTTCCTACCATCGGATTTATGTCCCACCCCTGCAATCTTTATGTGATAATTTTCCCCGTGGAGGTTTACGATGAATTCGGTTGGTGCCAAACACTCGGGTTTTACCTTTTCCTCCTCCATTTCATTGGCAAGATCCTCCTCTGAAATGGCCGGAATTTCCCCTTTTTCAACCTTTTCCCTCCACTCAAAGAAATCCTTAGCTACACGTGGAAATAGACAATATGAAAGTATATCCTCATCGTTCCTTGCCAAGTTTTTAATCTCGGATTTGCGCTTTTCGAGTTCCGGCTGCAAAAGATCAGCTGGCCTTGATGTAATCGGCTGCTCGTTCTTTAGAACTATGCCTATAACCTTATCCTTTATGGGTGCAGGCGGTTTACCATATAGACCCTTTACGTAGTTCCTCGTTTCCTGAGTTATCATCTTATACCTTTCCCCAGATAAAACGTTAAGAACAGCTTGTGTCCCAACTATTTGACTTGTAGGTGTAACAAGGGGAGGATAGCCAAAATCCTTCCTTACCCTTGGTATTTCCCTTAAAACATCATCTATCCTATCAAGTGCGTTTTGTTCTTTTAACTGATTTATCAAATTTGACATCATGCCACCAGGTATCTGATGTTCCAATACATCTGCGTCTATACCCTTAAAGTCAATGTCGTACTTCTTGTACTTCTTCCTTACATCCTTAAAATACTCTGCCATTTTCTCTATTTCATTTTTATCTAACTTAAAGTCAAAACCAAGTTCCCTTAATGCGTATGCCATCGTTTCAACTGCAGGATGTGATGTATCGGATGCCATAGGCGATATTGCGACATCGAACATATCGGCTCCAGCTTCGGCTGCCTTCAAGTGGGCCATTTCGGCAAGTCCGCTCGTGCAGTGTGTGTGTATGTGAATAGGCAAACCCACTTCCTTCTTTAAGGCTTTTACCAGGGAGTACGCCCTTTCAGGTGAAAGCAAGCCTGCCATATCCTTTATGTTAATTATGTCAACACCCATCTGTTTTAAATCCAAAGCTGTTTCAACGTAGAGATCCTCCGTATGAACTGGGCTTATCGTATATGCTATTGCACCTTCAACTATCTTACCGCATTCCTTAGCAGTTTCAATTGCAACCCTCATGTTTCTTATATCATTTAAGGCATCGAAGATTCTAAAGACATCTATTCCATCCTCGGCAGCCTTCCTTACAAATGCTCTCACGATATCATCGGGATAGTGCTTATAGCCAACGATGTTTTGACCCCTTAGAAGCATTTGAAGGCGTGAATTCGGCATGAGTTTTCTTAAAACCTTTAACCTTTCCCAAGGGTCTTCCCTTAAAAACCTCAAGCAGGTATCAAAGGTTGCACCCCCCCAAACCTCAACAGACCAAAAGCCTATCTTATCGATTGTAGGTGCTATTTTAACCATATCCCTTGTTTTCATCCTTGTTGCAAGAAGCGATTGTTGAGCATCCCTTAAAGTTACGTCCGAAAACTGTATCTTTCTTCCCATTACTTCCTCCTACAAACCATGGTGGGCAGCAATTGCAGCTGATACCGCCAAAGCTATCGTCTCTGGATCTGGTTCCTTTGTGAATGTGAAATCCTTTGTCTTTCTATCTATAAAGGATGTGTCAAACTGACCTTTTATGAATTCAGGGTCTCTTACGAGCTTTCTAAAAAATGGGATGGTTGTCGGCACGCCCCTTATGACAAATTCATCCAATGCCCTTCTTGCCCTTCTAATGGTTTCATCCCATGTTCTTCCCCATACAATGAGTTTCCCAACCATGGAGTCATAGTATGGTGGTATCTCGTAACCCTTGTAAACTACACCGTCCATCCTTATCCCAATACCTCCTGGTGAATAATAGGATGTTATAGTCCCAGGTACGGGCATAAAGTTATTGGTGGGATCTTCAGCATTGATTCTGAATTGAAAGGCATATCCATGTATGTTCACATCTCTTTGGGAAAACGAGAGCTCCATATTAGACGCTATCCTTATCTGTTCCTGGACAAGGTCAATACCTGTAACACGCTCACTAACGGTATGCTCAACCTGAAGCCTTGGATTAACCTCCATGAAGTAAAAGTTTCCATACCTATCCATAAGAAATTCCCAGGTTCCAAGGCCATAGTAACCAATGGATTTTGCTGCTTTAACACATATATCCCCAAGTTTTTCACGTTGCCTTCTCGTCAAAACAGGTGAAGGTGAAACCTCAACAACCTTCTGGTTTCTCCTTTGAAGTGAGCAGTCACGCTCACCGAGGTATGCAACGTTTCCATATTTATCGGCAACAACCTGGATTTCTATGTGCCTTGGTCTTTCTATAAACTTTTCAATGAAGACCTCTCCCTTTCCGAAGCTGGCCTTAGCTTCACTTACTGCTATATTGAACTGTTCCTCTATCTCATCCTCGCTTTTTACGAGCCTTAGTCCCCTTCCACCACCTCCATAGGCAGCCTTTACCATTACAGGATAACCTATTTCGTTCGCTATCTCCTTTGCCTTTTTGATGTCATCAATCGGTTCCTTGCTTCCCTTAGCTACCGGAACACCGAGGCTCTCCATAAGCTTCTTTGATTCTATCTTATCCCCAAATATCCTTAAGTGTTCCGTATCAGGTCCTATAAATTCGATACCGTTTTGCCTGCAGTAGCGTGCGAAATCGGGTCTTTCGGACAAAAAACCGTATCCTGGATGTATGGCATCCGCCCTTGCACGCTTCGCAATATCAACGATTTTGTAGTAATTCAGGTAGGCTTTTGTCGGATCTCCATGTATGAGGTATTCTTCATCTGCCTTTTTAACGTGAAGTGAGTTGACATCGGCTTCAGAGTATATAGCTACAGTTTTGATACCAAGTTCCTTACAAGCTCTAATTATCCTTGTTGCTACCTCACCCCTATTGGCAATAAGTATCTTTTTGAACATTAAATAAGCCTCCAGATTAACCTTAGGATGAGATTCGCAAAGACGCCAGCAAGCATATCATCGGCAGTAATTCCCCATCCTCCAGGCAGCCTTTCAAGAAAATTTATCGGCGGTGGTTTAATTATATCAATTATCCTGAAGAGGATAAGCCCTATAAGAGCAGTCCAAATATCTACCTTTATCAAGAAGAAAGTTATTTCCATTCCTAAGATCTCATCTATAACAACACAATCCGGATCCCTATCGTTTAAGGCTTTTGATGTTATATCCGACGAAATAACGCTTATTACGAAGGTTGCACATATCAATAGAAGTTCTACACTCCAGTTTTTAGGCCAGTATATCAAAGCTAAAATTGTAGCTAAAATAGAGCCCCATGTACCTGGCATCATTGGAAGCTTGCCACTGTAAAATCCTGTTGAAATAAATTCCATGATCTTTTTCATTTTACCCTCTTGTTTAAAATTTACAATTCGTTTACAATTAGTCTGCAATTATACCAACGGAGGATAAACTTATGTTTGGTGGAAATATTAACAACATAATGAAAATGGCAAAACAATTTCAGAAGGAAGCAAAGAGAATAAAGGCTGATATAGAGGAAAAGGAATTTACGGGAACGGCAGGTGGTGAAGCGGTAAAGGTTGTTGCCAAAGGTAACGGTGAAATTACCTCAATCGATATAAATCCCGAACTTTTGGATGGTAAGAACAGAGAGATGTTGCAGGATTTAATAGTGGCTGCTTCAAATCAAGCCTTGAAGAAGGGAAGGGATGCACTTGAAAATGCTATGAAGGACGTAACAGGAGGTATGGGAATTGACCTTGGAGGGCTTCTTTGATATACCCTGAAAACCTTTCCATTGTCATAAGTTACCTTTTGAAGGTTCCAGGCATCAGTGAAAGGGCTGCGGAAAGGGCTGCACTTTTGATATCAAGGCTTAATAAAGTTGATAAAGAAAAGTTTATCAATTCTATTAAAAGCTTACCTGATATCAGGCCATGCAGGGAATGTGGTTTGCCAACGGAAGGTGATCTATGTCCAATATGCAGTGATCCAAGTAGGGATAATAAAACTATTTGTGTTGTTGAAGAGCCAAGGGATGCCGTATCAATAGAAAAGCTTAATAGGTACAATGGCCTGTATCATGTGCTTGGTGGGGTTATATCGCCTTTAGAGGATATAGGACCTGAAAAGCTTTCGATCAAAAAATTACTTGAGCGAATAAAAAATCTGAAGGTTAAAAAGGTAATAATAGCCTTGAATCCTACCGTTGAGGGTGAGGCAACAGCTACCTTCCTCTTGGAAAGGCTTAAAAATTTCAATGTAAAGACCTTTAAAATTGCATATGGGATACCGTATGGTGGAACGATAGATATGGCTGATAACTTAACGCTTGAAAGGGCGTTTGATGATATGAAACTTATAAATGGAGGAATGAAATGATAGAGATAAGGTGGCATGGAAGAGGGGGACAGGGAGCTGTTAGTGCCACAAAGATACTGGCAAGCGCAGCTATAAGCGAGGGAAAATACGCACAGAGTGCACCTGACTATGGTGCTGAAAGATCTGGTGCACCATTGAAGGCTTACAACAGGTTGTCTGAAAAGCCGATAACACTTCACTGCCTTGTGCTGCACCCAAATATCGTTGTTATTATCGACCCAACATTACTTGGCAGTGTTAACTTCTTGAAGGGAACGAATAAGGATACAGTTCTCGTTGTAAATACCACTCTCTCGCCAAAGGAATTGAGGGAAAAGTACAACATAAACGGCATGAAGATATACACGATAGATGCGACTAAGATAGCTATGGATAAACTTGGAAAACCATTGGTAAACATACCTATGTTAGGGGCTCTTTCAAGGATCACAGAGGATCTTGTAAGCTTTGAGACCATTGAAAAAAACGTTAATAAGATGTTTTCTAAAAAGCTTTCTAAGGAAATGCTTGAAGCAAATATTGCAGCTTTGCATAAAGCCTATAAGGAGGTAATGGACGAATGAAAGGATGGAAGGAATTAGAAATAGGTGCTGTAATAACTAAGCCGGGTTCCAGTTCAGAGTACAAAACAGGGGGATGGAGAGCGTGGAGACCGGTATTCGATTCCCAAAAATGCGTTAACTGTATGCTTTGTTGGATATACTGTCCGGATGCTGCCATTGTGGCAAAGAATGGCAAGATCGTAGGCGTAGATTATGATCACTGCAAGGGTTGCGGTATATGTGCCCATGAGTGTCCCACGAAGGCACTTGAAATGAAACCAGAGTACCTGTTTAATAAGGAGGACTGATGGCAGTTGAATTGATAAAAAACGAAAAGGTCGTTCCCTACTCCGGTAACTTAGCTGCTGCGGAAGCTATGAGGCAGATAAATCCGGATGTTGTTGCAGCATATCCTATCACACCTCAAACGGAACTTATGCAGGTATTTGCAAACTTTGTAGCTAATGGGAAGGTGGATACAGAGTTCATACCTGTTGAAAGTGAACATAGTGCTATGTCAGCGGTTGTTGGTGCTTCGGCAGCAGGCACAAGGGCTATGACAGGTACTGCCGGGCCTGGTTTAGCTTTGATGTGGGAGATATTAGGCGTAGCTTCAGGCATGAGATTACCAATAGTTATGGCAATTGCCAATAGGGCTTTAAGTTCACCTATAAACATACATGGTGATCATTCGGATGCAATGGGTGCAAGGGATCAGGGATGGATAATGCTTTTCGCTGAAAATGCCGAGGAAGAGTACGATAATCTTATTCAAGCCGTTAGAATTGCTGAAGACGAAAGGGTTAGGTTACCTGTAGCCGTTAACATGGATGGTTTTATAATATCCCACTCGTTCGTTAGGGTTAGGCTACTTCCAGATAAGTTAGTTAGGGAGTTCGTAGGCGAACCCAAAACCATGTATCCACTGCTTGACATTGATCATCCCGTTACGCATGGCCCTGTTGCAATGACGGATTCCTATATGGAGTTTAAAAGGCAACAGAGAGAGGCTATGAATAATGCGCACGATGTTATAGATGAAGTAGCAAGGGAATTTGAATCCATATCCGGTAAAAGATATAGACATCTTGAACCGTATAAGATAGATGATGCTGAATATGTAATCGTTGCTATGGGATCCGTAGCAGGAACGACGAAGTACGTTGTTGACGAAATGAGAAACCAAGGAATCAAGGTGGGACTTTTAAAGGTCAGAACCTTTAGACCCTTCCCGTATAAGGAAGTTGCAGATGCGCTATCAAATGCAAAAGGCGTTGGTGTTATGGATAGAGCCGAAACCTTTGGTGGTGCTGGTGGCCCATTGTTTGGGGAAGTAGCTACATCCCTATTTTTAAGTGGAAAAATTCTACCTGCACTAAGTTTTATATATGGACTTGGTGGTAGGGACTGCAACATTAACCACGTAGAGGAAGCATTTAAAAAGGTAATAGAAAAGGCAAATGGAAAGGACACCAACCTTGTAAATTACCTTAATCTAAGAGAATAATTGGAGGAAGAATGACAAGCTTACCGACACTTAAGGAAATGTCCCTTCTACCTCAAGAATTTGCACCAGGACATAGATTATGCCCAGGATGTGGTGCGGGTATCATAGTAAGGCAGATAAGCATGACGGCGGCAGCTGCTGGTTTTGATCTCGTATGGGTAAATGCTACGGGGTGTTTGGAGGTATGTACATCTATATATCCACATACTGCTTGGCGTTCTCCATGGTTGCATAACGCCTTTGAAAATGCAGCAGCGACAATATCAGGTGTTGAAACGGCTTATAAGGCATTGAAGAAGAGGGGAAAAATTGACCCAAATAGAAAGTTAAAGTTTATAGCTATAGGTGGTGATGGTGGAACCTACGATATAGGCATTCAATCGCTATCCGGTGCAATGGAAAGGGGACATGATTTCATATACGTGTGTTATGACAATGAAGCATACATGAATACAGGTATTCAAAGGTCAGGTGCTACACCAAAGTATGCGAATACTACAACGCAACCTGTAGGTTCGGAAAGTCATGGTAAGCCACAGCGCAAGAAATGGCTTCCGTATATAGCTGCAGCACACCAAATTCCTTATGTAGCAACCGTTTCACCATCACACTATAAGGACTTTATGAAGAAGATAATAAAGGCCTTAAACACCAAAGGGCCTTCATTTATCAACGCAATTTCGGTTTGCCCGAGAGGTTGGCGTTCGAAACCAGAAAATGGTATACTAATATCGAGATTGGCTGTTGAAACGAATTACTGGCCGTTGTTTGAAGTAGAGGATGGAACAAGGTGGCATATTACATACAGGCCTGCAAGGAAGAAGCCCATAGAGGATTATTTGAGGTTACAGGGAAGGTTTAAGCACCTTATTAAACCCGAAAATAAGGATTTGGTAGAGAATATAGAGGGTGAGATAGCAAAGAGATGGGATTGGCTTGAGGCGGTTGAGGCAATGGAGAAAAAATGATTAGTATAAACACGGATGAATCAAGGAAGCTTTCGGAATTCCTAACAAAACTCGCAAAGGTAAGTAGATCAAAGGTCATATTCTTAATAGATAAGTCAGGGCAGCTCTTGAGCAAAAGTGGGTCGCCTTCCGCAACCAATGATCTTACCTTTGCGTCCCTTACTGCTGGCAACATTGCTGCATCAGAAGCTCTTTCGAAGTTGATCGATAACAAAGGTCTAAGCCATACCTTTACCGAGACGCCATCGGAAGGTATCTACATGATTCTGCTTTTAGAGAAGTACATATTGGTTTCCATATTCGATAAGAAGGCAACAAACTTAGGCATAGTTAGATTGAAGATAAGGAAGATTGCACCCTTAATATCTGAATTCCTAAGGCAGATAGAGCAGAGAAATAAAAAGGAAACGAATATAACTAAGAATGTTGATATAGAGAACTTGGACATCGATTCACTCTTTGAGGAGTAGTAATGCCTTTCATCAACTTTGCTGCCAAGGAAATTAACTGCAAGATAGTGTATTATGGTCCTGGGCTCTCTGGTAAAACCACCAATATCGATTGGATATACAAGCACATCAAACCTGAAAATAGAGGAGAGCTTATAACACTTGCTACGGAAACAGAGAGAACCCTCTTCTTTGATTTTGTGCCAATTGAAATAACAAGCGTAAGGGGTTTTAAGATAAGATTTCATCTCTATACAACGCCCGGCCAGATTATATATAGGGCGAGTAGAAAACTGATATTGAAGGGTGCTGATGGAATCGTTTTCGTTGCAGATTCACAGGTTGAAAGGGAGGATGCAAACTTAGATACCATTGATGATATGTTTGAAAACCTTGAAAGTTTTGATATAAGCAATATACCAATGGTTTTTCAGTATAACAAAAGGGATTTGCCGAATATACTTCCGGTTGAAACGATGAGAGTCGAACTGAATAAGCAAAACTGTCCGGATTTCGAGGCTATAGCTATAAAAGGCATAGGAGTAATAGAAACGTTTAAGGCAATTACAAAGCTTGTCCTTCAAAACATCAAAACATCGGAAGGCTGATGTTCCTTCTATCAAAGTTGTTCACGTTTATATTTTTGCCCCCAGGTTTATTCGTTGTCCTAATACTTATCTCTTCCATTTTTATATTGAAAGGCAAACGCAAACTTTCAATAATGTTACTTCTTTCAACGGCTACTTTAATCTACCTGTTGTCTGTAGAACCTATCAAGGATGCAATGATAAAACCGCTTGAAGATAGGTATCCATTTCCAGATTTGCAGAGTTTAAACTGCAGTGCCATAGTGGTTTTAGGCGGAGGAATTTACGATAGGTGCCCTGATGAGAATGGCAACCCATGTGTTAGACCCCAGGTATGCAAAGGGTTACTTATGGCAAGAAAACTCTGGAACATCTATCGTGTACCTATAATCGTTTCAGGTGGAAGGGCTTTAAGCCATGCATTTGAATCCCAAGCTATGAAGGAAGTTCTTGAGGGACTTGATATACCAAGCGATGAGATATTCGAGGAATCAAATAGTAGAAATACATTTGAAAATGCATTTTACACAAGTAAAATGGCAAAACTTTTTGGTTTCAAAAGATTGTGCCTCATCACATCTGCCTATCACATGCCAAGAAGCGTTAAGTACTTTAAGGCATTTGGGCTGAAGATTGTGCCCATTCCTACTGATTATAGAACAAATAGAAATCATTACGGTTGGTACAGCTTTTTTCCTCAGATGTCCAACCTATATGGTAGCTATCTGGCTATGCACGAATATGTAGGATTACTTTATGCTGATATCAAACTTTTATTTTTTAAAGCCCAAGCGTAGTTAATCAATTTCCTAAGATTAATATGTTTTGGAGGATTATTGTGAGTTACCTTCGTTTTCTGATGGAGGATATTCTACGTTTAGCGAAGGAAAAGAAAAATCCCACATTAGAGGACATATCAAGTGATACAGGTATGGGAAGAGAGGATTTAAAAAGAGCAATAAAGGAACTCGAGGATAAAAACCTAATTGATTTTAAGGATAACAGGATAACCTTGACAGAGAAGGGAGAAAAGATAGCGAAGCTGATTTACGATTATCATAGGGTAGCGGAGAATACCTTTGGTCATCGTGTGGCTCATTCGTTAGAGCATTTAGGAAAGGAAGATATAGAAAAGGCAAAGAAGCTTGGTAAAAATGCAGTACCAATCAATGACTTCAAGGAAGGTGGTAGCGGAGTGATAGCACTTCTTGAGGTGGAAGATCCGAGAATTCTATCGCGTTTGATCGGTATAGGTCTAACAATAGGTGCTAAGTTTACGGTTCTAAAGATAAGAAATAAAGAATTGATATTGAGCGTGAATGGGAGGCCTGTGATTATCGACAGGGATCTTGGAAAATATATATTAGGCGCAAGAAGATGAAGGTTCTGCTACTTGGTCAACCCAATGTAGGAAAATCGAGTCTTTTAAATGCGATAACAAATGCAAGGGTGATCGTATCAAACTATCCGGGAACAACCGTTGAGGTTACAAAGGGTGAAGCCAGGATAAATGGTAAGAATTATGTGTTTATAGATACTCCCGGTGCATATAGCTTAACGCCTTCAAGTGAAGAGGAAAAGGTAACGGACAGAGCCGTTCTTGAAGGTGATTATGATTCTGTGATTCAAATTGTAGATGCAACTGCTTTGGAAAGAAGCCTGATCATGACCCTTCAGCTTTCGGAGTTGGGAATTCCCATGTTGCTTGCCTTGAACTTTAACGAGGAAGCGGATAAGAAGGGAATAACCATAGACAGGGAAGCACTTGAGAAGATCATTGGTGTTCCCGTTGTTAGGATTAACCCGGTTAGCGGAAAGATAGATGAACTGATAGATAAATTGGGTAGTTTCAGAAAGGCAAGGATAAGCGTAGAGTACGATGACCATATTGAATCAGCGATAAGGGAAACAGAAGGAAGACTCAAGGAAAACAGGCTATCAAGGAGAGGCATTGCGATAAAACTTTTAGAGGGTGATTTAGTTGCTAAAAAACTGTTTGGGGATTCCGAGATTGAGGAGATAAAGGAAAGGTATAAGACCTACCATCCAAGAATCGAAAGGGACATAATTATTACAAGAGCTGGATTTGCATCCTTTATTGCAAGAAAGGTTGAAGGGATCAGGAAGATAAGAAGTAAAAAGTTGAACTTTCTTGATAATTTTTTGATCAACAATCAAAGGGGAAGTACAATCTTTGCAATTTTCATCTTTGCGTTGGTCTTTCTTTCACTGTTTTACATTGGTGGGTTCTTTCAGGATCTCTTAGGAAGGTACTTCGGTGATGCACTTCACCATCTTCAGCCATGGTTTAGGAATCAGAATCCACTTACCAACATGCTTATCTCCAATTCCTTGATAGGTTTGGCAGCCGGGATTAGTGTTGCGGTACCGTATGTTGGGATATTCTACTTCATTCTTGCCATCCTTGAGGACAGCGGGCTTTTAGCAAGGTTTATCGTATCCCTGAATGGCCTAATGAGGCATCTGGGGCTTCCCGGTGAATCTGTGATTCCGATTATGCTTGGATTTGGCTGCACGGTTCCAGCAATAAGATCTACAAGGATTCTTCCAAGCTTTAGGGGTCGCCTTAAGGTTTCAATTCTGTATTCTTTCATTCCATGCTCGTCGAGGAGCGCAGTGATCTTTGGAGTTGTAGGTCACTATGCAGGATTATCGTATGCACTTGGAATTTACATTGCTGCCTTTTTAATCTTCTCCATAACTGCGAAGTTTCTCAACGTGGTGATTCCCGGCAAATCCATGCCAATAATCGAGGAGCTACCACCGTACAGGATGCCAACCTTGAGAAACGTATTGGTCAAAGCATGGATAAGAATGAAGGATTTTATCTATATCGTTATCCCGCTCTTGATTGGCGGTGGAATGCTCTATGGACTTATTTCGTACTTCAACTTGGTCAATTTAATAGTTGATCCGTTTAAGTTTTTAACCGTTTACTGGCTTGATTTACCTGCCAAAACCATAGTTCCGTTGATCTACGGATTTCTTCAAAAGGATTTAGTCATATCGATGTTGGCAAGTGCCCTCGGCACGACAAACTTCTCCGTTTTGTCGAGAGTTCAACTATTTACATTTGGTCTTGCTTCAACGTTTCAGGTTCCATGCATAATAGCATTTGGAATGTTTGCCAGGGAATTCGGGATAAAAAGAGCATTGTTAACCGAGTTTTTAATGTTTCTCTACGGCATGTTTTGGGCTGGCCTAATAATGCGATTTTTAGCTCTTCTTTCTTGATGTTTTAATTTGGATTTATCAATTACTTATGGCTTTGAGTTTCTATAGTTCAATTAACTTAACACAGTTGATTTTTAAAAACTATTTGATATACTTTTGATAGAGGAAAACATGGATTATCTTGGGAAGAGATGGCATGAGATGAGAGAACAGAGGTTGAAACCTTCCATTGTTTCATTTGACAAGGATTTTCAAGAAAGGTCATTGGAGGACTTCTCAAATCATAGTAAACAGAATAGCTACGAGTATGGAAGAAAGGTTATTGGAATTATAAAGAGTATTTTAGGTAAAGATAAGGATGTTCTTGAATTTGGTTCAAGTCCCGGTGTATTAACGGTTTCATTGTCTAAGAGTGTTAAAAACTTGACGTGTATCGAACGTTCTAAGAAAAGCATTCTCCATTTAAGGAAAAATCTAAAGGAAGCCAATAGAAGCAACGTAAATATCGTTAACGGGGATTGGGGGCATGCTGTTCGGCTTGGCAAGTTTAATATCAGTTTGTGTTCTCATTTTCTTTGGATGGTTGATGATTTAGAGGAATTTTTAAGAATTATGGAAAACCGTTCAAGAGACTATTGTGTAATTGTTCAGCCATGTAAGAGGGATTCCTTGGTTGGTGAGATCTATGAAAGATTAACAGGCCAAAGTTATAACGGTCAGTTTGAGCCCGATGTGGATCAATTTGCCTACTTTATATTGAGGCAATGGGGAAGGCTTTTGAATGTTGAGTATTTTTCCTATTCCCTTGATCTTAGCTTAGAGAAAGGCATCAGGTATGTAGCCGGTTTTGTTGGAAGGTTCATGGAAGTTAATGCTGATGTAGCAAAGGCTATAGAAAAGCTCTTAAAAAAATCGGATATACCTGGCATATAAGGAACAATGCATTATCCTTTATTGGAGGATAGGCTCTAATGTTCCTATGTATTAACATAGTTGACAAGACGAAACTAAGGTGTTAAATTTCAACTACAGAGTTAATTATACCTTACAAGGAGGAAGGATGCTACCACTATCAATGGCCAGAATCGGTCAAAAGGTTTTGGTAAAGGACATTAGGGGCGGGAGAGGCCTTAAGCAGAGGTTAAGCTCGATAGGAATTGTTCCGGGTGTTTACTTAGAGCTTTTAAGAATCGGACATGGACCAGCATTGGTAAAAGTTGGTGAATCAAGGATAGCCATGGGCTTTGGCGTAACAAACAAAATCTTGGTGGAGGTGATGAATGAAGCTATCAAACCTTAAGGTAGGCGATTCAGCAAAGGTAGTAAAGGTTTCTACGGGAGATGACAGATCTCTTGGAAGACACCTAAGGGATATGGGACTTGTTAAGGATACCGATATCAAAGTAACGAAGTTGGCACCGTTGGGTGACCCAATAGAGATAGCTGTAAGGGGTTATAAACTGTCCTTGAGGAAAAATGAAGCAGACTGCATCGATGTTGTAAAA
Organism: uncultured bacterium; assembly: GCA_964640245.1. Classification (GTDB taxonomy): domain Bacteria; phylum Aquificota; class Aquificia; order Desulfurobacteriales; family Desulfurobacteriaceae; genus CAZXGR01. Next base: position 2,306 of record CAZXGR010000007.1, on the reverse strand, counting down.
ATCTAACCAGGGAGGAAGCATGAAGAGGGATATTGTTGTTGCCTTTGCAGGCAACCCGAATGTCGGTAAAACTGCCCTTATAAACTCGCTTTCAGGTGCCAACCTAAAGGTTGGAAACTGGCCGGGTGTAACAGTTGAAAAGAAGGAAGCCGATATGACATTTGAAGGCAGAAAGGTAAAGCTGATAGACCTTCCCGGTATCTACAGCCTTAGTCCTTATACGCTTGAGGAGCGTATAGCAAGGGATTTTATCCTTGAGGGAAAGCCTGATGTCATAGTCAACGTCATTGATACAACGAACATTGAAAGAAACCTCTACCTTACAACACAGCTCTTAGAGCTTGGAATTCCCGTGGTTATAGCGCTTAACATCTGGGATGACTTCAGAAGTATGGGATATAGACTTGATCTTGAGATGTTTCAGGAACTTCTTAACGTTAAAGCTGTTCCAACTGTGGCTACAAGGAATGAGGGAAACTATGAGCTTATGAAGCTTGTGGTAAATGCTGCCGACTCAGGTAAAGCTCCAAGGCCATTGGAGTTTTCGGAAAGTATTGAAAAGTTCATAGAAAAGGTGGAGGAGAAGCTTCCCAAGGAGCTTCCATATCCGAGGCGTTGGACGGCTATAAAGGTTCTTGAAAGGGATAGTTATCTTGCCAAGAAAATGGATCTTACCCCGTATAACCTCATTGCGGATGAGTTTGAAAAAACATTTGGAAATGATGGCGAAACGGTAATAGCGGATGAAAGATACGGCATTATATCCGGTCTCTTGAAGAGAACCTTGAAACAACCACTTACAAAGGTTAGAAGCTGGACCGATGTAGCTGATATGGTAATTCTAAATAGGGTTTTGGGTATTCCAATCTTTCTATTCTTGATGTATCTTGCGTTTAAGTTTTCCTTTGACGGTAGCGGGCCATTCATAGATTGGACAGATGGTTTCGTCAACGGATTCATTGCCAAATGGGTTGGAAAGGCGATTGCTTGGTCACCTAATTGGTTTCAATCCCTTACGATCAACGGTATCATTGGTGGTGTAGGCCTTGTTCTAACGTTTGCTCCATTGATGTTCTTCATCTACTTTTTCCTTGCGCTATTAGAGGAAAGTGGTTACATGGCAAGGGCAGCCTTTGTTATGGATAAGATCATGCACGGTATAGGGCTTCATGGAAAGTCATTTATACCTCTTATCATAGGCTTTGGTTGCAATGTGCCTGCAATTTACGCCACAAGGGTTCTTGAGAACGAAAGGGATAGAAAGCTTACAGCCCTGCTTGTACCGTTCATGTCATGTGGTGCAAGACTGCCAATTTATGCCCTATTTACTGGTGTTTTCTTCGCTTCCCATCAGGCAAGCGTGGTGCTTCTCATGTATGTAATAGGTGTTGTTGTAGCAATTATCGTTGGTTTGATCCTGAAATCTACTGTGTTCAAAGGGAAAACGCCACCATTTATCCTTGAACTGCCTCCATATAGGGTTCCAACGGTAAGAGCTGTATGGCAGTCAATGTGGAACAGGACAAAGTTCTTCCTCATAAAGGCTGGTACTGTAATCGCAGCCACCATGATTATTCTCTGGGGATTTCTGAACCTTCCATACGGTGTAACACCGGATAAGACGTATCTTGGAAGGTTTGCAAAGACTATAGCCCCAATCTTCAAACCATGCGGATTTCCAAAGTGGCAACCGGTTGCAGCGCTTGTCCCCGGCACAATAGCAAAGGAAGCAGTTATAGGTTCACTTGGTCAGTTTTATGGTGTCGGAGGTGAGGAAGAAGGCGGAATAAGCGAAAACTCAACCTTCATGCAGGATTTAGCCGATCAGGTTAAAGGTTTTGTTGGTGCAACGAAAGACTCATTTGTAGGCATGTTTGGAAGCTTAAAGACAGGCGTATTTGAGATAGAACACGAGAAAACACCATTGCAAAAGAAGATAGAGAAGGATTTTACATCCCTTTCGGCTTTCTCATACATGGTGTTCTGCCTATTGTGGATCCCATGTATTGTAACGATAGGTGCGATGTACTCTGAGTTTGGATGGGGAATGGTCGGACTTTCCATTTTGCTTACAACGATTGTTCCATATCTGATGTCAACGCTTATATACCAATTTGGAAGGTTACTGGGGTATTAAATGGACTACATAATACTGATTGTGCTTTTAATCGGCCTTGCGTTTGCATTCTACATGGGATATAAGGTTACAAAGGATGCTACGAAAGAGGTAAACAGAAGGAATAAGTAACATTAAATTTGACTTTGTGATAAAATTAAGGGAAAATAAACTAAATTAATAGGAGGAA
>CAZXGR010000006.1:0-45854 GCA_964640245.1 uncultured bacterium | reverse complement strand
GCACTCGTAATGCTCAGGTCGGGGGTTCAAGTCCCTCCACCAGCACCAGTTATAAAATTTGGATAGTTAGCATAAGTTTGATACAATCTCCCAAATAAATGTAAGAAGGAGGAGATGATGGACTTGAAAAAGATTCCACCCGGTGAAAATGTTCCAGAGGATATCTATGCCTTAATAGAGATACCCCAAGGTTCAAACGTGAAGTATGAACTCAACAAGAAAAGCGAGACCATATTTGTGGACAGGTTTCTATTTACAGCCATGTTTTACCCTGCTAACTATGGCTTTATACCAAATACTCTGGCGGATGATGGGGATCCTATAGATGTCTTGGTTGTATCAAGGCAACCCGTAGTTCCCGGTAGCGTAATAAGATGTAGGCCTGTTGGGGTTCTTATCATGGAGGACGAAAATGGTAAGGATGAAAAGATAATAGCCGTTCCAACAACGAAGATCGATCCTACCTTTAAGGATATCAAAGAGGTTTTCGATTTACCTGAAGCGATGCTTGAGCAGATAAAGCATTTCTTTGAACATTACAAGGACTTGGAACCCGGTAAGTGGGTAAAGCTCAAGGAATTTAAGCCAGCCGATCTTGCCAAAAAGATGATATTGAGAGCAGTTGAAAACTACAAGGCTTAGTCAAATAGTGATGTAGTTCTTAAATTAATAACTCTATAGGCTTTCGGGGTTAATTTCCTACCCCGAGGCGTTTTTATCATAAGTCCTAATCGAATTAGGTAAGGTTCATGTATGTTTTCTATAGTTTCCGGATCCTCATTTACTGCAAGGGATATTGTTTTAAGCCCAACCGGGCCTCCATTGAAGTTCCTTGCTACTACATTTAGTATCTTCCTATCCATTACATTAAGCCCGTGTTTATCTATGCCAAGGTCGGAAAGTATTACATTTAAACTTTTAACATCGACAATCCCTAATTTTTTAACGCTTGAAAAGTCACGTACCCTTTTGAGAAATTGGTTAAGAATCCTTGGGGTTCCCCTTGAACATCTCGAAAGTCTGTCGGCAGCTTCCTCGTCCATTTTAACCTTTAAAGCTTTAGCATTTCTTGTCAGTATCATCCTTAACTCATCTACAGAATATGGTTCAAGTCTGCACACTATTCCAAACCTTGATCTAAAGGGCGGTGATAGAAGATTAAGCTTCGTTGTAGCACCGATCAACGTGAACCTTGGTAGATCAATGGATATGCTTCTCGTTCCAGTGCCACTACCCATTGCGATATCAACCCTAAAATCTTCCATAGCTGAATAGATGGTTTCCTCAATAGCTTTATTAAGCCTATGTATCTCATCTATAAATAGAATATCCCCATTGTTTAAGGATGTTATCAGGCCAATGAGATCGCCTTTTCTCTCTATCATGGGTGCCGATACCATCTTGAGCTTTACACCCATTTCATTTGATACGATGGATGAAAGCGTTGTTTTACCCATGCCAGCAGGTCCGTAGAAAAGCACGTGATCAAGAGGCTCGTTTCTCTTTTTTGCTGCCCTAAGGGCAATGCCAAGGATTCTCTTGATTCTTTCCTGTCCTATAAACTCCTTCAAAGTTTTAGGTCTCAAGGCAAAGTTCCTCAAACCTTACCTCCAGAAATTACCCCAATGGCCTTTTTAACGGCTTCCTCTATGGGGAGTTTTTCGAAGTTAACATTAGATTTGGACAGAACCTTAAATATTTCGCTTCTCCTATACCCAAGTGATTCAAGTGCTTCGACAAGTTCCATCGGTAGATTGCCCTTTTGAAGTTTAAGCCTTCCCTTTAATTCCAATATTACCCTTTCTGAAAGCTTTTTCCCAAGACCTGGAACACTCGAAAGCCTTTTTACATCACTGGATTCAACTATCTCGCTTATTTCCCCGGGTGAAAAGTGAGAAATGGTACTTAAGGCCACCTTTGCGCCTACCTTTGGAATTCTTAGTAGTTCCTCAAATAATTTCCTATCCCCTTCATTGTCGAATCCATAGAGCTTTGGCGTTCCTTCTGGTGGAAGTATAAGCTTCGTATAAAGTTTTATCGTTTCGTTCTCATTGCAGTTCGATATAACCTTTAAAGGTGCAAAAACCCTATATCCTATGCCTTGAACCATAACAACAATTGCGGTTGGATATTTTTCGATAACCTTTCCCGTAATTATGTCAATCATTACATCACTTCCAGGTTTTTGACATATCCCCTTATATTGAACGAAAACCTATGTGACTTAAGCTTCCCTAATTTCATGAGGACCGTTACCTTCAAGTTTAAGTATGAATGTTCAGGCTTTTTAGGATTTATGGTTACACCACCCTGCATGTTTAGGTTTCCATCGTTTCCTGAGGTTTTAAGGGAAACACTTGCAAAGTTCTTTCCTATAACCTTATAGATTAAATTTCCGTCTCCAAAATTAGCATCCTTAATGGAGAATATGCCAAATGAGATGTTCCTTAACTCTAAGTTCTTTATCGAGAACTTTCCACTTCCAGATTTAATGTTAACCTTTTCCAAGAACAAGTTTCCATTTCCACTTAAGTTTGCATTTAAGGAAAACGGAATTTCCTTAAGGTTCTTCAACATTTCCTTTGCCGATAGGGATTCAACTTGAAATTGTAAGTGTGTTACTGGAAAGTCAAACGTTGTATCAATTGTCCCATTACATGTGTAGAGTTTTGTTTCCAACTTTTTACTGTTCGATAAAAGCGATAGGAGATTTGGCTCTATCTCCGCCTTGCTTATTCTTATTGGAATACTCGGAATTCTTGGATTTTCTACTGTAAACTTAATGTGCGGTAGGTGTTCAACATCGATGTTTGAATAGGATATGCCGTGTTTCGAAAACAACCCCTCAACTTTTTCTTGAATTGGAAATGAGATGTAGAGACATACGATGAGGCTCAAGAGGAAACTCGATATGTATAAGGCTAATTTTCTCATCTAAGCCCCCTTGAAAACGATGCGAAAACCACCCTGCCACTTACAAGGCCATCCTCGTCCTTGTCCGAGATCTCAATGTCAGTAGCTTTAATGCAGTACTTGCTGTTCTCCACCTTGTATATCATGAGCGCAATACTGTCCAAGGGGGTTTCCTTGAAGGATACCTCCACTCTTCTTGATGCTATTCCGTCATAGGATATACCTGGGCTGACCTTTACATCCTTTAACTTTATACCGTTATTCGTTGCCTCATTTGATATAAACTTTGCTACGTTGGTATTTTTAAGCTTTGAGCTTGCGAGTGCTATTTCCCACTGAAGCGTATTTATCCTCGACAACTTATTAGACAAACTTTGAGATGATTCCCTAAGGTTCTTCAACTTTGATTGATAGTTAAAGGATGCAAGTTTTATTGGCAGATAAACTACAGCTATGTATATGATGACTAAAACTATTGGTATCCCTATACTTACAATGGTTCTTTCCCTTTTATCAAACTTGGAAAGATACTCACTTAGGGTTGTATTGATCCTGTCAAAGTTCACCTTTAACCCCGTTCAACTTCAATGTGAAAATCACTTTACCGTTGGAATGTTTTATGGATGAAGTAACGTTTTTAAAGAAGGCCCTAAGCTTTGATTCAAATGCATAGAGATTCTTATTGCTAAAGCTTTTTCCCTTTACTATGAATGTTTCGCTTTTAATGTTTGCACTTAGAGACAGTACCTTAACCCTTTCTGGGACAGAGTTCGATATGTAGTGTACACATCTTAGTATGTTCGGTTTATTCATGAGTAGGAAGTCGGATAGTTTTGTTAAGCTTTTCAACTTCTGCGAAACCTGTATGTCTGGATCTATTATAGTTTTTGACCCTATTATGGATGAAACCTCTTTATTGAATTGTTTGACTGATCTTTGGTAATCTGTTTTAGCCGATAGGAATTCCGCTATGCCTGAAGCTGTCAGTACGATAAGCGATATGCCTAAAATCGATAATGCTGCAATAATTGATTTTTTGTTCTTTCTTACAATGGCCGAGTTCAGTATAAATGATTCCTCGAACCTTGCCTTACAGGGTGATGATGAAAAATTCTGTAATCCATAGGCATTGAAGTACAGAGGTGTTAACTTTCCAAATGGTTCTATGGTTGGAATTTCAAAGTCAATGTTGTTTTTTGATAGGATAGACTTAAAATCTTCGTTTAATGCCCCTCCACCTATAAGCATTATCCTTTGTGCCAAAAGGGGTAAGACCTCACTCTTGAAAAGCCCTTCGTCGTTGATAAAGCTGCTAAAACCTGTCCTTACTATTTCTATCCTCTGTGGGATACCCTTAGCCATCATAACAACGGATAGCTTTGATACGCCTGCATCCAAAATTGTACTATCCTTAGCTAATAAACTTGCCGCCGATACCGTTCCTACTACATCCGATGTTATTATCCTTGATCTTTCCCTTAAATTTTCATCTAAGCTTGAAATGGATGACTTTCTTTCAACAAATATGAGAAGTTCACATGCCTTCCCTCTTTTAAATACAGGGCAGTAGGAGATAGATAATTCGCTTTCATCTATGGAAAGTTTCGATGAGATTTCGTTTAATATTATCCTTTCTAATTTTGATCCGCCACATATTGGATAGGTTTCCCTCGATGTCAATAGGGATTTTGATGAAATACCGGTAATGAAATTATCAGCTGTTGGCAGTCCTGTTCCGAATCTCCTTCCATCAAACCACTTTACCGCTTTACTGCCAACATCAACACCTATCATCCGATAACCTTCCACTCCAATATTTTCTTCCTGTTCGCAAAGGCTTCCACCGTTACAACACTTCCCCTATAGGAAGCTGTTGACACTATTCTAAAGTAACTGCATCTATTTGTTATGAGTGGCTTTAGGCTAAAGTATAGCTCATCTGTAAAGCCAGGTAAATCCTTAATGGTGCTGAGGTTTTTTATAGGTCTATTCTCCAATATACTTTCGGCGGCTGATTCAGTCATACCTGGAAGCGAAATGAGAATCTTCTTTGGTGCCGAGTTCACGTCGATTAAACCGTTTCCATAGACCGTTAGGTAGTTCTTCAATTTTTCAAACAATCCTTTATTAATGCCCTTGATGTAGGTTAATTCGTATATGCTTTTCATTGGGCCGTTTGTTGGTCTATATCCAAACTGTTTGTAGTAATAATCCTCCGCACCATCAGATTCCGGTATGCTATCGGCGTCTATCCAATCCTCTATGCAGTAAGCTATATCATCGTTGAGACCAAGGTTGTCTAACAGATTCTGCAATGTAGAAAAGTACCTTTTGTCCTTTACTCTATTGACGTTTAACTTTCCACATTCATCGTTTATTACAACAGATATGTAGATGTTTTTATACATGTATACCATCGGTTTTTCGCTAAGTTCATCACCTCGGGATAGTAATTTTTGGCTTATCCTTACCGCACTCGTAGCTGCATGGTAGGATACAGAGAAATTCCTCGTCTGCTCTGCTTTGTTTAGGCCTTTCATTGAAAGATAATAACCAGATACAACCATGGCACTTATAATAGCCACTAATACAAGTACTAAAAATAGGGTGAAACCTCTACGTTGAAAGGATATTAGCAATACTTTCCTCGTTTGGTGGGCTTATTACAGCCTTTTCGGTTATTATGCCCGTTATGTTTTCGTGTGGCGTCACATCAAAGGCAGGATTCTTAGCCTTGGCGTTTAAAGGGCTTGTTCTGCAATCCTTACAGTAACAGTATAGAACCTCATCTTGGTTCCTTTCCTCTATTGGTATTACCTTTCCATTGTCGATATTTGCATCAAATGTTGATGTAGGGGCAGCAATGTAAAATGGTATGCCATTTTCCTTTGCCAAGACGGAAAGCGAGTACGTTCCTATCTTATTTGCAGTGTCTCCATTCCTTGCTATTCTATCAGCTCCAACAACGATCCATGTGATCTTTCCCAATGACATAAACCAACCAGCCATACTATCTGTAATGATGTAGTATGGTATATTTTCCTTCCCGAGTTCCCATGCCGTAAGCCTTGCTCCCTGTAGATATGGTCTTGTTTCATCTACGAAAACCGTTATGTCCTTGCCCATCTCCACTGCTGCCCTTATCACACCTAATGCCGTTCCGTATCCGGCAGTAGCAAGTGCTCCGGTATTACAGTGCGTGAGTATTACTTCCTTTGATGAGAGAAGCTCAGCCCCAAGTTTTCCTATATTTTTGTTGTTCTCTACATCCTCTGCTTCTATGTTCTTAGCCTCTGATTCAACTGCCATACATATGCTTTCCGTGTTCATGCCTGCGTCAACTATCCTTTCCATCCTCTTTATTGCCCAGAATAAGTTTACGGCCGTTGGTCTTGTTGCTGATAATACGTCCATTGCAGACTTTAATTCTGTTTTAAATTCAAGGAAATCACCTGTCTTGCGTGCAATTTCCCTTGCTGCAAGAACTACAGCGTAAGCTGCGACAACCCCTATAGCCGGTGCTCCCCTTATAGCCATGTCCTTTATTGCCTTTGCGATACATCTATAGTCCTTACAACTGATCCAAACTTCCTGCGTTGGTAGTTTTCTTTGGTCCAAAATACTTAACGAATCTCCATTCCACCTAAATGCCTTTATCTCTTCCTTCATACCTTACCTCTTTACAACAAGTACCGGGCATTCCGCCTTTCTTATCACGCTCTTTGTCGTACTGCCCATTTCAAGTATCCTTTCAAGTAAACCCTTTCCATGGTATCCAATTACGATTAGGTTTACGTTTTCATTTTTGGCAACCTTGATTATCTCATCCTTTGGCTCACCAATGATAAGCATCTTACTTACCTTGAAGCCCACGGATTCTAACTCCTTAACTACCTTATTTAGCATGTTTTGATTTTCGTCCATCACCTTCTTCTCAATTTCTGGAACATGTGCGTATATCGTTGCTACATCAAGTGCAAATGGATCATTGAACTGTGGTAGGCTGAATTCAAGTGGATTAATAACATGGAGGACAACTACTTCCTTTGCATTTGCCTCCCTTAACTTTATAACGTAATTTTTTGCAACTTCTGAAAGCGGTGAAAAATCCGTTGGATACAGTATTTTATTAAACAACATTATTCCTCCTCTTTTGCTTCATTCCAAAGGTTTTCCATGTTTTCTCTATTTATTCCTTTCGATTCCATGTATTTAAACCTCTTTGCAAACTTGGCATTTGCGCTTGAAAGGGCAAGCGTGGGATTTACATTTAATAGCCTTGATAGATTAATAACGGAGAAAAGTAAATCACCTATTTCCTCCTTTATTTTTCCTTTATCGTTTAGTTTTACTGCTTCCCTTACCTCATTTAGTTCCTCGCTTACCTTTCCCATTGGGCCCTTATAGTCCTTCCAGTCAAAACCAACGCTTGATGCTTTCCTTTGAAGCTCATACGCCCTTTCAATTGGAGGTAAGGATTTTGGTATACCCTCAAGCAGCTTCTTACTTCTTCCCTCTTTTTCCTTCTGTCTTTCCCATATCTGTTCGACATCCTCTACTCTTCTCACTTCTTCATTGCCAAATACATGAGGATGTCTGAATATCATCTTTCGGCATATTCCATCAATTACATCGTATATGTCAAACTTTCCCTTTTCCCTTGATACCTGCGATATAAAGATCAAAATAAACAAAACGTCTCCAAGTTCTTCCTTCACGTTTTCGTAATCTTTGTTGTTCATTGCATCAACAAGCTCGTAAACCTCATTTATAAGATACTGAACAAGGCTTTCGTATGTTTGCTTTCTATCCCACGGGCATCCCTTCTTTGACCTTAAAATTTCCATTATCCTTACTAAATCACTAAAATTGTATTTCACGTTTACCTCAAGTCTAATTATATATTTTTACCAAGGAGGTTCGATGCTGCGGGTTTACAACACGATGAGCGGAAAAAAGGAAATATTTAAGCCTATTGAGGATAAAACCGTCAGGATGTACGTCTGCGGTCCAACCGTTTATGACAATGCACACATAGGCCATGCAAGGAGTGCTGTAGTCTTTGATGTTATAAATAGATGGCTTTCCTACCTTGGCTATAAGGTCATATACGTTAGAAACTACACCGATATCGATGACAAGATAATTAAGCGCTCGGAGGAAAGGGGCGTTCCATGGGATCAAATTGCCAAGATGTACATAAAGTCCTATGAAGAGGATTTAAGGGCATTAAACGTTGAGGAGCCAACCTACAAACCAAGAGTTACAGGGCATATACGTGAAATCATAGAGATGGTTCAAGGTTTGATAGATAAAGGATATGCCTATGCTTCAGATGGTGATGTTTACTTTTCGGTTGAGAAATTTAAGGATTATGGAAAGCTTTCAAAGAGAAAGATAGATGAACTTTTGGCAGGTGCGAGGGTAAATATATCTGAGAAAAAGAGAAATCCACTTGACTTTGCACTTTGGAAATTCTCAAAGCCAAATGAACCTGGATGGCCGTCACCTTGGGGAAGGGGAAGGCCTGGATGGCATATAGAATGCTCTGTCATGGCCATGAAGTACCTAGGCGAGACGATAGATATTCATGGTGGAGGGCTTGATCTTGTATTTCCGCACCATGAAAATGAGATAGCTCAATCCGAGGCATTTACGGGCAAACCTTTTGCCAAGTATTGGATTCACAATGGTTTCGTTATGGTAAATAGGGAAAAGATGAGCAAATCCCTTGGGAACTTCTTCACCATAAAGCAAATATTAGCGAAGTTTGAACCTGATGTCCTGAGGCTTTTTCTTCTGTCAACGCACTACAGAAGCCCCATAGATTTTTCCTTTGAGGCTTTGAATGATTCAAAGAGGGCATTTGAGAAGTTTACTAACCTTTTAAGCTCAAGAAAGACGATTAAATCACTTGAAATCCTAAATGAAACTGGTGAAAAGGTAGACGTTGACCTTTACAGAAAGCTTTTCTTGGAAGCTATGAACGATGACTTTAATACGGCAAAAGCCATAGGCATTCTATTTGACCTGGTTAAAAAGGTCAATGTATTAAAGGATAACTATGTTAAGTCAAATTCCATTCCAAAGGGTAGCAGGGAAAGTATTCTAAATGCCATAGACTTCATAGAAGATAGTCTAAAACTTCTTGGCTTTAGACTAAAGTATAGGGAAATCTCTCGGCTTGATGATGAGCTTATTGAGATGCTTATAGATGTGAGAAATGAACTTAGAAAAAGGAAAGAGTTTGGGCTTTCTGATATGATAAGGGATAGGCTTGCCAATTTAGGTGTTATAATAGAGGATCTTCCATCTAAGACTATCTATAAGAGGAACTAATGGGAATTTACGATAGGGATTACTACAAGGAAAAGACAAAAAAGTCATCAAAGCCAAGGTTTTTTACCTTTGTAAAGTGGTTACTCATTTTCATGTTTGCCCTTGCCTTTATTGTATACGTTCTTTCAATACTTTCAGAGAAGGGGTAGGTGAGGCTTAAGGACATAATAACGCCCAATCCGAAGTTTATAGAGGATTCACAGACGGTAAGCGAAGCCATCAAGAAAATGATAAAGAACAATATAGGTAGTGTCTTAATTGAGGATAAAAGTGGAAAGTTAGTAGGTATATTAACAGAGAGTGATGTAATAAAGCTTATGTTCCTTGGCCATGAAGGTATGAAGGTATCTGAAGTTATACCTAAGTCTAAACTTATAACGGCAGATGTTAATGAGGATGTGTATTCGGCAATGGAGGTTCTTGCGAAGCACAACATTAAGCATATTCCGGTTGTTGAAAACGGAAGGGTAGTCGGCATAGTTAGCGCAAGCGATATAATGAAGAGGGTATCGCCATTGGCCTTTGTCGATCCACTTACGAAGCTTTTAAACAGGGCTTATCTAGAATCTGTTATTTACAAGTACAGGTTTTCAAAAGCAAAGTTTGGTGTTTGTATGATAGATGTTGATGACTTCAAGGAGATCAACGATACCTATGGACATGCAGCTGGCGATGAAGCTCTTAAGGCTATAGCCAAGGGCATTGTTCAATCCGTTAGACCCTACGACGATGTAATAAGGTACGGTGGAGAGGAATTCTTGGTTATGCTTTACAGGATTCAGGATTTGGATGAGTTGAAGGAAATAGCCAAAAGGACAAGAAAGAATATAGGTAGTATTAAACTTACAGATTATTCATCAATGAAGCTTACCGCAAGCATAGGCGTATCCTACTGTGAAAAGGGAAATCTTCTTAAGAAGTGTATAAAAGTTGCCGATAAGGCTATGTATGAGGCTAAAAAGCTTGGCAAGAATAGGGTTATTGTTGGTAAAGAAAGCATCTAACAAATCTATTTCCTACTTTCCTTAACAGCGGAACATTTCTTTCACATATATCCATTGCAAAGGGACAACGTGGACTGAACGGACATCCATGTGAGTTTTGAAAGGATTTCCCCTTTATCGCAAAGAGTTTTTTCTTTGGCACCGCATTGAGTTTTGGTGTGCACTTAATTAACGCTTTTGTATAGGGATGCAGTGGTTTTTCCATCACCTCTGTGGTTTTTCCTGATTCCATCAAGTAACCTGCATATACAACATTCATCCTATTTGAGAAGCTTGAGGCTACTGCGATATCATGTGTTATAAGTAAAATCCCGGTGCTTTTGAGGCTTGATAGAACCCCAAGTATTTCTTCCTGTACCGTTACATCAAGTGATGTAGTTGGTTCATCCGCTAAGATGTAATCCGGTTTACAGGAAATTGCCATGGCAATTGCAGCCCTTTGTTTTAAACCACCAGATAGTTGGTGCGGGTATGCGTTTGCAACCTCAATGGGATTGGGCACCTTACATAACTTTAAGAGGTCTGTTGGCCTTTCCCCATCCTTTATTCGATGTGCCTTTACAGCATCCAATATCTGACTGCCTATTGTCATGAGTGGATTGAAGGTTGACTGCGGATCCTGAAAGACCATTGAAACCTTTTTCCACCTTAAGTTTCTTAATTCTTCTCCATTAAGGGTTCCCATATTTATTCCATCTACGTCTATGTTTCCGGTGCACCTAAGTGGCTCCGGTAAAAGTTTTAGAATGGAAAGCGCCGAAAGTGATTTTCCGCTTCCGCTCTCACCTACCATGGAGACTTTTTCTCCCTTCGAGACACTAAAGGAGATGTCCTTAACTATTTCTCTTCCCGCCGATGTTATCCTTAAATTTTTAGCCCTTAACATTTATTCTTAGCCAATAGGAGTCATTTGAGAAGATAATCGGGTCAACGTAAAGCTTCTCGCAGGTGATTTTTTTACCTATAGATTCCTTTGCAAATAGGTAATGAGAAATAACCGAAGGTATATGCCCTAAGGGTTTTCCATTTTCATCAGTGACGACATAGGTTAGGGGGTTATCCGGATTTAATGGTTCTGCCTTGATCTTTACGTTCAAATTTTCCTTTATAAGCCTTTCCCAATTTGGTCTTTCAACTCTCTTGGCAATTATTGGAACGTAGTATGCATTTTCGCATGCCCAATACTCGTGAATGCTTTCGTAGCCTTTGAGTGACAAGAGAAAGTTTAGAGTTTCATCCTCTTCATTCCTCAATGCATACACGCCAATTAAGGGCCATAGGCTGTTCCTATTCAGGATGTTCCATATCTTGTTTTGGCATGACCGCAAGAGTAATGGGTTTTCCAATTTAATTGATCTAATCTTGGTAAATACACTTTCGATGTTTTCAGGGCTAAATGAGAAACCTTCTAATTCCCTCAGTAGTTCGTTTTGCCTCAGTTTAATCTTTTTCCTTTCGTAAAGCCTTGCAAAAAGCCATTTCTTATTGACCTTTCCATTTAGTCTTTTAATCATTTCTCCATCTATAAACCAGCTTAGGTAAATCGTTAGCTTTTTAATGCCCATATCTGTAACGACATCTACCTCTGGTCTAAATGAGGTTTCATTTAGCAGTTCCTTAACAACCCTTCTGATGTTTCGTTTTAATGTGGATACAAGAATCCTTCCATCGGTCTTTAAACGCGTACTTCTCATGATTATCTCTAACTTAAGGTCCACGCCGCTCATGACCTCTAAGGCAGACGGAATTATCAGTACTCCCTTTCTTGGTACTATTTCGTAATTTGAATATGCAAGAAACGTTGGGAACTTCATCTCTAAGTTCTGTGATAGGTATTCCAATAGGAACGTAATTGCTGCTGCCGATTGCTTATCCTTGATGTTTATGAGTTTTGCACATTTTAGACCAATGCTCTTACGCTTTTTCTCCTTTACCGATGGTTTTACAAGTAAGTTTTTTCTAAACTTTTCCCATATAGAGATATCCATATCACTATCTAAAGGCTCTATTCTTGGTGTATCGTACATTAGGAATTTACTAGCGTTGTCCCTTATCCTCCTTGCTTTTTCAAGGTTCTTGGTTTCTTGTTCGGCAGTCTTCCAGAGGTTAGCATCAAAGTACGTAAATTCACCATACAACGGATAGAAGTAATTCTTACGTGAGAGTGATAGGAACTTGTAACTACTGATATGTAAAAGCTTTTCAACCTTCAACAGCTGAAAATCAACCACATTCAACTTCTTATTTGAAGCTATTAGAATGGAAGGAGAAAATGGGAAAAGTTTCCTTATAACCTTGATTTTTTGTGATATAAAGCGTTCGGATAAACTGTACATTTCACTTTTATTTGTATCTAAAATCGAAAATACCGTTAAAATTTGATTTTTTTTTGATAAAAAGTTTTCCGTCTTTATAGGAACGGATAACCTACTGGATATATACATGGCAAAGGGTAGAGCCATAGGGTCAGCCGGGTAGATGGCGTCTAATCTAACATCTAAATGTTTTATCCTGCTTAAAAATTCATCTAAGGCATCTAAAACAAGTTCTTGCTTTAGTTCCCCTGCTTTAAAGAGTATTGAAGTTACGCTATTCTTAACCTTCATCCTTCAGCACCGATTCCAATATATTCATTCCATAATCTATTTCGTCCCTTGAGATGATGAGAGGTGGAACGAACCTCAAGACATTATTTGCCGTGCAGTTTATCACGAGACCCCTTTCAAGCGCCTTTAAAACTATTTCTCTACATGGCCTTTTGCAAACCATTCCTAACATCAACCCTTTTCCTCTCACGAAATCTATAACATTCGGAAATTCTTCCTTTAACTTTTCAAGCTTTAACTTTAGATAGTCCCCATTTTTTCTTACATTTTTCAAGAAAGCCTCATCGGACACAATCTTCATTACCTCTGTACCTGCCCTTGTTGAAAGTGGGTTGCCCCCGAATGTTGATGCATGGAGCCCTGGCTTTAGAACCTCCGAAAACTTCTTAGCTGTTACTATCGCGCCAATTGGAACACCGTTTGCAAGAGCCTTGGCTAATGTCATAACATCGGGCTCAATGCCAAATGTTTGATAGGCGAAGAGCTTCCCGGTTCTTCCCATACCAGTTTGAACCTCATCGAATATCAGAACTGCATCTATCTCTGTAGCTATTTGTCTCAACCCCTTTAGAAATTCCTCCGTAGCCGGTACGATTCCACCTTCACCCTGTATGGGTTCTACTATGATGCCGCAGGTTCTTTCCTTGGAGGCTACCCTTTTTACCGATTTAAGGTCATTAAAGTCCGCAAATTTAACACCTGGAAGCATTGGGCCAAAGCCTTCGTTGTAACGGTTTTGCCCCGTTACGGATACGGATCCAAATGTTCTTCCATGAAATGAGTTTCTAAAAGCTATAGTTTCATAACCTTTTTTCCCTTTTTCGAGCCCATACCTTCTTGCGAGTTTTAAGGCACCCTCGTTTGCCTCAGCCCCACTGTTGCAGAAAAAGACCTTATCCCCAAATGAATTTTTACATATAAGTTCGGCAAGCTCGGCCTGTGGCTCTATGTAAAAGTAGTTTGATATATGGATAAGCTTTCTTGCCTGGTCACAGATGGCCTCCGAGACCTTTGGGTGACAGTGCCCAAGCCCACAAACGGCAATTCCCGCAAGCATGTCAAGGTACTTTTTTCCATTGCTATCCCATAACCAGCACCCTTTTCCCTTAACAAAATTTACGTGAAACCTGTTGTATGTTTTCATAACATAGTTTTCCGTCAAATCAAAGATGTTCATTTTCTCTCCTTAAAATTTAGTAGAGCTGTATTTTACCGCTTTTTGTTGTAGAATTTGCTTGGAGGTTTGCTTGCCAAAGAGAAAGGATATTAAGAAGATAATGATAATAGGTTCAGGCCCAATTATCATAGGTCAAGCTGCGGAGTTTGACTATTCTGGAACCCAGGCATGTAAGGCTTTAAGAGAGGAAGGCTATAAGGTTATTCTTGTGAATTCCAACCCTGCTACTATAATGACGGATCCAGAAATTGCCGATAAAACCTACATAGAACCTTTAACCGTTGAGGTTCTTGAAAGAATAATTCAAAAGGAAAGGCCCGATGCCCTGCTTCCAACAATTGGTGGCCAGACAGCGCTTAACCTTGCCGTTAAGCTTTCTGATGAGAGGATACTTGAAAGGTATAGTGTTGAGCTTATCGGTGCTAAGCTAAGTGCCATAAAGAAAGCTGAGGATAGAGAGCTTTTTAAGGAGGCCATGCTTAAGATTGGGCTTAATGTGCCAATAAGTGGTTTTGCTCGTTCCATGGATGAAGCTATGGAGGTTATTAAGAAGGTAGGTTTACCAGCTATCATCAGGCCATCATTTACACTTGGCGGTGAGGGTGCTGGAATGGCCTACAACATAGAGGAATTTAAAAAGGTAGCTGCTAAGGGGTTGAGTTTAAGCCCCATAAACGAAATTCTCGTAGAGGAAAGCCTTTTAGGTTGGAAGGAGTTCGAGCTTGAGGTTATAAGGGATTTAAATGACAATGCTGTTATAGTATGTTCTATTGAGAATTTTGACCCTATGGGTGTTCATACCGGTGATTCCATAACCGTGGCACCTGCCCAAACGCTAACCGATAAGGAATACCAAATTTTAAGAGACTCTGCTATTAAGGTAATAAGAGAGATAGGGGTAGAAACAGGGGGTTCAAATGTTCAGTTTGCGGTTAATCCCAAAAACGGCAAGACAGTTGTAATTGAGATGAACCCAAGGGTATCACGTTCATCGGCACTTGCATCGAAGGCCACCGGTTTCCCGATAGCGAAGATAGCCGCTAAGCTTGCCGTTGGATATACATTGGACGAACTTCCAAACGATATAACAAAGAAGACTCCTGCGTCCTTCGAACCATCTGTTGACTACTGCGTTGTGAAGTTCCCGCGTTGGGATTTTGAGAAGTTTCCAGAGGCAAGCCCAATACTTGGAAGCTCTATGAAGTCCGTTGGCGAGGTTATGGCAATTGGCAGAACCTTTAAGGAGTCGCTTTTAAAGGCAATACGTTCGCTTGAAATAGGAAGGTGCGGGCTCTTTCTCGATAAGGCAAGGAATGCATCAGATGATGATATCGAGAATATGGTTGCTGTCCCAACCCCGGATAGAATATGGTACATAGCAGAAGCCGTGAGAAGAGGAAGGGACATAGATTACATCTCGAACCTTTCCGGCATCGATAGGTGGTTTATATACAACATTAAACAGTTGATTGACCTTGAAGGGGAACTTTCAAATTACACATTAGAAACTGTTCCAGATGAACTTTTAAGACTTTCAAAGAAGTGGGGATTCTCCGATAGGTATCTTTCGGAGATATTGAACACAACCGAGCAGAAGGTAAGGGAAAAGCGTAAGGACATCTCGGCAGTTTATAAAACCGTTGACACGTGTGCTGGTGAATTTGAAGCTTATACACCTTACTACTATTCAACCTACGATGGTAGTGAGTGCGAAGCCAACCCATCCAATAGAAAAAAGGTTACGGTATTTGGTTCAGGTCCAAATAGGATAGGTCAAGGAGTTGAATTTGATTACTGTTGTGTTCATTCTGTTTGGGCATTGAAGGAAATGGGATACGAAGCACAGATGGTGAACTGTAATCCTGAAACTGTTTCAACCGATTATGATACATCAGATAAGCTTTTCTTTGAACCTATAACCTTTGAAGATGCTATGAATGTTCTAAATAGGGAAAAACCTGAAGGTGTTATTGTGCAATTTGGTGGACAGACACCATTAAAGCTTTCCGTTCCACTTGAAAGGGCGGGAATAAGGGTAATAGGTACACCATCTGAAAGCATTGATATTGCAGAGGATAGGGAGAGGTTCAAGGATTTTCTTTCATCGCTTAATCTTAGACAACCTCCATCCGTTATTGCTCGTTCCATTGATGAAGCAATAGAAGCTGCTAAAGAACTTGGTTTCCCCGTTTTAATGAGGCCCTCATATGTGCTTGGCGGAAGGGCCATGAAGATCGTTTACGACATGGATGATCTGATGAACTACGTATCCGAGGCTGTTAAGGTTTCAGAGGAAAAGCCCCTTTTGGTAGATAAGTTCCTAACGGATGCCATTGAACTTGATGTTGATGCTGTTTCAGATGGGCAACAGGCTATTATTGGTGGTGTTATGGAGCATATTGAGGAAGCTGGTATTCACTCGGGTGATAGTGCATGTGTTTTGCCTTCCTTTTCCGTTCCTTCGGACATAATCATGTCGATTAAGGAGATAACCAGAAAGGTTGCGGTGTCACTTCATACCAAGGGTCTCATAAACATTCAGTTTGCCGTTAAAGGAAGAGACATATACATAATAGAAGTGAATCCAAGAGCTTCAAGGACGGTTCCATTTATCAGCAAGGCCATAGGTTTGCCACTTGCAAAGATAGCTACAAAGGTAGCTCTTGGAAGGAAGTTGGAGGATTTAGGCGTTAAGGAGATCATTCCAAATTATTACTGTGTAAAGGAATCCGTTTTTCCATTCAACCGATTCCCGAAGGTTGACCCAGTTTTAGGTCCAGAGATGAAGTCAACAGGTGAAGTTATGGGCATAGACAAGGATTTAGGTATGGCCTTTTACAAGGCACAACTTGCAGCTGGTTTAAGGCTTCCGCTAAAAGGAACCGTTTTTATAAGTGTTAAGGACGAGGATAAGGAAAAGGTCTTACCAATTGCCAAAGACTTGCTGGATATGGGATTCAAGTTAATATCAACGGAGGGTACATATAACTTCCTAACATCCCGGGGTTTACCCATTAGTATTGTATACAAGATGAGAGAAAATAGAAGACCAAATATAGGGGATTTCATAAAGAATAATCAGGTCAACCTCATCATTAATACACCAACGGGAAGGAAATCCGCAAAAGATGCTATAAGCATAAGAAGGCTTGCAGTCAACTATAATATCCCGTATTACACAACGATAAGGGGTGCAAATGCAGCAACAATGGCTATAAGATCAAGGATGAGAAACGAACTTAAGGTTATGCCTTTACAGGAAAGGTACTCCTTAGGCTTTTCTAAATAATTTTAGAATAATAGCCTTCTGAACGTGGAGTCTATTCTCAGCCTCTTCCCAAACTATGGATCTCGGTGATTCAATGATGCTATCCGTAACCTCTTCTCCTCTGTGAGCTGGCAAGCAGTGCATGAAGAGGTAATCCTTCTTGGCATGTTTTACTAAGTTTTCATTAACCTGATACGGCATGAACAGTTTTTTTCTTTCGTTAGCTTCTGATTCCTGCCCCATACTTGCCCATACATCGGTGTAGATGATATCGGTGTCTTTAACGGCCTCTATGGGGTCGTGCGTTATCATAATCTTCGAACCTGTCTTACCCGATATTTCCTCTGCTTTTTCAACGTAAAAACCATTTGGTTCAAAGCCTTCCGGTACTGCAACGGAGATATCCATTCCCACTATGGATGCACCGATAAGCCATGAATTGCACATGTTGTTTCCATCTCCTACGAATGCCACCTTTACGCCTTTTAGTTTTCTAAGGTACTCATAAATTGTAAAGATATCGGATAGCACCTGACAGGGATGTTCTTCGTTTGTTAGTGCATTGATAACGGGTACGTCCGCATATGCTGCAAGTTCCTCTACCCTTTTCTGTTCAAACGTTCTTATTACTATCATATTTACGTATCTTGAAAGAACCCTTGCTGTATCCCTTATCGGTTCTCCCCTTCCAAGTTGTGAACCCAATCTGTCAAGGTATACCCCATGTCCCCCTAATTGATAGACACCAGTTTCAAATGAAACCCTTGTTCTTGTTGACGGTTTCTCAAAGATAAGTGCAGCGGTAGAACCATCCAACGGCCTATATATTTCACCTTTCCTTTGTTTTTCCTTAAGCGTTCCCGATAGGCTTATAAGATTTTCGATAAATAGGCTGTCAACATCAAGCATGGATATTAGGTCCTTCATCTTTTCTCCTTTGACTCCCTGAATTCCTGTATTACTAACTTAAAGTTACTTTCTAAACTCTCCGTTTTCTTGCAGTAATCATCGAGCTTTCTTGTTAACTTTATTGCATTAAGCTCGTCATCATCCAATCTTGAACAGATGGATGAAAGCATAAGGTAAACCTTCAGTGAGAAGGCAAAAAGCAAGGTTATTACGATTAGCGTAACGACGAGCAGTAGTTGAACCAATCCGCCATCCTCCCCTTTAGAACCTTATCCTTAAAGGTTTCCATTCCTGCTTCTGTCAAGGGCCATTTAATTATCTCCCTTGTTGCCGTTAGGATCAAATATCCCAAGTAACTACCATTGCTTTGAACCACCATCCCTATAACCGAAGGCTTGCTTCCAATATTCATGCAAAAACTTGACTGGTACTTTGACGATGCAAGCTTACCCGGAATTATAGCATAGACTAATTTGAAACCGCGTGGTAAGTCTAATGTGGTATTGTCCAATCTTAAGTCATTTCCATTAAAATCAGCACATATGCTGCTTGATGTCTGAATGTTGGCCTTTAAGAGGTTATCGAAACTTTCCTTGTTCTTCTTGAGGAGATTTTCTATTGATGGGGTTGCGATTGATATAAATAATGAAACTATAACGAGAACGACAAACACCTCGATTAACGTAAACCCACTTCTAAAATTCAATTTTATTCTTCCCCTTATTCTTTGCTTCATACAATTTTCCATCAGCCCTTTCTATTATATCCTTAAGCTTGAGGTTCCTATCGTTAACAAAAACCATACCTATACTGACCGTTACATTTGCATATCCCTTGTCACATTTAATTTTATTTGCCTCAACGTTTTTCCTTATTCTTTCTGCAACCATCCTACATGCGGCTTTTGATGTAAACGGCAAAATGATCAAAAATTCATCCCCTCCATATCTGGTTATGATATCCACTTTTCTTAGACTTTGCCTAATTACGTTACATGTATATGATAGAACCTTATCGCCACATTGATGTCCAAATCTGTCATTGATAAGCTTAAAATCATCAAAGTCGACAGCCATAAGTGAGAATGGCGTATTGTAATCCCTAAGCTTTAGCATTGCTGAATCAAGTAGCTTTAAGCCATATTCCCTTCTTATCGTTTTTGTAAGGGGATCGATCTTTACCTTCCTTATGTTATCGCGCTTTATGCTTGTTATATCGGTAATGGTAATGATTATCAGTTTCTCGCTTTTCCTAAAGGTCTTACTTATTAAATAAAATTTTCCATTTACCTCGATAGTTGCCGATGAACTTCCATAACGAACGGCTTCCTTATCGGTTTTCCTATCTATTCTTGAAATCTCATCGCCTGCATTTTTAAGCACTTCTGCATAGATTTTATTTGCTTTTATGAGTTCGTATTTACCATCCGTTTTTCTTTTCACTGCAATACATACTGGAATCTTATTGAATATGTCATTTGTCATTTCACCTCTAAAGGATGAAGGGTGTTATTTATTTTACCATAAATTTGGGTTTATACGGTTCAGGCTGTGGTTTGCCGATAAAGTAACCTTGCCCGAGGGCCACACCTGCTTCTTTTAGTATATCGAACGTTTCTGCATCCTCGATAAACTCGGCTAGTGTTTTAAACTTGAAGTACTTTGATATATCTACTATGGATCTTACGATAGCCAGATCCTTTAGGTTATTCTTAATATTCTTGATGAAAGCCCCATCTATTTTGACTATATCAATTGGAAATAACTTCAAGTAGTTGAAGTTTGAGTAACCTGCCCCAAAATCGTCTATGGCTATCTTGGCATGTATATCCTTGAATATAGATATGAGGCTCTGTGCAAGGCGCTTATTTACTATTTCCTGCGATTCGGTTATCTCAAAAACGACATTGTCAAGACTAATATTTCTGCTCTTCACAGTGTGCCATACGAAGTTAAGTTCCCTTACGTAGTACTTCATCGAGAGGTTTACAAATAGGTGATACTTTTTGTTTATATACGGCATAGCTTTGAGAAAAATGTTCTTATCTATATCTGGTGTTAACCCGAGGCTATCGGCTGTGCGTATTACGTAGTCCCCATGCAGTGCATTGTTATTATCAAGTATTCTTGCAAGCACCTCATAACCATAAATTCTATTTGTTCTCAAATCAACGATCGGCTGAAAGTAGGGTTTGACATTATTATTCTTTATTGCTGTTACTATTGATTTTCTCGTCTTGAGAAACTGTTGTTGATCCCATGTATTTTTCTTATCGCAAAACACCACCGTAGCCTTACCGGATGATTTGGCTTTCAGAAGAGCCATCTCTGCTTCCCTAAAAAGCTCTCTCGAGTTTCCGCATGCTATGCCACAGCTCAAGCTTATCTTAAAAACCTCATTTTTTACCTTAAAGGATATACTCTGCATGTGTTTTTTGCACTTTTCCCTCAAGTTCTTTATGTTCTCCATCTTATCTATAAATACCGCAATTCTATTCGAACCCACCCTCGAAACAATTCCGCCAAATGTGTCCCTAATCCTAT
This sequence comes from uncultured bacterium, assembly GCA_964640245.1. Taxonomy (GTDB): domain Bacteria; phylum Aquificota; class Aquificia; order Desulfurobacteriales; family Desulfurobacteriaceae; genus CAZXGR01. The sequence continues at coordinate 25,095 of CAZXGR010000006.1, read as the reverse complement.
TAATAACGGCATCTATTATTCTATTTCCTATACTATATCCAAACGAAAAATTAACGTATTTAAAATCGTCTATGTCGAATATCAAAAGTGTTCCGTTCTTGCCTTGGGCCAAATAATTAAAGAAATCGCTTCTTTCCATGTGATTTGAACTGTATTTCACAGAGCTTTCTATAGTCATTACTTTTCCTTAGTAATTCTTCGTGGTTTCCCTTACCCATTATTTTACCTTTTTTAACAAGGATAATCTCGTCACTGTTTAAAACCGTGGATAGCCTATGCGCTACGGATATTACTATTCTATCGCTAAAGTTCTTCTCTATAGCTTTATGAACAAACCTTTCAGTTTCAACATCAAGCCCACTTGTTGCCTCATCGAGTATAAGAACATCTGGGTTTTTGATTATCGCCCTTGCTATTGCCATTCGTTGTTTTTGACCACCCGATACCTGTATCCCCCCTTCGCCTATCAGTGTATCATAGCCATCTGGAAGCGATGATACAAAATCATTGATGCCTGCATCCATTGCGGCTTTAATGATTTCTGTTTCGGTTGCCGATGGATTGCCTATTGATATGTTTTCCTTGATAGTTCCTCTGAACAGCACAACTTCCTGTGACACCATGCCGATTCTTCTTCTATAATCCTTAAGCTTTAAATCCCTTATGTTTATACCGTTTGCTGTAATACTTCCTTCTTGCGGATCGTAGAACCTCGGTATTAGGTTTACTATTGTCGTTTTTCCACTACCCGTTTTCCCGACAATTGAGTACCTTTTCCCCTTTTCGAACTTTAGATTTACATTGCTTAGGTTATCGTTCCTTGACTTTGGATATCTGAAGTAGACATGTTCAAATTGTAGCTCTACGATGGGACCTTTTAATATTTTCTTTCCATCCTTTAACATGTATTCATCCGGTGCATCCAATATTGCCTTGATCCTTCCAGATACGGAAATCGACTGCTGTATATTACTGTAGTCTTGGCCTATCTTTCTTATGGGTTCATATGCCATTATCAATGCTATGATAAATGAAAAGAAAGCACCTGGTGAGAGTCTGCCAGCGACTATCTGTTTTCCCCCATAGAGAATTAGTATGCTAACAATGATAGATGCAGTTATCTCAACCATTGGTGGATATATACCTTCCACTTCCTTTATCTTCATAAACTGTTTTACATAAAGATCATTATCCCTTTTGAAAAGTTTATAGAACCTATTTGCCGACAGGAAAAGCTTTATTTCCTTGATATTCTTGACACCTTCAAATAGGTGATTTGTGAGTGTTGCAAGCTTTTCCTGCATTCTGTATGTATACTTTTTTACCCTCTTCCCTACCCTTGATATTAGATAGCCTATTGCCGGAAGTCCTATGAATCCTATTGTGGCTAAAAGGGCATCTTGGTAGATAACTATGCATATCAATCCTACTGCAGTCAATATATTTCTTGAAACCGTTGCAAGCTGCCTCGATGTGAAATCCTGTAAAAGTGCCGTATCGTTTATTATCCTCGATACGAAGCTTCCGGGTGGTTCCTCCAAAAAACTTTCATATGGAAGCTTTAAAACCTTTTTGTATAGATCTTGCCTTAAAGTTGCTATAACCTTTTGGCCAATATACGCCATTGTATAGTAGTTTACAAAGAACGCAACACCCTTTAAGCTTACAAGTCCAATAAGGACTATGGGTATAACCTTTATCATGTGCTCGTTTTTGGTTACAAATACCGTGTTAACTATGTCCTTTACAAAGTAAGCCAAGTATGATGTTATACCTGAATTTAAAACCATTGTAATGATAGCGATAACAAACGGAAGCCTGTAACCTTTAAGATATCTGAATAACCACCATGGAAATTTTTTCAAACCGTTCCTCTAAAACGAGTATATAAAACTTCGTGTTATAAACCAAAACATACCTTTTTTTTCACTGACCGCAAGCCTTCTTATATTACAAAGTTTATGCCTATTCCAGCCTCTTTTAGTTGTAAAGCAATATTTATAACCTAAATCCTTTGCCATTTTCACGAGTTCCTCGTTGTATATTCCCCAAGGCCAAGCAACGGCATTAACAGGTTTCCCTATCCTTTTCTCCAAAATTTTCCTTGATTCAATGAGCTCTATCTTAGCCTCTGCTCTATTCATGAGTATGCTTGTTAACTGTACACCCTGTTTAACCTTGTATCTTAAGTCTTTGGGTAAAGAGTAAATTCTCCAGTCATTATTGAATTTATAGGGTTTACCTTTCCCTAAGTGAGCCTTGTGTGTAAGTGCATGTGATTGAATACTGAATATGTCATTCATCTTGCGAAGTTCTCCCCATGACAAAAATGCAGAGTTGTTCCCAAGCAAGAACGATCTTTTGAAGGCTTCATAGGTTGAAATATTGGCATAATCCTTCTCGTTCCTTACGTCATCTGAGTTTAAAATCCTCTCAGGTGGAACGAAGACAACTGCCGGTATGGAAAGTTCCTTTAGAATTGGATAGGCATAGTAAAATACATCGTAGAATCCATCGTCAAAGGTTATCAAAACCGATGGAAATGGCGAATTTTCAATATCTCCAAGCTTTAATATGTTGAACTTGCTCTTTAAAAATTCCATCTGTTTTCTAAAAACTTTTGGATGAATCCCATACCTTGGATGGATTCTGTGGTAAAGCAAGACAGTAAAACCTTTCATAAAACTACCTCATCCGGTGGAGAAAGGAATGGTGATATTTTACAAAACCTATACTAAGTATGGTGGCCAGGAAAAGGTAATCTATAACTTTTCACAAATTTTAGCTAATAAGGGATATAAAGTTTTGATATACATCGATCATTCCGGGAATCCATTGGATATAGCAGGGAAGATGGAACTGGTAATTAAAAACCGTACAAGGTTGAATTCCATAGCTTTGAAAGCTTACGATGTTGTGAAGCAGTATCCAGAGGAAAAGGTTTTTGAAAAATACGAAAGTGTTATTCAATCAGTCTGATCTTTGTATTGGTTTATCAATAAGTAATTCACTCCAATAATGAACATCAAAACGAACTTTACCTCTGCATCTGTAAAATTATTTTCAAAGAAACCAGCTGAAAGAAAACCAATGTATCCTGATGTTAGAATCTTGATATCAGCCCTTGATATTTTCCTTATGTTAAGTCGGAGAATCGATGCCCAGAACAACAAAAAGCCCAAGAGCCCTACTATTCCGTATTTCGTTAGATACTTTAGATAGATATTGTGTGTTAAACCGTGATGGAAGTGCAGTTCTAAGAATTTTTTGCTTGGCAGTTTTCTATCCTTCGTTACCTCAAGGTAACTTTTGCCGAACTCCTTCCATGCGAAGCTCTCTGCATCATAGCCGCTGCCAAACAGTTTTTGCTTTAGACTGTAATCATAGAGAAAAGCTTTACTATTTGCATCCCAAAGCATAATCCTATCTACATTTTCCCAGTTTCTTCTTGTGTTTTCGATGCTTATAAATCTGTTCCTAATCTGCGGAAACCCAAGGAAAAGCAAACCTAAAGTTGCCAATCCAAGCGTAGTTGTAACTATTATCCTTTTACTTCTGAGAAAAATCAACGTGCATAATGTAAACACACCAGATCCAACCCAGTATGATCTGCTCTGAGTGAAAACTATGCCTATAAAACATAGAATTGAAACGGTCAAAAACCATTTTTTCCTGAATCTTGTGTATGACCAGATAAATAACAGCATTAACAGGTATAGAACCCCTGCTGTTGTCAGTGGATGATTTAGAAATCCATTTGCCCTTATAATGGCAGTGTGGAAACCCAAATTTTTCAAGTTCAAGTGTTTTAAATTTTGCCATGTAAATGCCTGGAATAGAACGCCAAATACGGATATCACCGTGGATACAGAGGTAATGTATAGGAACTTTAGTATTTGTTTTTCGTCCTTAAACGCATGGTAGGTTAGGAAGTATGGCATCAAGTGCTGCTTTAAATCGGTATCGAATATCCTGCATATGTAATTATTAAGGATACTGCTTAAGAACTCGGGGGTTAAGAGGTAGATCAACGGTTTAATCGGTGGAAACCTATAGTTTTGTGAAATGATGACAAGACAAAACCCAACTATACCTGTAGCCGCTGCTATATTGTCCCCGGCCATGGATAGGGGCATTGATAGGCATAATAGGATTAGTGATATGATGATAAGGTAATTTCCAATTTTTTTCAAGCTAAACCTTGATGTTCTTCAGCATTATTCTACTGTTTTCGCATGGGTTTCCAAGAAAGATTCCACTTGAGATAGCTATCCCTGCAGGTTTGCATTTTAAGACTTTGCATACATTATGAGACATTATACCGCCGATTGCCACTATAGGGATTTTTGTTGTACTAACGGCCCTGCAAAGGTTTTCTATACCAGTTGCAGGTTCAGCGTTTTCCTTTGAAGTTGTATTAAAGATAGGGCCAAAGCCAAGATAATCTGCAAGACCTTCGTCGTTAGCTAATCTAACCTGCTCAATATTATGCGTTGAGAATCCTATGATGAAGTCATAACCAGCAATTGAGCGAATGACCTTAATGGGCAGATCATCCTGACCTACATGAACACCATCAGCTTTCACGGCCATTGCTATGTCAAGTCTGTTATCAACTATGAATGGAACCCCATATTTTTTGGTTATCTCTCTTACGATCGAAGCCTCTTTGTATACTTCCCTGTCGGTTTTATACTTTGCCCTGTATTGAACAGCAGTAACACCACCTAAGATGGCTTTCTCAACCGATTTTCCAATGTTAAGAGAGTTAAGATTCTTCTCAAAGGTTATTGCATATAGTGAAAGGTCAACCATGCAAGCTCCAAATGGTAGGACCGAGGGGTTTCGAACCCCTGACCTCCACCGCGTCAAGGTGGCGCTCTCCCACTGAGCTACGGCCCTAAGGAATAGATAAAATATATATGCTTGTGGTTAGTTGGCAAACCTAAAATTTTACTTTAGAATAGTTGACACATTATTTTAGATACCATAAATTAAATCAAAGAGGTAAAGATGAGCATCGGTGAAGATACACCTGTTTATATGATAAGCCTTGTGGCTCGGCTTGCCAATGTACACCCGCAGACCTTAAGGTTCTATGAAACCGAGGGATTTATTAAGCCATCGAGAACCCAAGGGAAAACACGTATCTACTCTCAGAAGGATCTTGAAAAGATTAAGAGAATCGTTAGACTCACAAGGGAAAGGAAGATAAACCTTTCAGGTACAAAGTTTATCTTAAAATTGGAGGATGAAATTGAAATGTTTTTTAAAGCCATATCCGATATAATGGATGATAACACGGTTGAGACTGTATGTAAGGTTTTGGATGAATTAGACTTTGAGGTTTTGGATACCGAAAGTATTAAAAAAAACTTAAGAGGAGGCTAACATGAACATCTGGGATGCGCTAAGCGGAAGGGCTAAAGATTCACTTATGCTTTCGCAGGAACTGACGAGGCAACTTGGAGAAAGGTATGTAGATACCGAGCAGCTTCTCTTGGGCTTGGTTGAGCTACCAGGTTCCCCAATACTTGACATCTTTACCTTAGCTAACATTGATCCAGTGAGAGCTAGGAAGTTTATAAGAGAAGAAGTTGATAAGTATAATAGGTTAGGTATTACGGCAAATTTTTCAAGTCATGAAGAGATATACATAACCCCTGCTGTTAAGGTTGTTTTTGGCAGTGCATATGATATCGCAAAACAGATGAAGTCTGGAATCATTGATGTTGAACATATATTCCTTGGGCTTTATGCAGTTCCTGAAGGTGTGGCCTACAGGATACTTACAAAACTTGGTCTTGATGGTGATACTGCCGTAAAAGCAGTGCAGAAGTACCGTGAGGGAAGGCGAAAGGTTTCAAGGAAAATTGCCGGGAAGGGCATATCCGGCAAAAAGGTTCCAGAAGTTTTAAGGAAGTTTGGGGTTGACCTTACGGGTCTTGCCGAAGAGGGTAAGCTTGACCCTGTTATTGATAGAAAGGAAGAGATGAAAAGGATCGTGCAGATACTCTCAAGGCGAAATAAGAATAATCCTGTGCTTGTTGGACCAGCAGGTGTCGGTAAAACTGCCATTGTTGAAGGTGTTGCTCAAAAAATAGTAAACGGTGAAGTACCCGATAACCTTAAGGATAAGAGAATAGTTGCGCTTGACATGGCAGCTTTAGTAGCAGGCAGCAGATATAGGGGCGATTTTGAGGAAAGACTTAAATCGGTTTTAAATGCAATTAAGAATGAGGGAAACATTATTCTGTTCATAGATGAACTCCACACCGTTGTTGGTGCAGGCTCGGCTGAGGGTTCAATGGACGCTGCTAACATAATGAAGCCTGCGCTTGCAAGAGGGGAATTCAGGGTAATAGGTGCTACAACCGGTGATGAGTATAGAAAGTACATTGAAAAGGACCCAGCACTTGAGAGAAGGTTTATGCCTGTTTGGGTTGATGAACCTGATGTAGGTACGGCTATAAAGATGCTTGAGGGTTTAAAAGCAAAGTTTGAGGAGCATCATAAGGTAAAGATTACGAATGATGCACTGGAAGCCGCTGCTAAACTTTCAAAGAAGTATATACAGGGAAGGTATCTTCCAGATAAGGCAATAGATGTCTTGGATGAAGCATGTGCAAGGAAGAGAATTGAGGCTACATATATGTCTCCTGAACTTGCAGATCTAAAGGAAGAACTTTACAAGCAGAGGGCTGATCTTGATAAATGTGTTAAGAATGAGGAGTTTAACAAGGCTGCAAATCTTAAGAAGAGCATCAAGGAAATAGAGCAAAAGATAAAGGAAATAGAGGAAAAGCAAACAAAGGTCAAGGAAAGCAATGAAAATCTTCCGGTTGTGGATGCTGAAGATATTGCACAGGTTGTTTCAGAGATGACCGGTATTCCTGCCTCGAAAATCCAAGAGGAAGAAATACAGAAGCTCTTAAGAATGGAAGAGGAACTTCATAAGCGTGTTGTTGGTCAGGAAAGAGCCATAAAGGCAGTTTCCGAAGCCATAAGAAGAGCAAGGGCTGGTTTGAAACCTGCACATAGGCCTTTGGGAAGTTTCATGTTCTTAGGTCCAACAGGTGTTGGAAAAACAGAACTTGCGAAGACGCTTGCAGAGTATCTGTTTGGTGATGAGTCAGCGATAGTAAGGTTTGATATGTCCGAATACATGGAACCCCACTCAGTTGCAAAGCTCATCGGCGCACCTCCAGGATATGTTGGATATGAGGAAGGTGGTCAGTTAACGGAACCTATTAGGAGAAAACCGTATAGTGTTATTCTTCTTGATGAAGTGGAAAAGGCACATCCCGATGTCTTCAACATACTACTGCAGATACTTGATGATGGAAGATTAACGGATGCAAAGGGTAGAACCGTTGATTTTAGCAATACCGTAGTAATAATGACCTCAAATATTGGCTCAAGGTACCTTATGAGTCTCCCGAAGTCAGAGTTTGAAACCAACTACGATGGCATTAAGGCAAAGGTTATGACGGAGCTAAAGCAGAGGTTTAGGCCTGAGTTCCTCAATAGAATCGATGAAATCATCATATTTCATCCGCTTGAGGAAGAGGAAATTAAGCAGATCGTTGTTCTACTCATAAAGCTACTTAACAAAATGCTTGGTGAAAGAAATATTGAGATAACGTTAACAGATGAGGCAAAGGCTGAGCTTGCCAAGAGGGGTTATGTTCCTGAGTTTGGTGCAAGGCCTTTAAGAAGAACAATTGAAAGGGATATAGAAACTCCTCTTTCTGAACAAATACTGTCAGGTAAGGTTAAGGACGGTGATAAGGTGCTTGTAGATTACAACAAGGAAAAATCTGAGTTTACATTTAAGGTGGAAAACCCAAGGCCTATAAATGCAAAGATAAAGACGAAAGGGGAAGAGAAGGGAAAGGAAGGAAACGGAAAGGAAGGAAAAGAAAAATAGTATAATTTTCACTGCGTAGGTGAACGGGAAATCCGGTGAAAGTCCGGTACTGTACCCGCAACCGTAAGCAGGAAATAACTAAAACTAAAGGCCACTGGATGGTAAGGTGAAAGCCTGCCATCTGGGAAGGCCTTAGTTTTTAATTCCTGTAAGTCGGGAGACCGATCTGCGTAAAAAACTTTCAATCCTGCGGGAGCTCAGGTAGAGGTAAATTTGAGATATTTTTTTCTTTTAATGCTTGCATTATTTTCCATCGATGCCTATAGCTATGATAGGGTTGTTTCCCTTGCGCCATCAATCACGGATATGGTTGGTTTTGTTGGTGCCGATAGAAAGCTCATTGCTGATACTGTTTACCATAAGGATAATAAGGTAAAAATAGGCGGTATGGTTAACCCGAATATCGAAATCATAGCGTCACTTCATCCTGACCTCGTGATATCCACGACTGTTACCCCTCAAAGATTTTTAAATAGACTCAAAGCATTCCATATAAAAGTAGTAAGGCTAAGGTTAGTCAGTATTGATGACATAGAGAATGCTATAGAGATTATTGGCAATCTGCTTTCAAGCAATGGGCAAATGAAGAAGATAGCGTTTCAGAAAGAGCTAGGAATTAAGCTTAAAAAGCTTAAGCCATGCCTTGAGAACAAAAGTGTTCTCGTTGTTTTCTCGATAAACCCTATCTACATAGCTGGGCGTGATTCTTACTTAGGTCAAGTGCTAACCATGGCAGGTGCAAGGTACCCCTTTAATGGGACGTTTCTATCAGTATCGGCTGAAGGGTTTTTACATAGGAAATATGATGTCGTTATCGTTGCGTGTGCAAGATCAATGGCATTGAGCGTTGATCGGTTTTTATCGAGATTTCATATAAGGTACATTAATGTTGATCCAAATTTCTACCTTCATCCTGGTCCCGTTCTATTAAAGGCAATCGATAATTTAGGGGATAAGATTTGCAATTAGCTTTAGTCATTCTATACGTTGTTTCTGCCATTTTACTTCTAATTCTTGGTCCAGTTGGGTTTAGCAAGGAGATAATTCTTGACATAAGGTTGCCCGAGCTTTTTACATGCCTTGCGTCTGGTGGAATACTCAGCGTAGGTGGGGTAGTTTTTCAAAACATCTTTAAGAATCCTCTTGCGGATCCCTACATATTGGGTGTTTCATCTGCTGGTGCCTTGGGTGCTACCATTGGTATATGGATAGGAAAATCTCCTTCCGCTTTAGCACTTATCCTTGGAATATTGGTAACAATCTTGGTTTTCTTGGTTTCGGTCATCCTGAAGGACAACCTAAAAGTTTTACTTTTTGGTGTCGGAATTAACGCATTTCTTTCATCGTTAACCCTGTTTATCTTTGCTTCCATGCCTAACTTTTCTGCACAGGATACGCTGTTCTTCATGTTGGGCTATATTCCATACCTTTCCTTGAATGAATCACTGCTTTTATTTTCGGGTTCCTTTCTGCTACTTGTATTGCTTTGTGTATTGTCGCCGTATGTTGATATCGTATCGTTTTCAGATGAACTTGCTTATTTTTCCGGTATATCAGTTTTTAAATGGAAAATCCTGCTCTTATCGATTGTCTCGGTATTTGTTTCACTCTTGGTTTCCAAAGTTGGCATCATCGGATTTGTGGGTATAGTTGTTCCACACATCGCGCGTTTTATCGGTTTTAGAAGGTCAAAGGAACTCATTCTATCCTCGTTTTTGATATCTGGCTCTGTCATGTCCCTTTCCGAGCTAATAGCTAAAACCGTAATATCCCCAGTAATTCTTCCCGTTGGCGTTGTTACAGGAATCTTTGGTGCCCCTATGTTTACCTACATCCTTTGGAGATATTCCTATGCTGTTAGAAACTAAGGGCTTAGGATTTAAAGATATACTAAAAGATATTTCATTTTCGCTAAATGAAGGTCGGATAATTGGTATTGTAGGTAAAAATGGAGCAGGTAAAACCACACTTCTAAGGTGCATAGCTGGATTTTACGATTTTTCTGGTGATGTTTTTATCGAAGGCAAATCTATAAAGACCATTTCTATAGGTAAAAGGGCGAGACTCATTAATTACATGCCTTCTAATTTAAACCTATCGTTTCCATATACGGTTTCAGAGTTTTTATCTATATCTACCTTAATGTTTAAGGTAGATTGTGAAAGGATTGCAGATACCATGAAAAAATTACGCATATATAGTTTAAGGCATAGAAAGGTATATTCGCTTAGTGCTGGTGAAGTATCAAGAATTTTAATTGCAAGAATGCTCCTAATAGACCCTAATATTTGCCTATTCGATGAACCATCTGCCTTTCTTGATGTTGAAAATTTGCAATTTTTCGCTTCAATTTTAAAGAAATTAAGAAAAAAAGGAAAATTAATAATCCTTACCGCTCATAACTTGAATTTTTTGATTGATATTTCGGATGGTTTTTTGGCATTAAAGAACGGAAAATTGATATTCAATGGCAATAAGCTGCCTCTTATTAAAAATTTAACTGAGATATTTGATGCGAATTTAAGTATATGCGAATCTAAGGGCGATCTTTATATAAAACCAAGTATAGGGGGTTTTGCATGAGAAAGGCTTTATTGATAGTTTCGCTATTATCGTTTTCACAGGCATTTTCAGAGGATGTTCCAAAGGTTCAAGTAACGGCAACCAGGGTTCCTGTACCCATTGAACATGTGGGTGATGATGTTGACGTAATTACACATGATGAAATCGAAAGGTTAGGGTTTACGAGCATCGCTGATGTTCTCAAGTACCTCCCGGGTATTGAGATATCTAATACAGGTGGTTTTGGCAAGCAGACAAGCGTTTTCATGATGGGTTTGGACAGCAGGGATGTTCTTGTTCTTCTAAATGGTGTTCCAATAAATGATCCATCGAATCCCAACGGTGCAGCTAACTTTGAATGGATAGACCTAAATAACGTTGAAAGAATAGAGGTTTTAAAGGGTTCGCAAAGTGCGCTTTACGGTTCAGAAGCCGTTGGCGGTGTCATAAACATAATTACCAAAAGACCTAAAAGATCGCATGTTTCTATGGACCTTGAGGGAGGGAAATATCGGACCTTTAAAGAATCGCTAAGCGGCAGCAAGGTATTTAACAATGGCTTTATTTCACTTTCATCATTGAACTTCAAAACGCTCGGTTTTAGTGCCACGAATGAAAAGGCTGGAAAGTATATGTATAATCCAGACCATGACCCGTTTCACTTTTCAACAGGTAGCTTCTCATTTGGGTATAGGCCGACAAACAACCTAAACTTTACTGGAAATTTCCTTGATAAAGGTGGCTATAGTAACTTTGACAACGGTCAATCTCCCGATAGATCTACGTACAATAGATATCTTGTGGATTTTGGCGTAAACTTTTTACAAAGTAATAAGCTTTCCTGGGATCTTAAACTTTCAAACAATAAGGAAACAAGAGATTATCCCTTCGGAAACTATATTGGCATTACTCGATATGCCTATATTTCACCTACCTATCGTTTTTCGGATAGTGCCTTTTTAAAAACTGGGCTTTCCTACAGACATGAAATAGCAAACACAAACCTTTCCGGAAACGGTATCAAGGATAAACGATTCTTCATTAGGTCTGCATTTGTTGAGGGATATACCAATATTTATGGATTAAATTTGATAGGCACTTTAAGGCTGGATGACCACAAGAACTTTGGATCTCATAAGACCTATAAAGTTTCAGCTTCCCATACCTTTAAGTGGACGGGAACTACCTTAAAAGCTCAATATGGAACCTCCTTTAAGTCTCCTACACTTGATCAGCTATATGGTTATTACAACTATGGTTACCTAATTTACAAGGGAAATCCCAACCTGAACCCTGAAAAGTCGGAGGGGTGGATTACAGGTATAACCCAGAACCTCCCATACCTAAGTGGAAAAGTTGGAGTTAACTACTTTAAAAACCATGTTTGGGATATCGTTGATTCCTATTATGATACATCATTAAAGCTTCATACTTATAGAAATGTAAATAAAGCTATTTCGGAGGGAACAGAGCTTAAACTTAGATTCAAACCATTTAAACACATTGATGTTTTTGGTAGCTACACACATGTTAGATCCAAGGAAAGAAGAGAGGTAAAATGGCAAGATAGAATGAGAGTTCCGAAGAGCAGCTTTAATCTTGGCTTTAACCTAAGGCATAGCAACCTTAGTTTTTCTGCATGGGAACATCACTATGGAAGAAGAAAGGATATGGACTATTCATCGTGGCCTTCCAAGATAGTTAACTTACATGGATTTACGACATACAACTGTTATGCTTCATATGAGCTAAGCAAGAAGATTAAACTCTATGTGAAGGGAATAAATCTATCGAATAAACATTATGAACTTGCCTATGGATATAATACCATGGGAAGAGCCGTGTTTTTTGGTTTAAAGCTTGAATTTAAGTAAAAATGGCTGCCGTTGACGGCAGCCATTTATTATTTGTTACCTTCTTCCTTTTTCTTTTCCTCTGGTTCCTTGACAATTATCTTAACTTCCTTCCTTTCGGCTTCTGTCTTAGGTAACCTTACTTCCAATATGCCCTTGTCGTACGTAGCCTCAATACCTTCCTGTTTTACGTCCATAGGTAATGGTATAACCCTTTGAACCTCTCCGTAGAAGCTTTCGCTGTAAAGCGTATTCTTTTCCTCTTTCTTTTCCTCTTCCTGTTTTTTGGTACCTTTGATTATTAGGTACCTTCCGCGCACCCTTACATCTATGCTGTCCTTGTCGAATCCTGGCATTTCTGCCTTTACGATAAGTTCATCAGGTGTTTCGTACATCTCTACCTTTGGCTGAAAAGCCTTTGCTGCTTCAAATCCCTTGCCAAACATTCCCATTTGCCCCAAAGCTTTTTCTAATTCCTGGGACATTGTAAATAGATCCTTGAATGGATCTGAGCCGCCGAAGAAACCTTCGAACATAGCCACCTCCTAAAATTTGGTTTTAACAAATTTAACATCCTATGTTAAATATTAGACAGAATTTGTAAATTGTCAACCGAGGTATATCCACCCGGCTACCAGATGTATCAAAATACACCAAATATAGTGCAAAGGGATATCGTTACATCAAGTGAATTACTACCTGCTATCCTATAGAAGGACTCGTAGGATACTTTTGAAATTTCTAAGATCATGGAACAGTGTTCCTTCTTTACCGATAGTTCCAGCGTTATACCCCGCATGCCATCGCAGAGTAGTTGGCTACTACCAGTTAATCCCGGCTATTCAGTTGGCAAAGAATAAAGCTATCCCCTTCATTGTATTTTACTATAATTTTCAAATTTTACGATAAAATTATGAGAGCGATGAAACAGAGAGTTCCTGACTGAAGTGAGGAGAGGACGTCACTGGTTATATGGCAAATATTCTGCTTAAATTATTCCAAATTGTCCTTGCTGCCGGGCTCAGTGTAAGATCTTTTCTCTTAACTGCATAGAATTTTCTCTTAAGTTTGAGCGGTCTTACCTTCACTGCTTTTACAAGCCCACACCTTAGCTCATCCTTGACAGAAAACCTTGAAACTATACCAAATCCTACCCCTTTCTTAACCGCTTCCTTTATAGATGTATTGCTTCCCAGGTATGCAACTATGTTTATCTTCGAGATATCAATTTTATAAGTTTTTAAAGCTTTTTCCGTTGAAATTCTTGTACCTGAATCGCTTTCCCTAAAGATCAGTGGCAGTTCTTTGAATGTTTCTATGTCTATATCATTTTTCTTATAATAGCTTGGTGCTATTAGGATAAGTTCATCCTCTATGATACCTTTATATTCAAGCTTTGGCTTTGCTACCTTACCACCAACAAATCCGATATCGTAATCCGGGATTTCCCTTTCTAAAAGCCCAATAACCTTCTTAGTATCCAAGATTTCTACATCCATTAAGGCATTTGGAATGAGCTTTTCCGTTCTTTGAATAACCCATGGTATCAGATATTCACCGGGAATGTTACTTGCCAAAATCCTTACCGTAGTTTTGAATGTTTTATTGAATGATGTAAGCTCCCTAAGCGCCTCGTTTCTCTTTCCTATTATATCCAAGGCATATCTGTAGAGCAGTTTTCCTTCAGGTGTGGGTATTACCTTTTTCCCAAGCCTGTCGAATAACTTAGCCTTAAGCTCCCTCTCAAGGTTCTGTATATGCATGCTTACCGTGGGTTGCGAAATATTAAGACTTTCCGCTGCCTTTGAGAAGCTTCTAAGCTCCGCAACCTTTGCAACTATCTCTAACTGCTTTATATCCAAATTATTCAAGCCCTAAGATTTTAAGTACAATATCAGTCAAAACAAAGTACTCTTCACCTGCTATGAGGATCCATGTAATGGAAAACCCAATTGCTATTATGCTCGTTCTTAAACCCTTGACGAAGTTTGCATAGAATTTAAAGGTAATGAGCATAGCTATGATGGCTACCAAGAATTTTAGCCATAGAAAATGTTGGAGGTCCAATGTGTGAGAAAATATTCCAAGAGGTAAAAGCCCCCACATTACCACTACAAATACCCCCATTATGAAGCTTCCAATGGATAAGCTTTCTACGATTCTATCACCTTCCTTGCTAACTTCCCCTGCCATTTTTATCCCCCTATAAGATAAATTCGGGTTTTTCCTCAAAGATTCTCTTGACCTCGTTAACATCTTTATCGCCACGACCCGATAGATTAATTACCACGAGTTTATCCTTTAATTTATCCTTGTTCTTTATAACCCATGCCACTGCATGCGAGCTTTCAAGAGCAGGTATTATACCCTCGGTTCTTGACAGTATTTGGAATGCCTTCATAGCTTCCTCGTCCGTAACGGCGTAGTATCTTGCCCTTTTAATATCCTTTAAAAGTGAATGTTCTGGCCCTACACCAGGGTAATCGAGACCTGCAGAAACAGAATGGGTTGGATGTATCTGACCATCGGCATCTTGAAGAACGTAACTTTTTGCACCATGTAATATGCCTACCGAACCCTTACAGAGAGTAGCAGCATGTTTATTTGTATTTAACCCATAACCACCTGCTTCAACACCAACCAAAGCCACATCTTCATCCCTTATGAAGGGCGAGAAAATACCTATGGCATTGCTTCCACCGCCAACACATGCAACTATTACGTCAGGTAACCTTCCTTCCTGTTTCAATATCTGCCTTTTGGCTTCCTTACCTATGACGGACTGAAGATCCCTTACGATTTCGGGGTACGGATGTGGTCCAACAGCAGAGCCTATAAGATAGTAAGTTGTTCTTATATTTGTAACCCAATCCCTTGAAGCTTCGTTAACAGCATCTTTTAAAGTTCTGCTTCCGGACTTTACCACCTTGACCTTCGCGCCTAATAGTTCAGCTTTAAAAACGTTCAGCTGTTGCCTTCTGACGTCTTCCTCACCCATGTATATTACACATTCCATGCCAAAGAAGGCACAAGCTGTTGCAGTTGCCACGCCGTGCTGACCAGCACCGGTTTCAGCAATGATACGGTGTTTCCCCATCCTTTTAGCAAGTAGAGCCTGTCCTAATGTATTGTTTATCTTATGAGCGCCTGTATGGTTAAGATCTTCCCTTTTAAGGTAGACCTTTATGCCATTTCCAATGTAATCCGATAATCTTTTAGCATATCCAAGAGGTGTGGGTCTTCCAACGTAGTTCTTGAGAAGATAGTTAAATTCCTTCCAAAAGGATTTATCCTTTTTTGCTTCACGATATGCCTTTTCTAATTCTGACAATGCTACCATTAATGTTTCTGGTACAAACTTTCCGCCGTAACTGCCAAAGTAACCTTTCTTGTTTGGATACCTATAACTTTGCATAACACTCCCTAAGTTAAACCTGATTGAAAGTTATTACTTTATCAACCCTTTTGCAATTCCCCATCTATACGCGTACATCCTACCGTAAGGTCTTGCACTTACAGGGATGATCTTTGTAAATTGTTTTGACATAACCTCTTCTAATGAAATCTTAAATGCGTTACAAAAACCGCTAAGTTCGCTTTTCAAGAGCTTCAAGTCTTCCTTGTCAACATCAAATACCTTTACTTCCTTTCCTAAATACCTTTCTGGTACGTTTCCCCTTACGTATATTGCGCCACCATGCATTCCAGTAGCACAGTAATCGCCGACTATATCGCCTTCACATCCAAGCCCAAGCACTATAAGCCTTCCGCCTGCCATATATTCACCAAAGAAATCTCCTGCTTTTCCGCCTATGATGAACGTTGGAACGAGGCTTTTATAACCCTTCATGTGAATGCCTACCCTGTAGCCAACATTTCCCTTAACGTATATCCTTCCACCGCGCATACCGTATCCGCATACATCACCTGCATTTCCCCTAACGATGATATTACCCTTCATCATCGTGTCTCCGACGCAGTCCTGTGCATCGCCGAACACCTCTATCGTTGGCCCATACAGGAATATACCGAGGTCATTGCCAGCTGTACCGTGAATTTCTATCTTGAGGTTATCCTTCTTGATGCCTGTCCCTATGTATCTTTGGCCGTAAACATCCTTCAAAATTATCCTTTCTGCGTTTTTATTCCTCGATAGGTCCTTGATAACTTCATTTAACTTTCTATAATGAATATTTCCACAGGTTATTTCATAGGTTAGGCTGTCTATCTTTTTTACGTTCATCTTATCCTCAACTTTATTTAGGATAGCATACGTTTTCGCTGCAGTAGTTCATAAGTGCAAGTACAGGTGTACCTGCCCTCGGCATCCATACCCTTTCGGGCTTTTTACTAACGTACCTAATTGCGGATTCCTCACTCGCCATGTACGTAGTATTACCTTCAATGGCTGCAATGAATGGCCTTAGCTTTATTCTATCGTTGAATCCTACAATGCCATCCTTGAAGGCAAATAGCATTGAGAATGGTCCGTTAAGCATAGCTGAGCCATAGATCATCCTTATTGCCTTAAACATGTCTGCAACATTATTAATTCCCTTTTTCTTTAAATAATCAATATCCTTCCAGAATGGTGAGGACATGATGCTGAAAACGACCTTTAAGGGTAGCTTATGCTTTCTAAAAAGCAGATCAAAGATGTATGCAGCTACCTCTGTATCCGTTAAAAGCGTGCACTTATAGCCAAACATCTCAACGTATCTCTTGTTTGTTCCGTATGATGTTATTTCTCCATTGTGGACTACCGACCAATCGAGTAGGCTAAACGGATGAGCACCTCCCCACCATGCCGGTGAATTCGTAGGAAACCTTGTATGTGCAAGCCAGAGATATGCCTTATAGCTTTTGATTTCAAAAAAGTCCCCAATTTCATCCGGATGCCCTACACCCTTAAATACACCCATGTTCTTTCCGCTTGATATTACATAGGCATCCTTAAATTTCTTGTTTATCTCCATTGCATTTCTAACGACCATGTCACTTTCCGATTCAAACTTTGATTCCGATCCCTTCCTGGGTTCTAAAAAGTACCTATAGAAGACGGGTGGTGTGGTTTTTTTGTAGAGTGACGGTACCTCCCTTGTCGGTATTGCCTCACTCTTTACTATCTTAAAATCTCTACTGAGCAATGCCGTTATATCTGGTTCTCTATCGGGATTTGATATCATTACATGAAAGGCATAAAAATCCTTCATATCTGGGTATATACCGTAGGCAGCATAACCTGCACCCATGCCGTTTCCGCGTTCCTTCATGATGGTTATCATGTCATAGATCTTCTTTCCTGATGTCAGTTTTCCATCCCTATTTATCAATCCCGCAAGGCCACATCCACATGGGTTTATATCTACCATCTTGGCCCCCAGTCAATATAATCCGTTCTATCGTTAACTATCTTTTCATCTCTCCATTTCCTCGGAAGGAAGGCCAAACCGAAGTTAACGTCGGAAAGTTTTTCCTTAAATTGCGATACATCAATTCCTTGCCTTATGATACCTGTTAAAATGCCAGTCCTATCGATATTTCCAATTGCTTCAAATCCTACAAGTTTATTGTCTCTTATGACTACCTTTCTGTAGTATCCGCTTCGTTTTAACTTGTCGTTTACAAAGACTTCGTATTTTCTATCTGCTGGATTTATAACCCCAACGCTAACGATAGGCTTTTCAACAAAGCTTAAAGATGTTGTCTTTAAGCCACCAAGATAGTTTAACTTTTTACCTGCCATGTTTATTCCAGCAACAAAACCCTGTTCAAAGGCAAGCTCAAATGATGGTATATTTTTTCTCTTTCCATCCGTAATATCTATGCATCTTATGCAATCACCAGCAGCAAATACACTTTCAGCTTTTGTATGCATGTATTCATCAACGTCTATACCATCAGCATCCAAGCTAAAGATCGAGTTGTTTGGTCTTGTGCCAACGGCCATAATAACGGATTGGCAATCGATTACCTTGCCAGTTTCAAGCTTTACCGCTTTTATCCTCTTTTCCCCTAATACTTCCTCGACTTTAGAGTTAAAGACTATTTTTATACCGTTTGCATCCAGGAACTGTTCAACGATCTTAGATGCCTTCTCATCGATATCCCTTCTCAAA
This sequence comes from uncultured bacterium, assembly GCA_964640245.1. Taxonomy (GTDB): domain Bacteria; phylum Aquificota; class Aquificia; order Desulfurobacteriales; family Desulfurobacteriaceae; genus CAZXGR01. The sequence goes on along the minus strand of CAZXGR010000006.1, from coordinate 6,631 downwards.
ACCCTATCTGACCGGGTTATAACCGTGACGTTAACTCCAAAATTTCTTAGGAATATTGCCACTTCTATTCCAACAAAGCCGGAACCTATTACCACTGCATGTTTTACCTTTTCTGTTTGGATAAAATCCCTTAGTGAGAGTGCCGATTGGACATCGTAAAATGTAAATATTCCTTCCTTTTCGATACCCTTAATCTTAAGGTCCAAAGGCTTTGAACCTGTTGCTATGAGGAGACTGTCGTAGTCTAAACCCTTTTTGCTATCAAGTGTAACCTTTTTCTTCCCTGTATCTATGCTTTTTGCGGTTGTATTCGAGATGAACCTTACGCCATTTTTATTGAGAAAATCGTGGTTTCTGTAGATTATACTTTCCTTATTAACTCCAGTTATCAAATTGGGTATCAAGGGTTTGGAATAACAATTATCATCCTTTGATATTACCGTTATAGGATTTGATTTATCCACCTTTCTTATACCAGTTATACACCCTACAGCTGCAGGACCGCTACCGATTATTACGTAACCCATCTAACTCTCCTTATCTGTATGTAAGGGCTCCATTTGGACACGCCTGAACACAAGCTGGGAATTTCCTTCCATTACATAGATCGCATTTATAGGCTTTTTTTCTTTTGATATCAGGATGTATTGCCCCAAATGGACATGCAAGAACGCAGTTCCAACAACCTACACATTTTGATTCATCAAGGGTAATACTTCCATCATCCTCCTGCCTTATTGCACCTGAAGTGCATGCATCCATGCAGAATGGATGTTTGCAATGTCTGCACATGATTGCTATGGATACAGCACCATTTACCTCAACCGTTACCCTAGGAATTAAACCTTCAAGCTTATAGGCTTTTACTGGATCCTTTGATTCACTATGGAACATTGTACATGCAACTTCGCAGTGTCTACATGAGATGCAATTATCCTCAATTGGATAAACCTTTTTAAGCTTTTTCTCCATGCTTTCCCCTTACATTCCTGCTGGTAGAACACCAAGTATCTTATTTTCCTGTTCTGTTAAACCAACACTTCTCAATCTCATTCTGTTTCCCCTGATGCTTTCTATGGCATTTATTCCCATTGCACCTAACATATCCTTTATGTCTCTACCCCATGCTCTTAAAAGATTATAGAGGTTTTTCGTTGCTATCTGCGGATTTACCCTTTTGGCAAGAACAGGGTCATTGGTGGTAATTCCCCATGCACATTTACCTGTCTGACATTGCTGGCACATGGTACAACCTATAGCAATAAGTGCAGCGGTACCTATGTAAACGGCATCAGCACCAAGGGCTATCGATTTAAGAACGTCAACTGAGTTTCTTATTCCTCCAGAAACGATAAGCGAGACCTTATCCCTAAGGCCTTCCTGTCTTAACCTGTCATCAACGGCTGCCGTTGCTAACTCAATGGGTATTCCCACATTATCTCTCATTATCTTTGGCGTAGCACCTGTTCCACCTCTAATACCATCTATTACTATTGCATCGGCACCTGCATGGGCAATGCCTGCTGCTATCGCTGCCACATTGTTAACTGCGGCTATCTTTACAAAGACTGGTTTTTGGTAATCTGTAGCTTCCTTTATGGCATATATCAGTTGTCTTAAATCCTCAATTGAATAGATATCATGATGCGGTGCAGGCGAAAGCGCATCAGAATGGACAGGAATCATCCTCGTTTTGGCTATTCCTTCGGTTACCTTTTCACCGGGTAAATGCCCGCCAATCCCAGGCTTTGCACCTTGTCCTATCTTTATCTCTATTGCTGCTGAAGTGTTTAAGTAATTAAGGTCTACCCCAAACCTTCCCGATGCTACCTGAACAATCGTATCATCCTTATACTTTACCAAATCCTTTTGGAGTCCGCCTTCACCTGTATTCCAATACGTTCCCGCCTTTATGGCTGCTCTCGCCATTGCCTTTTGAACGTTAAGATTCAATGCACCGTATGACATACCGGCGAACATTATCGGCACTTCAAGCTCAAGCTGATTTGCTATCTTTGTTTTAATGCTTACCTCATCGTTTTCAAACTCAAGCTTGTCAGGTTTTCTGCCTATAAAGGTTCTCAATTCCATAGGTTCCCTGAGAGGATCAATTGGAGGATTGGTTACCTGACATGCATCCAATATAAGGTGATCGAAGTAGTTCCTTATCGGTTTATCGTTACCTGTTGATGTAAGAATAATTGCACCTGACAATGATTGCGTATATACATCCGTTATCGCTTCCCTTGTCCAGTTTGCATTTTGGCGAAATGAGGATGGATTTTTAACCACCTTAATTGCGTCTGTTGGGCAGAATGCCTCACACCTTTTGCATCCAACGCACAGCTCATTGTGCGTCATTATCTTATCGAGATCTTCATCGTAATACGTAGCCCCAAATGAACATTGGTCAACACATCCCTTACATTTAACGCATTTGGACTCATCCCTTATAACCATAAAAGGGTAAAAGCTTACCTGTGGTTTTTTAAATAGCATTCACTCCTCCACCGGGATAAATTATATCATAAAGCTTACAATCTCCACAGAATGCACCTAGAAAGCTCTTCTCTTTTGTAGATTCTCTTCACGTCAACGATTATTGGTTTTCCTATTGAGATGTTCTTAAAAAAGTCATAGTTGAGATTTAAGAATTCTGCGTGTTTTACTGCGACGATGATAGAATCATAGGGTGATTCTTCATTGACGCTCCTTAGCGTATTTATGCCATAGATTCTCTTCACTTCCTCGGTATCTGCATGAGGATCATATACGTATGGTTTAACGCCAAATTCCTTAAGTTCATTGTAGATATCAATTACACGTGTGTTCCTTATATCCTTAATATTTTCCTTAAACGTAAAACCCATTATTAGAACCTTTGAGTTAAGTATCTTTTTGCCTTGCCTTATCATTAGTTTAACCGTTTTCTCGGCTATGAACTTTCCCATATTATCGTTTATCCTTCTTCCTGCAAGTATTACCTGTGGATAGTAGCCAAGTTCCTTGGCCTTAAAGGTTAGATAATAGGGATCAACGCCTATACAGTGTCCTCCAACAAGTCCAGGTTCGAATCCTAAGAAGTTCCATTTAGTTCCAGCTGCCTTGAGAACATCCCCGGTATCAATCTTCATCCTATGAAAAATTACTGCTAATTCGTTCATAAGTGCTATGTTCAAATCCCTCTGCGTATTCTCAATTACCTTTGCTGCTTCGGCTGTCTTTATGCTCGGGGCCTTGTGGGTGCCCGCCTTTATAACCGATCCATAGATTCCCGATAGAAGCTCTAACGTTTCGCTGTCGCATCCTGACACAACCTTTACTATGTTTTCCACTGGATGCTTTTTATCACCTGGGTTAACCCTTTCAGGTGAATAACCTACCTTGAATTCCGTCAAGTACCTTAAACCTGATTCCCTTTCAAGTATCGGTACACAAACCTCCTCGGTTGCCCCGGGGTAAACCGTTGATTCGTAAACGACGGTTGAGCACTTAGTCATGTTTCTTCCAACTATACCCGATGCTGACCTTAATGGCGAAAGATCCGGTATCTTATATTTGTCAATTGGCGTTGGAACGGCAACTATGATGAACTTTGAGCCGGATATAGCCCCTTCCGATGATGTGAACTTTACGGTTGAAGATTTAAGGGTTTCTGTATCTACCTCTGCATTTTTATCATAGTGTTTTTGCAATTCTAAAATCCTTTCCTCATTTATATCAAAGCCTATGACATTGAATTTCCTTGCAAGTGCTACTGCAAGCGGAAGGCCAACGTAACCAAGGCCAACAACGCATATTCGTTCCCTTTTTGATTTAAAGTCGCTGAGTTTTGGAAATTCCATAAAGCTCCCTATAGAGGTCTAATGTTTTTTCTGCTACAGCTCTTATATCAAACTTCCTTGCGGTTTTAATGGCTTCCTTAGACATAACTTTCCTTTTATCCTTGTTCAAGCTTAAAGCTTTAGCAAGACCATTGTACAATGAGTCAACATCGTTTTCTGCTACCGTAATGGCATTTATACCATTTTCTGCATAACTTTTGATGCCTCCAACCGAGGATGTAACACAGATCTTTCCCATAGCCATAGCCTGAAGCAGTGAGCCTGCTATGCCTTCGCTTAATGACGGAAAGGCAAATATGTCCGTCGCTTTTAGTATTTCTGGTATGTCCCTTCTGAATCCCAACGGCAAAACATTTTTATTTAATCTGTATTTCTCCATTAGCTTCCTTGCTTCACCGCCTTTTGTATCCCTTCCTACAAGTAAGAGATAAATCCTTTCCCCTTTGAATCTATCCATCAGCATTTTGAAGGCGGGTAAGAGCAGGTGTTGCCCCTTTACGTTTGAAAAGTTTCCAACGTTCGTGATTATCGTTGAATTTTCGGGAATCTTAAGTTCTTCTCTGATATTGGACCTGATATTAGTATTAAATCTGTCAAGTTCAATACCTGAAGGTATGTAAACCACCTTTTTCTGCTTTAAAATGCTTGAAATTCTTTTCTTTATCTCATCCGTAACGCATATCACGGCATCAGTATGAACGTTGTACTTCGTTAGTAATGAGAATACGGGCATGCCGTAGGATACTCTTCTCGTATAAACAATTCTCGGCCTTTTCCTTGTTAAGAAGGATGCAAGCCATATGAACCAATGTGCTTTTGAAATATGGGTATTTACGATGTCATAGTTTTCTATTATCCTCGCGAGCTTCTTGGTTTCCGAAAAACTGATTCTCTTAGTATTTGGAATGTAAACCCTTTTGATCTTGAGTTTTTCGGCCCTTTCATCAAGTTCACTTCCTCTATACGTTAAGATGTGTGTTTCCTCGCCCTCAAGGTTCATGTACTTTGTTAACAGGAGGCACTGTTCTGTTCCTCCACTCCAACCGATGGCTGTTGTAGCTTGAAGAATCTTCATGGTTAATTTCCTGTTCTAACAATACAGAAGTTCTTATATCTTATTAAAACCCTCCTTGAACAGTTGTTGGTAATCAAAAACTTACTTTTCCCAACCTTCAGGTTATCAAAGTAAAACAGTAAAGAGTAAATATAGTCAAGCTTAATCTTCCTATCTATTCCTAAGGTTCCGTAGTTTCTTAGACCTATTTCAACTAATGGTCTTAAATCTTTTAACTTGTCTTTGTGGAATTTACATGGGCATGAAATGGCTATGTAATTGTATATAAAAGTAGTTATCAGGGAAAAAATTAGAACATATTTTGTTAAATTTAGCCTAACTACAACTGATGCTACTATTAGAGATAGAAACGGATAAAGATAATAGGAATATCTTGTAAATTTAAGGGAAATAAAATGCAGTGAAATAAACACTATTAAAAACATAATTAGGAGAATTTGAAAAAAACCGTTGTTCTTAAACTGGAAGATTTCCTTTAATTTCATCCAATCTCGCTTTATTGAAAGACCTATAAGATAGAATAGTGCTAAGTTCCATGGCCAAAAATGTTTTAGGATACTTCTTTCGTAGAATAAGAATGACCTTGGAGTTCCATCTTTTAAGGAACCGTTTATTCTTCCTATTATCTGATTTTCGAAAAATTCCCTTAAAAATTCTCTAAGAAAATCTGGATAGTGATTGAAAGTGTACGCTACATAAAGCAGAAATGGCACTAAAGAGACAAATAGCGTAAGAACATAGATAGCAGTATTTTTAAGATTCCTCTTAATCAAGGAATATGCTAAAATTGAGATTAGACCTATAATAGCCATGGGTCCCTTGGTCATAATTCCTGCAGATATTACAAGACTGGCAAGGAAAACCCTAAAAGCACTTGGGTTATATAAAAGAATTATCGTTATCAAATTTACAAATAGTATAAAGCTATCAAATTTTACAGTTGTTGTAACTCTGATAACTTCAAAATTTAAAATAAAAACTAAAGAGGAAATCAAAGCAAACAGTTTACTCTTAGAAATTTTCCATCCGAAATAGAAAATTAGTAAAGCATCAATAATTCCAAATATAGCAGAAGGAAGCCTTGCTGAGAATTCTGATGTTCCAAAAATTTTGAAAAAGAGAGAAATTACCCAAAAGAAGAAAGGAGGTTTTTTGAAGTAGTATTCAAATCCTACATTTGGAATGAGGAAGTTTCCAGTTTTGAGCATATTTTTGGCTATTAGAGCATATTTTGCATCATCCCAAATTAAAGAAGGCTCATAAATTCTCGCTAGGAAGAAAATAGCTGACAGCAAAAAGACAAATAAATAGTAATATTTTAATTCTAAATTTTCAAGTTTCTCAATCACTTAGTTTCCTCGTATTTATCCCAGTAGTATACTAAAGTTTCGATTTTTGATTGATGCAAACTACAATTGCATAGAAGATAAAATGAAAGTTTTGGTAATTCAAATAAGACAGCTTGGAGATATTCTCCTCTCAACGCCTATATGTAAAGCCCTCAAGGAAAATATTTCCAATGTAGAAGTTCATTTCTTGACATCAGAATTTGGAAGAGGAATAATCCTTGGAAATCCCTATATAGATAGAATACTAACTATAAAGGAAGGGATACTTGGAGAATTAAGAACAATTTTAGCTGTTCTAAAAAACAGGTATGATGCCGTTATAGATGTTCAAAGAACTGGTAGGTCGAGGATTTTGACCTTAT
>CAZXGR010000005.1:24145-61510 GCA_964640245.1 uncultured bacterium | reverse complement strand
CACTTGGGAGGGTAAAATATGGATTTTCACATAGATAAGGCGAGGTTTTTACCCAAGGATAATGTTTACAAATTTTTAACAGGTCTTAAGAACTTTGGAAAGTTGATTGCTCCGATTAAGAAACGGGAAAAGTTTTACTTTGAAGATATAGGTGATGTTTCGGATGTTATTCTTGATTATGTGCGAACCGTTTTACCTCCTAAGAAGTATCTTTTACCGTATAAAAGGGAAAGACTTTCATATGATACAAATACATTTGAGATTAAACAGGATTTTAAGCCTGAAAATCAAGTTATATTTGGCCTTCACTCATGCGATTTGCATGGTATTACGATACTTGACAAGATTCTTCTTTCTGAGCCGATCGACAGTAGGTACCTTAAAACACGTGAAAAAACCCTGCTGATAGGTATATCGTGCAAGCCAGATGAGCACTGCTTTTGCCTTGCAACGGGAACTGCATTCCCTGATGGTGCCAATTGGGATCTGTTCTTGACGGATATTGGATATGGATACTTTATATCTATTGGAAGTACCAAGGGTGATGAGGTGCTTTATTCGATGAGGAAACTTACAAGAAAGATAGAAAGTAAGGATTTGCAGCTTTACAAGAAGGTTACAGCTGAAAAGAAGTACCTTTTCAAGAAGGAAAACCTACCCGACCTTGAGAGAATTTCCTCCGTAATAGAGCTTGAGTACGATTCTGAGGTTTGGGAAAAAGCATCCAGTAGGTGTTTTGGCTGTGGTACATGTACAAATGTTTGCCCTACATGCTATTGCTATTCAAGTGTTGATATTCCAAGTATCGATGGCAAAAACGTTAGAAGGACAGAACTTGCTACCTCGTGTCAATACCCTTACTATTCCCTTGTAGCAGGTGGCCATTACTTCTTACCGGATAGAAAACACAGGTTTAGGCATAGGTATTACCACAAGTTTGTAGGGTATCCGTACCAAATAGGTAAGTTGGGATGTGTTGGATGCGGAAGGTGCACCGTCGAATGCCCAGCAAAGATAGATATGGTAAGGGTTTTAAAGAAGCTTAGGGGGAATGAGGATGAAAAAGGACTTAGAAAGAATGTTCGTAAAGCCGATACCAAAAAGCCCTTATAGAACGGACAAAGTGCTTATATCGGATATAGATGAAGTTGCTCCGAATCACAAGAAGTTTTCCCTCGTATTTGTCGATGAGAATTTAAATAAAAGGTGGAATCACATACCAGGGCAGTTTGTTATGTTGACCGTTCCAAAAGCTGGCGAGATCCCAATATCGATATGTTCCTCACCAACGAGAAGAGGAACGATTGAGCTTACCGTTAGGAAGGTTGGAAGGAAAACCGAAATACTTCACAGCTTAAAGCCCGGTGATTTTACTGCCGTTAGAGGACCTTATGGAAACGGTTTTCCAGTTGAGCTTATGAAGGGACACAACGTTCTCATCATAGCTGGAGGTCTTGGTCTTGCACCCTTAAGATCCCTTATCTGGTATATCCTGGATAAAAGGGAAGAGTTTGGAAAAGTTTACATCCTATATGGTACGAGGGATTACGAAAACGTCCTGTACAAGGATGAGATGAGGAGAATTGCAAAAAGGGATGATGTGAAGACGCTTTACATACTTGATAACGTAAAAACCGAAGATGATAGAAAGTGGACGGAAAGGCAGGGCCTGATAACGGAGCTTATACCAGAGGTGAAGCTTAACCCGTCTGATACATTTGTTGCCGTTTGCGGCCCTCCGGTTGCCTACAAGTTCATAGGTAGGGAACTTGTAAAGAATGGTTACAGTGAAAGTAAGATATTTGTTTCGCTTGAAAGGAAAATGGAATGTGGAATTGGAAAGTGTGGCCACTGCCAAGTTGGATATAAGTTTGCCTGCATAGATGGTCCTGTTTTCCCGCTTTGGGATACGAAGAGCTTACCTGAAATGATATAGGGGTCCTACATGGTGCGAGTTGGAATTATGGGTTTAACCGGTTGCTCTGGATGCCAGTGTGAGATACTAAACTGCAAGGATGCTATCTACAAGCTTTTGGGAAAGATAAAAATTGCGTTCTTTCCGCTTGCCCAGGACGACAATGAGTTAAAGGATCTAGATGTTCTGTTTGTTGAAGGTTCAGTTTCATCCGAGTATGACGAATCCTTTCTCATTAAGGGAAGACAGGTTTCAAAGGTATTAGTTGCCATTGGAAGCTGTGCATGTTATGGCGGTGTTCAAGCACAGGAGAACGATAGAGCTTCGCTTGATGAGATGCTGATGACGGTTTACGGTACAACGAAGATGCCGTTTAAGGTTATGAAAGCCAAGCCATTGTCAGATGTCGTGAAGGTTGATTACGAACTTCCCGGCTGTCCTGTCGATAAGAAACAGTTTGTGTATGCCTTGACGTTTCTATTGAACGGTGTTAAACCGTTCTTTCCAAAGGTCCCTGTTTGTCATGAGTGTAAGCTTAACGAAAATGAGTGCCTTTTGCTGAAGGGTATTCCATGTTTAGGGCCTATTACTCAGGCTGGCTGCGGTGCACCTTGTCCTGCAAAGGGCGTAGGATGTGTTGGCTGTAGGGGTAACTGTGATGCCCCGAACTTTCCTGAGATGATCGAGACCCTTGAAAAAATGGGCTTGAAACTTAAGGATGCCGAGAATCTCATAAGAATATTCAGAGGAAAACAGGCATCTGAAGGTCTTTCAAAAGAGGTAAATGAATGAAAAGGGAAATTAAGATCAAGAAGATTACGAGGGTTGAAGGGCATGGGGCTGTTGATATCCTCATCGAAAATGATAAGCTTAAGTATGTAAAGCTTATGTTGGTGGAAGGCCCAAGGTTTTTCGAGTTCATAACAAAGGGAAAGATGTACTACGAGCTTCCCCTGATCGTTTCAAGGATATGTGGGATATGCTATGTATCACACAGGCTTGCTTCGGTTGAAGCAATAGAGGATGCGTTTGGTGTGGAAGTTCCAAGGCCTATAAATCTTTTCAGAAAACTATTAACGATCGGTGAATTTCTTGAAAGCCATGCACTTCATCAGTTCTTCCTTGCACTTCCCGATTACATGGGTTACAAGTCAACACTCGATATGGTAAAGGATTACCCGAACATCGTAAAGCGTGGATTCTTCTTGAAGGAAGTAGGCAACAGAATAATGAAGCTAATCGGTGGTAAGACGATACACGGGGAGAATACGCTTGTAGGGGGTTTCAACTCGTTGCCATCCATAGATGACCTTAAGAGGTTAAAGGATGATCTTGAGAAATCAATACCCGAAATCGAGGACACCATAAAGCTTTTTGATAGTTTCAACTATCCTGTTTACAATGAGAAGCATCCCATAGAGATGTGCATAGAGGGAAATGGTTTACCCTTGCTTGGCGAAAGGTTAATACTTTCCAACGGAGTAACCTTTACAAAAAGGGAATACGAACTTTTTGTGAAGGAAACGGTTTCCCCTTACAGCATGGCAAAGGTTTCAAGGATTAACGGCATGCCGTTCTTAGTTGGTCCGCTTGCAAGGGTAAATGCTCATTTCAGGAACTTTGACGAAAGGGTAACAAATCTCATGAAAACACTTAAGGTTAAATTTCCATCACAGAATGCACTTCATGGGAATATTGCAAGGGATATTGAGATGCTTCAACTTACATACGAGGGTATTGAAATTGTGTCTGAGCTTATATCTGACTATCCAAAAGTAACTAAAGTTGATAACATAAAGCCAAAAGCAAATACAGGTTATGGCATTAAGGAAGCACCAAGGGGGACACTTTTCCATAAGTATACCTTTGACGAAACCGGAAGATGCACGTCCACGAACATAATAACTCCTACTGCACAGCTTCAATCAATAGTTGAAAAGGACTTAGCTGACTTTATATCGATGAACGCTACTTCATCCGATGACTTTCTTCAAAAGCGCTCAGAGATGATTATAAGGGCCTTTGATCCCTGAATTGCCTGTTCCGTTCACCAGTTAGGTGATTCAGATCAAAAGTACGTCAGCATAAGAAGAACCTCATCCCTTTAAGGACTTAAACTCGATTTCCTATAATGGAGTTTACTTTCTTTGGAGGCTAAATGAACCAAATTGTAAGGAAGCTTAAGCCCTATCCGATGGATCAACTTAACAAAGCAAAGGAAAAAGCAAAGGCTAAAGGTTTAACCATATACGATTTTGGAACCGGAGATCCAAGGGAAGCAACGGATAAAAGGATTATAGAAGCTTTAAGGAATGCCGTTCCCGATGTCAGTCAGTATCCCACGGTAAAGGGTAGAAGAGATTTGAGAATGGCAATTTCAAATTGGTTCAAGAAACGCTTTGGTGTGCAACTTGACCCAGATAGCGAGATAATTCCATCAGCAGGTTCGAAGGAAGCCATTTTTCACTTTCATCTTGTATTTGTTGATGAAGATTCCAAAAAGAGAAATGTGATATTTGGAACACCTGCCTATTCAGTTTACGAAAGAGGGGCAGCCTTTTCCAATGGTGTTCCATTTCCTGTAAGGCTAAACTACGAGGATAACTTTCTCTTGAGGTTAGATAAACTTCCAAGTTCCGTTTTGGATGAAACGGCAATTGTTTGGATAAACTATCCCCATAATCCAACAGGTGCCGTTGCACCTCTATCATACTTAAGGGATATTTACGGTATTTGTAGGGAACACAACATAATACTCTGCTCAGATGAATGCTATACGGAACTTTACTTTGAGACAAAACCCCACTCGGCACTTGAGGTAGGAAGGAAAGATATTGTTGTCTTTAACTCGCTTTCAAAGAGAAGTGGCATGACCGGTTATAGGTCTGGCTTCGTTACCGGTGATAAAGAGCTTATAGGAAAGTACCTTTTTTATAGATCATCGTTTGGTGTTGCGTCGCAGGATTTTGTACAACAGGCCGCAAAGGTGGCATGGTCTGACGAGAGACATGTTGGGGAAAGGAGAAGAATATTTAGGAGGAAAAGGGATATATTTGTTGATTTTCTCAAGAGGATCAACCTTGAATTTCTATATCCAGAAGCTACATTTTACATATGGGCAAAGGCCCCGAAGGGCATAAGCTCGATGGACTATGCACTTTATCTTTTGAAGTTCGGTATCATTGTATCTCCCGGTGAGTTCTTCGGAAAGGGAGGTAAGGGATTCTTCAGAATAGCTCTTGTACCAACCGTTGAGGAGTGCAAGAAGGCCGTAAAACTATGGGAAACTGCACATAAAGAGCTTTTAGAGAGAAGATGAACATAAGAGATGGTAAAGGTTCACTGATATCCGATGTCAATATCTCACCGATAATTGATCTTTCATTGATGTTGGTGATCTTCTTGGCGGTAACAACAAACTTCCTGTCTGGTGGAAAGATAAATGTAAAGTTGCCCAAGGGTGGCGCATCAATTGAAGGATCCAAGAGCATAGTAGAGATATCGATGGATAAATGGGGCAAGGTTTACATTAACGGTAAGCTTTATAAGAATTTTAATAGAGTAGTTCCCGTTGTGAAGAATGCTAAGAAGGTTTTTATAGAGGCTGATAGAGATACACCTTATGTTTATGTTTTTTCGCTACTTGATGTTTTAAGGAAGGCGAACATAAGGAACATTTCATTGGTTGGTGAAAGGGTTGAGTAGCTGTTTGGTTGAATCGCAGAGTGTAGAAAATACCTTCAAGATTGGAAGATCAATAGGGAAATCCATTAAAGAGGGAAGTTTTGTACTGTTGTACGGAGATCTTGGATGTGGAAAGACTGTCCTGGCTAAAGGCATTGCTGAGTCACTCGGAATTAAAAGGTCATTGATATCAAGCCCGACCTTTAATATAGTTCATGAGTACGACAACCTAATCCACATGGATCTCTATAGGTTAAGATCCTTAGAGGATATCGAGTCAGTTGGTTTCTATGATTTCCTGAACGATAAAAGGATAAAGTTGATAGAGTGGCCTAAGCTCATTGAGCGTGAATTGAAAAATCTTTCCGTTATAAGTATCAAATGCAGTTTTTTGGATGAGAACAGAAGACTTTTGGAAATCCATGATAAAAGCGGTAAAATTTGTGAAACGCTTAGGATGGGAGGATTTAATGTCAAGAATAGTTAATGTTTTTTCAAGAGAGGTGCTTGATTCAAGGGGAAACCCTACGGTAGAGGTAGAGGTGGAATTAGAAAGTGGTGTTATATCGAGGGCTGATGTTCCGAGTGGTGCCTCAACAGGTGAAAGGGAAGCACTTGAACTTAGGGATAATGATCCTAAGAGATTCTTAGGTAAAGGGGTTTTAAAAGCTGTAAAGAACGTTAATGACACGATAGGGCCAGCCCTCATCGGTATGGAATCAATCCAACAGGTGAACATTGATAGGCTTATGATAGAGCTTGATGGAACGGAGAACAAATCGAACCTTGGGGCAAATGCGATTTTAGGTGTTTCTATGGCGGTATGTAGGGCATCGGCAGAGGAATTAGGGCTTCCACTTTTCAGATATATAGGTGGCACAAACGCGAAGGTTTTGCCTGCTCCTCAGATGAACATTCTCAACGGTGGTGTTCATGCCGATAATAATGTTGATATACAGGAATTTTTAATAATGCCCATCGGTTCAAACTTTCATGAGTCGTTGAGAATAGGCTCAGAGGTTTACCACACATTGAAGAGTGTTCTTAAGGAGATGGGGCATCAGACAAATGTTGGCGATGAAGGTGGATTTGCACCCAATCTTTCATCAAACGAAGAGGCATTGCAGGTAATGGTAAGTGCCATAGAAAAGGCTGGCTATACACCCGGTGAAGATGTTCTACTTGCATTTGATTCTGCAGCTTCAGAGTTCTATGAAGGAAACGGTGTCTATAATCTTGCCGGCGAAGGGAAGAAATTAGATAGGCAGGGATTAGTTGACTTTTATGCCTACTTAGTTGAGAAGTATCCAGTATTCAGCATTGAGGATGGAATGGCAGAGGATGACTATGAGGGCTGGAAGCTTTTAACAAAAACTTTGGGCGATAGGGTTCAACTTGTAGGCGATGATATCTTTGTAACGAACACAAAGCTCTTAAGGATGGGAATAGAGGAAGGTATTGCAAACTCAATTCTCATAAAACTTAACCAGATAGGAACCGTAACAGAGACACTTGATGCAATTGAAATGGCAAAGGAGCATAACTATACAACGGTTATATCGCATAGGTCTGGTGAAACATGTGACTCCTTTATAGCCGATCTTGCAGTTGGAGTTAATGCTGGACAGATCAAGTCAGGTGCACCTGCACGTGGTGAAAGGAATGCTAAATACAACCAACTTTTAAGGATTGAGGATACATTGGATGGTAGTGCTGTATTCTTAGGAAAGGATGTTTTTTACAGTGTTTAAAGCAAATTTTAGAGGAACCCTTAAAGGAGAATTGAGGGTTCCTTCCGATAAATCTATATCTCACCGTTTGGTAATTCTCGGATCCATAAATAAGGGTAAGCTCATCATAAGGGAATTTTTAAGGTCCGATGATTGTCTTAACACACTTAGGGCTTTCGAGCAACTTGGTTCAGATATAAGGAATAACGGTGAAACAATCACTATAAATGGAAATGGTAAGGAAAGTTTAAACGAGCCATTTGATGTTATCGATCTTGGTAACTCTGGAACATCCATGAGGTTGATATCCGGCGTACTTTCGGGACAGAACTTCTACTCGGTTCTTACCGGTGATACCTACCTTAGGCAGAGGCCGATGGATAGAATAATCGTCCCATTGAGAAAAATGGGCGCAACGATCCTGGCTAGAAAAAACGGAAGTTTTGCGCCACTTTCAATAAAGGGTAAGTATCCACTTGAAGGTATTATATACAAAAGTCCTACAGCTTCGGCACAGGTAAAGTCATGCATACTCCTTGCAGGGCTTTTTTCAAATAAGGATGTAACGGTTATTGAACCCTCAAGGAGCAGGGATCATACTGAAAATCTTCTCAAAGCGTTTGGTGTTGATGTTGGAGTAAACGGTTTAACCGTTTCGTTGGGGAAAAATCGGCAGCCCTCAAGGGATCTGACCCTTACAGTTCCAGCTGATATCTCATCTGCATCCTTCTTCATGGTTGGAGCTGCGATAACACCAGGTTCGGAATTGACGTTAAGGGATGTTCTTTTAAACCCAACGAGAACAGGTATTATAGATGTTATGAGACGTATGAACGTTGATTTCACTGTTGTTAAGAAAACCAATTTTGTGGAGAACGAACCCGTAGGGGATATAACGGTAAGATATTCACCAAACCTAAAACCGATTAAGATATGTGGTAGTGAAATTCCAAGACTTATAGATGAAATTCCTATAATTATACTTCTTGCATCTCAAGCCGATGGGGAAACTACTATAAGGGATGCATCAGAATTGAGGGTAAAGGAAAGTGACAGAATACACTCAGTGGTAGAAAACCTTAATGCAATAGGTGGAAATGCCGAGGAGCTACCGGATGGAATGATAATTCACGGAAAAGTTCAATTAAAAGGCGGAAACGTTAAAAGTTATGGAGATCATAGGATAGCTATGACTTTCATAGTGGCTTCTCTGATATCGAATAAACCCATATACATCGATGATGTTAACTCCATATCAACATCCTATCCGGGTTTTCTAAATGACATTAAGGCTACTGTTGTTCCTTAACTACTAGTTTAAATGCCTTCATTGCTACATCAGTTGCATCTTCAACCGAGAACTTAGATGAATTAAGCTCAAGGTGAAAAAGCTCAATTCCACCTACATTTGCATTACATAGGTCTTTATAGAAACTTTTTTCTCTATCATCTATCATACTTAACTGCTTCTCTGCCTCATCGATGGGAACGCTCAACCTCTGTGAGTATTCCTTTACCCTGTCATCGAAAGGTGCACTTACCTTAAGGTGCAATGCATTTGGGTAATCCTTTAATATACATGCAGCACCATGGCCAACTATGATAACGTTATTTGATATTGCAAAGCCCAATACGGCTTTTGATATAGCAGCTCTAAATTCATCTATGTTTATCCTTTTCCTTGACTTTCCGCCGAATATACCACTCAGATCAATGATGCCCTTATCTAACCTGAATATGTCTAAAAATGAAAGTTTAGATGGGACATACTTGAATTCATCAAACTTTTCGACCTTCCACTCCGGGACATCTAATCGTTTTGCTGCTTCCTCTAAAATTTCCTGATATACCATCCTATAACCGCTTCTCTTTGCAATTTCCTTTGCAACATCCAATCCCCTTGATCCTAATTTATAGGTTACGGTTATCACACCCATCCTTTCCTCCAGTACATGTTTTACGGTTTCAATATTTCCATTTAAAAGTTCACTTCTTATTTTATCAATTATTTCGCTTAATATCATCCTGTTCATCTTTCTGTGCTTCTCTATAAATGCCTCAATTCGGGGAAGCATATTACTGCAACACTCATTTAGCCTTTCGTCCTCATATATGGAATCTATAAGCTCATCAGCTGTCATTGTTATTTCTCCAGTTTGGTAGATTGTCTATGCTCTTAAGCTTGAATTGGTATAGAAAATTCTTGGTTGTCCTATAGACTTTTGGTCTCCCCGGTGTACTCCTTCTTCCGGAAACCTCAATAAGCCCCTTTTCTAAGAGAGATCTTATTGCTCCATCGGAATTCTTCCCTCTTATATGCTCAATTTCACTTTTTGTTATTGGCTGATTGTAGGCAACTACGGCTAAAACCTCCAAGAGGTAACTTGACAGCTTAATAGGCTTGTCCTTAACAAATTCCTTCAAGTCATTATAGAGATTTTTATCGGTAATGAATTTGTATCCATTACCGATGTTAACAATTTTAATTCCCCTGTTAAGATAGTCATTCTGTAAATTTTCTACTGCTAACCTAGCATCTTTAATGGAAATATTGAGCTTTTTCGAAAGTTCTTCATCGGATATCGGTTCGGTTGAGAGAAAGATGGCTGCTTCAATGAGATTTTTGATGTTCTTCACTTAATATTACCTCAACTGCTTTCGATGTAGCCTTAATTTTAGAAAAACTTCTAAACTTGGCTGCCATGGAATTTCTCTTCGATTTGTCCATCATCGATATTATAAATGATTTTACATCATTAGGCGTAATTGTCTCCTGCCTTTCAAGCATACATCCACCACTTTCGTAGATGTCCTTGACGTTGAAGTATTGGTGGTCATCAACGGCAAATGGGTAAGGTATAAAGAAGGTTGGGATGTCAAATGCTGAAAGTTCTGAAACTGCAATAGCGCCGGATCTTGATATCGCAATATCTGAAACGCAGTAGTAGACCCAAGGTTTATCCGTGAATGGCAGTACCCTTGCCTTGAAACCGTAGCTTTTATAGAGACTACTAATGTTGCCTTCCTTTCCCCTACCGGTTATATGTATAAACTGAATCCTTTTATTTAACTTACTTAGATTTTTTAATGCTGATGCCATGAGCTTGTTTATAAAAAGTGCACCCTGGCTTCCACCTATTACTAAAACTGTAATCTTTCCATTATCAAGATCCAAATCCTTGATAAGCTTTTGTTTTATGTTTTTTCTTTCAACCGCAAATTCCACTATTTCATGTCTCAGTGGATTGCCAGTATATATGCTCTTTTTAAAGAATTTTGAGGCCAATCTATTACCAAGCATAATGTTTCTGGAAAACCTTGACAGAAATAACGTTGTTTTTCCCGGAATGCTGTTTTGCTCTTGAAGTATAAAGTTTCTTCGCATGATGATAGTGGCAAGCCCCATGGGAAGTGAAACGTAGCCTCCAAACAAAACTATACTATCCGGTTTAAAATTTCTTATAACCTTGATGGATTTTAAGATGCTTCCTAAAAGTAAGAAACTATTCCAGACAGCTCTGATTCCCTTTCCCCTTATACCTTTTACATTTAAAAGAACATGGTTTTCGGGAAGGCTTAGTCTTGATTCCAAACCGTTTGAAGATCCTACATAGAGTGTATTACAGCCCCTTGCTTTAAGTTCATTGAGAACGGCTAAAGCTGGGAATACATGTCCTCCTGTTCCACCACCACACACAAGAACCCTCATGCATATTTTCCTTGTTGAAGTTTAGTGTAGAAGGTTCTTCCTGTTTTTGGCATTTTCTTAGCTATTCCCATTAGAAGGCCAATGGAAATGTACATTGAAATAAGTGAACTTCCTCCCATGCTTATAAATGGCAACGTAATGCCTGTCGTTGGAACAACCCCAATATTAACCCCTATATGCACCATTGCCTGAAGAAAAATATACAATGTTAACCCAAGCGATAGGTATTTCCCCAACTTTTCATCGCTCTTATCAGCTATTGCTAAACCGATATATAAGATCAGGAGGAAGGCTAAGACTACGATTAATGCACCAATGATTCCCGTTTCCTCGGCAATATGCGCATATATAAAGTCGCTAAATGGAAATGGTAAAAAGAACATCTGTTGTTTACCTTGAGCTATTCCGGTTCCCAAGGTTCCTCCTTTGGCAAATGCAATGAAGGATTGAACAAGCTGATAGCTACTGTACTTTCCTGCTGTATGGTAGTACTTCATAGGTGATAAGAGCATCTTAATTCTTGCAACCCTGTAAGGTGCTATAGCGATGCCAATTGTAAATAATATACTGCCCAAGGTTAAAGGTATCACGGTATACCTAAAGCTGAGGCCTGTTACAAATATCATTGCAAATATGATTGCTGCAAGTATGGTAGCTGATCCAAGATCCCTTTCAAGGAGAATCAGGATTACAGGTACAAAGGATATCAAAACAAAGCTTACATATGTATAGAAGTTATTCTCTATCTCGTACCATTTTCTCTTTATATATGATGCAACAAAAAGTATTATTAAAACTTTAGCAAGCTCTGCTGGTTGAATCGATAGACCTCCCACTACTATCCAACTTTTCGCATTGTTGACAACCCTTCCGAAAACCAAGACCGATAAAAGCAAGATGTTTGCAATGGCATAGGTTCCCCAACAGAACCTTTTATCGGAGAGGTACTTGTAATTGAAGGTTTTATAGATAAAGAGTGCAAGAAATATTCCAAAGATGTTTACTATTAGCTGTTTTGCTGCAAAGCTATACGGTTGCATCCCTCTGTGTAAACAGTAGAAATAACTACCTGTATATATGAAGATCACGCCTGCAAATGAAAGTAAAATGCATGTTGTAAATAAAATCCATATTAACCTTTTATTATTCAAAGTTTCCCCAAGTTATTAACGATTTCCTTAAACCTATTTCCTCTTTCCTCAAAGTTCCTAAACATATCGTAGCTTGCACATCCAGGCGATAGCAAAACAGTATCCCCCTTGCTCGAAGATCTAAATGCCTCTTCTACGGCATTCTCAAAGTTTAAAGCCTTTGTAACCGGAACAACATCATAGAAAGTCTTATAAAATTTATCGGCCGTTTCACCAACAACCACAAGTTTTTTAACCTTTTCTCTAAAAAGTTTTTTTAGCAGTGAAAAGTCTAAACCTTTATCGCTTCCACCAGCTATCAATACAATGTTTTTGAAGCTTTTCACGGCCTTTTCAAGTGAATCAACGTTCGTTGATTTGGAGTCATCTATAAACCTTATACCATTTATGGTTTTCACATACTCTGTCCTATGCGGAAGTCCTTTAAAGTTTTTTAAAGCCTTTGATGCATCCTCTAATTTTATTTTTAAAAGATCAAGTACAAGCATGGAAGCCATGTAGTTTTCGGCATTGTGTATGCCCTTTAATGGGAAATCTGCCAAATCTAATTTTCTATTGCTCATCGATATCGTTCTTCCATTGGATGTTGCATCGGCCTTTTCCTTAAAGCTAAACCATTTATCTGCCTTAAGATTTCTTAATATTGGATCGTCCATGTTCAACACAAGTTTATCTGAATGACTTATGAGCTTAAGCTTTGCTTCTGCATAATCCTTGAAACTTCCATACCTGTTTAGGTGGTCAGGCGTTATGTTTAGTATAACTGATATGTTGGATTTAAAACTACGCAAATCCTCTATTTGGAAACTTGAAAGCTCCAAAATAGTTATACTATTTTGGGTTGTCTCAAGGCAAAACGAGGAAAATGGTATACCATAGTTTCCACCTATAAAAGTTTTATATCCAAGGAATCTTAAGGCATTATAGATAAGGCCTGTCGTTGTACTTTTACCGTTACTTCCCGTTATCGATATTATTTTACCCTTTGAAAACCTATAAGCAAGTTCCACTTCCCCAATTATTTCCGTTCCTCCAGCTTTTAGTTTCTTAACGATTGGATGTGAAGGTGCAACCCCCGGAGATTTAACGATGATATCGAAGCTATTATCTACAGATATTGGGTTTTTATCATCGTAAACCTTTACGCTGTAACCGTTTTGTTCTAATAGCTTTTTAGCAGAGGTACCGCTTTTACCGGCACCAATTACCAATGCTTTCACGAACGCCTCCATGTTTAGTATAAAATAGGTTTTATCAAAAGGAAAGGTGATATATGTTAAACGTACTTCCAGGTGGCTTAAGGTGTTTTGTTAAAGAGAGGCCCGACTCAGATGTTGTAAGCGTAAACGTATGGGTAAAAGCTGGCTCATCATTTGAGAATGAATCAAATAGGGGAATTGCCCATCTTTTAGAGCATATGGTTTTCAATGGAACGGAAAACTATAAATCAGGTGAAATTGACAAGGCTGTTGAAAACCTTGGTGGTGAATTGAATGCAGCTACTTCGTATGATTATACCCATTACTATATAAATCTTCCGGCAAGCTACATTGATAATGCAATTAGATTTTTGGCAGATATAGTATGCAGGCCGATGTTATCAGGATCAATGCTCAAAAAGGAAAAGCCCATCGTGATTGAGGAGATACAGCGTTCCTTAAATGATCCCCTTGATATTTTATCTGCATCCTTCATGAAGAATCTTTATATGGGTACACCATACCAGTATCCTATACTGGGAAGTGCTGAATCGGTATCGAGTACCAACGTTGACATGTTAAAGTCCTTTCATAAAAACTTTTATAGGCCTGATAGAATGGTGGTATCTATATGCGGAGGTATTAAGGAATCGGATGTTCTAAATATTATAAGTAGAAACTTTGCCTTTAAAAACAATAACTATGAGAAATACCCAGAAACATTACCTTTCAAACCTGAAAGCTTTTCGAAAGAGGTAGAGCTTTTTCACGAATCAGTTTCCAATGTTCATGTCCTGATGGGTTGGAGACTTGATGGATTAGATAGAGATGCAGATATCTATATGGATATATTGGAGAGTCTTCTGTCAACGGGTAAAAGTTCTCTTTTAAACCGTATGATAAGGGAAACTGGAAAGGCTTTCAGTGCTTCAGCGAACCATGAGCAGTTCTTTCTTTGCCCAAACTTCAATGTGTATGCCGTAACTAATAGCCTTGATACTTTTAAGAATGGCATTAATGATGTAGTAGATAGAGTTCTGAACGTTAAGGATAGCGATTTTGAACTTGCCAAGCAAAAACTAAAGGTATCGGAGATCTTTGATAGGGAAAGTGTTCAAAGCGAAGCCGAAGCCATTGGATACGATATTTGTGTTTTTAGTGATGTAAACCTATATCTAAATTATATCGAAAGGCTTGAAGGGACAACAATAGATAAATTCAAAAACTATGCAAGGTTCCTAAAGCAAGAACCACTTATAGTAACTATGAAGAAACCTATAGGGAAAACCCTATAGGCAATCAATATTCTTATCAATTAGCGTAACGGGATATTTTTCCTTAAGCTTTTGAACCTCTGCCTTGGCCAGTTTTCTTGCCTTTATAACCTTTATCATCTGTTTGAGGTTTTCGTAGACATCACCGTACATAAGTGGTTTCGATGGATATCTTCTGTTCACGATTATTAGAAGTACCTTTCCGTTTGGAAGCGTTAAAACGTTAGCGTTCTTTTTATCCGTAAATACAAGTTTCGATACTGGGTTGGAATTTATATCCCTTGACGTGACCCTCCAACGTTTCAATGTTGAGAGCGTTGCCTTATCGATTACCTTATTTAGCGGTTTGCCGTTTAATAGGTTGTCCTCTGCCTTCTTGGCCTGCTTTTCACTTGGCATTACGACTATCGATATATCAGCCATGGCAGGTGACTTGAACTCGCTCCTATGCTTATCGTAGTAGTCCTTTACCTCTTTATCCGTAAGCTTTACCTCGTTTATAAGCTTTTTATTAAATGCAGATGTAGCTATATTTTCCCTTAGATACGTTAATCCTTCTTGTATGCCTCTATCTTCCTTTATGCCGTTTTGAAGTGCTAACTTGTACATTAAGAAATAGACAATGTCGTTCTTTAGTACGCTTTTATTGTTCGACTTACCAATCAACGGAGCTATATCTGCATACCTTACCTTGATATCCTTGTATTTTGCTGTTACATCACTTGGCTTATATGATTTTTTAAAGAAGAACTTTGTTTTGCTTGATATAGAATTGATAATTTCACTTCTTTTCTTCTCTATCTTCATTGCTTCAAGATCGATTCTTATCGACCTTTTCGTAGCGTTTGAAACCTTTTGCCCTTTGTAGTACTTGTTTATTATGCCTTGGATATCCTTATCGGTAATCTTAACCTTTCCTATCCTTGCATTTAGATACTTGAACGCTAACTGCCTTTCCTTAAAGTTATCAATTTGCCTTTTGTTCTCTGGGAGGTTGAATATGCCATTGTCCTTTGCCCACATTATCACGAGTCTTCTATCTATTATCTTCTCCAAGAGTTTTTTCTTACCAGCCTCACCTTTGTAGAGCTTTTGTTTTGCCCAGTATGGTATAGAGTTCCAAATTTTGTTGTAGTAGCTGAACGTTATCGTTTCATTTCCCACCCTTGCAAGTGGGGATGTTGCGTTGCAGACTTTTGTTGTCCTTGTCGTTTCATTCTGTGCAACATTCTTCTGTGCATTGCACGATGAAAGAACGGCCATTACCGTTAAAGCTGCCATGAACTTTCTCATAAGAACCTCCTAAGTTTTGTGTCATCATTCTACACAATTTTGTAAAAATTTGTATTGACTTAGGGGTAATCTTGGATATATTTACGGGCATTATGAATACAGGTGAGCTATTAAACTATAATAAGTATTCTTGATAGTTATTAAAAATCTAAATCACTATTCCTAAAATTTTCTGGGGAGGTAAAATGCTTTGGTTGTTGGCCGTTGGTATTGTGATTGTATTGTCTGGTTCTATAATTCAGCTTTTTGTTCCAAAAAGTTTTAGTCTTAAGGTGAACTATGTATCAGCGGCTGTCGGAAGTTTCTTGGTTTTTATATCATCCATTCTAATGCTTTTGAATAACTTTACATTTAATTTCTCATTTAAAACATCCGTTCCATTTCTCAAGATCTTTATTCACCTTGATGCACTATCCGAGTTCTTTGTACTTGTCATATCCTTAGCCTTAACTGCTGCATCCATTTACTCAATAGGATATATGAAGGAGTACATGGATAAGAACGTTAAACTCATGAACCTAATATACTCGGTATTTGGCGTTTCCATGCTATTGGTGGTTACGGCATGGAATGGCTTTTACTTCCTAATTACATGGGAATTGATGTCTGTTACCTCCTATATGTTAGTTTCATTTGATTACCAGAATGAAGAAAATAAGAATGCTGGTTATCTATACATACTTATGACGCATATAGGTACAGTTTTTATTACGCTTTCCTTTATCCTTATGGCCATGAAGACGGGTAGTCTTGATTTCAATACATTTAGAAATACCAATTTAAGCCATACCTACATGTTGATAGTGGCACTATGTGCCTTTATAGGCTTTGGCTCAAAGGCCGGTGTAGTACCGCTGCATATATGGTTACCGCACGCACACCCGGTAGCACCATCCAATGTTTCCGCCATTATGTCAGGCGTTATGATAAAGACGCCTATATACATGTTATTAAGATTTTACCTTGATTTTCTTCATCCCGGACTTGGATTTGGCATGTTCATCCTTCTTGAAGGTGTGGTAAGCGGATTTTTAGGTGTTCTATATGCCCTAATGCAACATGATTACAAGGTTTTACTAGCCTATCACTCTATTGAAAACATTGGGATAATATTTATGGCAATGGGACTTGCCATCATATTCAAGGCAACAAACCATGAGGTTCTATACGAAGTTGCCTTGGTAGCTACACTATTCCACACTATTAACCATGCAAGTTTCAAGGGATTGTTATTCCTTGCAGCTGGAGCCGTTTTAAATGCTACGCATACGAGGAACATTGAAAAACTTGGTGGTCTGATAAAGAAAATGCCAAGTACCGCTTTGCTATTCTTAATAGGTTCCATGGCAATATGCGCTTTGCCACCATTTAACGGTTTTGTAAGTGAATGGTTGGTGTATCAAAGCCTGTTGGGCTCGTTCCAGCTGAACAGTCAGACAGTGCGATTACTTACACCAATATTTGCTGCAATGCTTGCGATAACAGGTGGATTAGCACTTGCGTGTTTTGTTAAGGCCTTTGGTATATCCTTCCTCGGAAATGCGAGAAGTGAGCTAGCGGAGAAGGCAAAGGAAGTAGACAACTACATGAAATCCGGTATGTGGGTTTTGGCTGTAACCTGTCTTGGACTTGGACTTTTCCCGGGAATTATATTCCTGCTAACCAAGAACTTAAATGGAAATGTTGCATTTGGAAGCTTGTTTAGCCTCAATAGCGTTGTCAATCCAAATAGTTCAGTTTCAAACCTACTTTTTCTTGCCGTATTTACCGTTATCTTTCTGCTGACGTATTGGTTTATAAGGCCAAGGAGAAGAGTTTACCAAACATGGGACTGCGGCATTAACGAGTATAACCCTCGGGCGCAGTATACAGCTGTTGGGTTTGCACAACCCATAAGGAGGATATTCTTTCTCATACTGAGACCTATGCGAAAGGAAGAAAGAATCAAGAGAGGATTTAAGTACTACATTAAAAAGTTAAAGGTTGAGGAAGAGGTAACACCTATCTTTGAAAGGTATCTGTATGCTCCACTTGGTAACCTAACGGTTATCATCAGTAACTGGATAAGATCCAGGGTACAATGCGGTAGCATCCATGTTTACCTTCTCTATATGTTTGTAGCTCTTATAATAACCCTTATATATGTGAGGTTATAATGGAATTGTTGATAGGATTCGTACAGTTTTTTGTCATAATCTCCTTAGCTCCCTTTGTTAATGCGGTAATACACAAGACGAAGTGCATTGTAAGAGGGCAAACCGGACCTTCATTACTTCAACCGTATAGAGATTTGGCAAAGCTTTTAAGAAAAAAATCTGTAATTTCGGATAAGGCTTCCTGGATAAGCAGGTTTGCACCTTACATTGTGTTTAGTGTAAGCATGTTATCGGCATGTTTTATCCCTTTATTTTCAGGTAATACATTACTGCACTTTTCATCGGATGCCATTGGCTTTGTCTATATAACTGCCGTTGGAACCTTGTTCCTAACGCTCTATGGCCTTGACCAAGGTAGCAGCTTTGGTGGCCTTGGAAGCTCAAGGGAACTAACGATATCCGCACTTGCAGAACCAGCCATGATGGTTGTGCTGTTTACCTTCTGCATAATGAACAGGACTACCAACATATCGGAGATATTTAACGGGCTTTCCCAACACCCATTTAGTGCATTTTCGGTTCCCGCTGTCTTTGCAATAATTGCCCTATTTATGGTTCTTATTGCTGAGACTGGAAGGATTCCAATTGATAACCCGGAAACACACCTTGAACTTACGATGGTCCATGAAGCTATGATACTTGAAGCTTCTGGAAGGGATTTAGCGTTGTTTGAGTGTGCCTCATGGATCAAACTGCTCGTGCTTATCTCTCTTATCTCATCAGTAATCTTTCCTATTAGTGGCCCAATTGGATTTGTATGGTACATATCTAAGGTTCTTGTAAGTGCAGTCTTTATCGGCTTATTTGAGATAACAAATGCAAAGGCAAGATTCTTCAGGGCTTCAGACTTCTTGGCTGTTGCATTTACATTATCCGTTATATCTATGGTTGTTTACTATTTGGAGGTATAGATGGAACTGAAGTTTGCAGAGATCTTTATGGCTTTAAGCCTCTTCTTTTCAGTTTTAGTCGTTTCTGCAAGTAGGTTGTTTGCGATAGTGAAGGCATATGCCCTTCAGTCTCTCTGCATTGCCGTTGCAACCTTCCTGGTTGCAAGCATTGAGGGTGTACCTCACATGTACATTTCAGCACTTCTGATGCTTGTAGTTAAGGCGATTTTGATTCCATACTTCTTGATAATTATTATACGGCGTCTCCGCATAAAGAGGCAGGTTGAGGCAAGAATAGATATATTTGCATCAACCATATTCTGTTCCGTTATTGTAATCTTCTCGTACTTCATATGTCAAAACTTAGGCTTTTCACATGAAAGCCTTGGCTTCAATGTTATGCCTCTGTCGCTATCCATCGTTCTAATTGGAATCTTCATTATGCTTTCCAGGAGAAAAGCCATTACTCAGCTTATCGGTGCCTTAACGATGGAAAACGGTGTATTCATGGCTGCCATAGCTTCGACACATGGAATGCCGGTGTTTGTTGAGCTTGGCATTTTCTTGGATATTCTCTTTGCAGTTTTAATAGCAGGTATATTTACCTACCATATGAGTGACGTTATCGAGGATATCGACGTATCTAAATTAACCAAGTTCAAGGAGTAAGGGATGGAGATACTACTTATACTATCTATGCCTGTTTTGGCTTCGCTGTTTGCGTTTTTGCCTGCAAGGAAGTATACATTTGTTGCGTTTGCCTTTGCAGATTTTGTACTTGGATGTGACCTTCTATATAAGGTTTTTCACTTTGGAAGGATCTTTGCACTTCATGGTTATCTCTTTGCCGATGCACTATCGGTAATTTTGGTTATGATCATTACATTATTGGTCTTACTTACCTCTATTTACTCTATTCCTTATAATGAAATGGAAAAGGTTTCTGGTTGGCTTGAGGTAAAGTACTACTTTTTCTCCGGTGCATTTGCCTTTAGCATGCTTCTATCTGTTCTTGCGAATAACCTTGGTATCTTCTGGGTTGCCATAGAAGCAACAACACTATCCACGGCTTTCCTTGTGAGCTTCTACAATACTATTGATGCAGTTGAGGCTGGTTGGAAGTACCTGATACTTTGCTCTGTGGGTATTGCGCTTGCACTTTTAGGAATAGTTATACTTTTCTTCTCGGCAGCGCCATCCATAGGTTATGAGGCATCATCTCTTAACTGGACAAACTTGGTTAAGGCTGCACTTTTGGGCAAGATTAACCTTCCGCTTGCAAAGCTTGCTTTCGGTTTCATTATCGTTGGTCTTGGCACAAAGGAAGGACTTGCACCTATGCATACCTGGCTGCCAGATGCTCATAGCCAGGCGCCGTCCCCAATTAGTGCCTTACTTTCCGGTGTTCTCCTTAACTGTGCTGCTGCTGGAATCTTGAGAGTTGCCGATATAGTAGGTGCTGCCGGTGGAAGAGATATGGTTTCATCCCTACTTATATTTTTTGGAATGATTTCAGTTTTGCTTGCAGGGATCATGCTCTTAAGGCAGAAGGATTACAAGAGGATGCTTGCATACTCAAGTATGGAACATATGGGATTGATAACCTTTTCCTCCGGGCTTGGCGGAATTGGTCTATTTGCAGCTCTATTTCACATGTTAAACCATGCACTTACAAAGACACTTCTATTTACATCTGCTGGTAACGTTTTATCGTCGCTTCATACGAGGGAGATACCTAAGATAAAGGGGTTATTTAAGTTTATGCCGTTTACAGCCGTGCTTTTAACCTTAGGCACGCTTGCAATTACAGGAACACCACCGTTTAGCGTTTTCATGAGTGAATTTTTAGTGGTTTTTTCAGGTATTAAAACAGGTCATCTGATATCAACTCTAACTGTAATTGTTGGATTAACGCTTGCCTTCGCTGGCTTAGTTTACAACGTTTCTCAGATGTTGTTTGGCAAGCCAACCGAAAATAAGAATATGGAAGTTTCGACTTTTCAACTTTTTGTGCCGTATCTAATACTTATAACGATTGTTATAACGGCATTTTATCTTCCTGATCCAATGATATCATTGATGAAAACCGTTCAAAATAGCATTTTGAGGTATGTATGATGAAAGAACTAGTATTGGAAAAAGCTGAACATAGGAATATGACAATTTTCAAGGTTAAAAACGAAAATCTAAGAAAGGCCTGCAACATGCTCTTTTTTAAGAAAAACATGCCGTTGAGAACTGTGGTGTGTACGGATGAAAGAAAGGTAAACGGTCACTTCACGTTGAGGTATATGTTTGAAGGAAATGGCAAATTTTCAATTGTTGAAACTCAGGTAGATGATAGATTTCCGTCTGTTTCAAGGTCAATACCTGCCGCTAACTGGTACGAAAGGGAAATTAAGGATATGTTTGGTCTTGTCCCCGAGGGCCATCCTGATCCAAGACCATTATTCCTATTCCCAGAAAATTACCCTGAGGATTTTCATCCGTTAAGAAAGGATTGTGATTTAAACCTATCGAATTATGACTTCAATCCTCGAAGGTATTCATACAAGCAAGTTGAAGGTGAGGGTATCTTTGAAATGCTTGTAGGACCTATACATGCCGGTATCATAGAACCTGGCCACTTCAGGTTTAGTTTAATAGGAGAACCTATCATCAACCTTGAGATAAGGCATGGCTGGAATCACAAGGGTATTGAAAAGCTCTTCGAGTCAAGAACCTATAAGGAAGGCGTAAAGCTTTCAGAGGTTGTTTCAGGCGATAGTTCCTTTTCGCATTCCCTTGCCTTTATCTCGGCAGTTGAAGATCTCATGAATGTTACACTGCCAGAAAAAGCAGTTTTTATAAGGATGCTCTTCAGTGAGCTTGAGCGTTTTAACAACCACGTTTCAGACTTTGGTTTCATCTTTGGGGAAATTGGCTACAGCTTTGGTACTAAAAGAGCCGAAATCCTTAGGGAAAAACTCCTACGGCTAAATAAACTCTTGTGCGGCAGTAGATTTTTAAAGGGAATTAACAGAATTGGTGGTGTAAATGTTGACATAACCGATGACAAGATCAAGGCAATTAGAGAAGGTATATCATCGATCTATAGGGA
Source organism: uncultured bacterium (assembly GCA_964640245.1). GTDB lineage: Bacteria > Aquificota > Aquificia > Desulfurobacteriales > Desulfurobacteriaceae > CAZXGR01. Next base: position 39,409 of record CAZXGR010000005.1, on the reverse strand, counting down.
GTTTCTTGAACTTGTTAGGCTTACAGAGAACTCTGCCGATATCCTGGATAGGTATGAGACAACGGGGAAGATAAGGTTGGATACCGTTAAGGAGCTTTCGCTCGTTGGTATAGTAGCAAGGGCTTCCGGATTGAAAACAGATACGAGAGCCAATATGCCCTATTTAAATTATGCCGATGTGCCGTTTGATATTATGACCATGACCGAAGGGGATGCATACGCAAGGGCAATGCTTAGAACGAAGGAAGCTGGCCAATCGATTAGGATAATGGATTACCTTCTTTCAAAAATTGAAAACCTTAAGGGAAAGGCCATATACAACAACTCTAAATCAAATCCTAAACCTTATGATTATGCAGTTTCATCTATTGAAGGCCATAGGGGAAACATTACCTATTTTGTAATGGCGGGTGAGGATGATAAACCCTTTAGGGTTAAGGTTAGAGATCCTTCTTTTGTAAACTGGCAATCCATTCAGCTTGCCGTTTTAGGTGATATAGTTGCTGACTTCCCGCTTATAAATAAGAGCATGAACCTATCCTACGCGGGAAATGACCTATAAGGAGGAATGATGTTTGAGTTTCTAAAGTTAGCATCAAAGGGTGTTGCTACTGAATCATTTAAGGATACAAATGCATCTATAGAGTTTATCGGAACTGAGATCTCTGAAAAGGTCAAAAGGTACTTTAACGGAAGTCTTTCCCTAAGAGAGGTAGATACCGGATCATGCAATGCATGTGAAGCCGAATTGGTTGCGCTTTCCAATCCTGTTTACGATATATCGAGATTCGGTGTAAGGTTCGTCGCTTCACCAAAACATGCTGATGCTCTGATAGTTACTGGGCCTTTAACGAGGAACATGGAAGTTCCCCTTGGAAGGGTATTTAAGAACGTTCCGGAGCCTAAGTTTGTAATAACATGCGGCGATTGTGCCAAGGACGGCGGCATATTCAAAGGTGCTTATGGCATCTTAAATGGTGTCTGGAAGCATGTTCCTGTTTTGGTTCATGTTGGCGGTTGTCCTCCAGAGCCCCTTGAAATTATGAAGGGTATACTTGAGGCAATAGGGAAGGTTAAAGCTTAGGTTTCTTAAATTCATTATCGCTAAGTTTAAGGTTTTCTATCCAAGAATTGACGATATAGGTGCTTTTCGTACCATCGGTTTGATAGGTTTTAAAGAACCTTATCCTGCAATTTCCATCGATAAGGATATCGATTCTCGTAAACATCCCGTTGGAAATTTTAGGTGTAACCCTTATAAGACTGAATTTCTTATTTTTGCCAATTACCGAGTAACTGAATTCCTTTTTAAAGGCAGATGGTTTATCGAGGAGATCAATTAAAGGAAGGCTTTTCGTTGAATTTTCTATCCTTGTTTTTTGTACCCTATTTTCCGATGGAAAAGCAGAATACATGAACTTTCCATCGGATACAATGCATATCCTTGAACCTCTTGTATATTTCCACTCGAATTTTGAAGGCCTCTTATATAGTATTATTCCATCGTACATATCAACGTCGTTACCTATTTCAGGTATTCTTACCTCCTGTGAAAACCTAAGTTCAAGTGTTTTAATTTCTTTAACATGCCTAAGAAAGCAGTCAATGCGTGAGGCATAGGAATTAACGGTAAGTAAAACCAGGATCAACAGTGCTCTTATCATCTCTGTTTTACCGTTGTGAGTTCTTTAAGGTCAAGAATCATATCATCCCATGCTGCTACAGTTTTAATACCAGTGCTCGATTCTATCTTAGATGCCACTTCCCATGGTTTTGCCTTTATCATCGTCATGCCAAAGTGCTTTAGAATTGCCACCTTAGGTTTTGCCGTTTTTATTATCCCTTCGGCGTCAACTGCTGAAAGGTGATCAATGTAGCTTTTAGGTTTCAAAAGCGTTGTGTTGATTATCAGAACATCCAAGCCAACAAAATAATCTGCAAGACCATTGAAGTACTTTGTATCGGATATATAGCCGATAGACCTATCAGAACCCTTAAATACCATTCCATAGTTTTCAACGCTGTGCCTTAATCTTACAGGAAATGATAGGCTTACCGTATCAGAAAGCTTGAACCTATCATTTTGCCTTACGGTTTGCGTTTTTTTAAGCTTGCTTCTACAATACTCAAGGACAACGGGATCGTTATCTATGGCATCCGATGGGCAAAAAAGCACACCGTACCTATCCTTTTTCTCAACTGTCATTGCCTCTATCATGGAATTTGCATCGGCACAGTGGTCAAGATGCCTGTGAGATATGACGATGTAATCGAGCCACGGGGGCTTTAGGCCTTTTTTGCTTGAATATACAAATGCACCTGGTCCTGGATCTACATAGATATTGACATTATCGATGTTCATCCACATGCCACCGGCATGTCTAAAAAATCCGAATACAACGAACCTTGCGCCTGCGGTGCCGAGGAATACGATTTTATCCTTGATGGATTCTCTGTCTAACTTGTGCAAATACCCCTCTTAGATCCTTTAATAAAATCGACAATTTCTCTGGCTTCTTCTAAATTACCGAATTCTTCTTTAACTTTTTCAATTGAAACCTGTAGTGGTTGGTCTGCCTTAAACAGTATGTCAAAAACTGCTGTTAAAGCCCTGATGACTTCCCGAGTGAATCCCCTTCTTTTCAAACCTATGATATTGATGCCTTCCAATTTTGCCCTATTGCCTTGGGCAACCATAAATGGTGGTACATCCCTGTGAATGGCAGATGCACCCCCTATCATTGCGTGTTTTCCTATTCTTACGAACTGGTGTATGCCTGTTAAGCCACCTATTACGGCAAAGTCACCTATCGTTACATGACCTGCTATGTTCGTAGCGTTGGCGATGATAACATGTTTTCCTATCCTTACATCATGGGCAACATGTGAGTAGGCCATTATAAGTGTATCATCATCAATCGTTGTAACCATTCCCCCACCTCTTGTACCTCTATGGATGGTGGCGTATTCCCTAATCGTTACCCTGTTGCCTATTCTCACACTTGATGGTTCACCTTTGTACTTCAGATCTTGAGGTGCTACACCTATACTAGATGAATATATAACACAATCCTCACCTATGGTTGTATTTCCCTTAATTATCGCCATTTCGTTAACCTTTGTATTCTTGCCAATTTTTACACCTTTTCCTATGTAGGAAAAGGCGCCTATACTTACGCCACTATCTAACTTTGCACCCTTTTCAACCACTGCTGTCGGGTGAATTGAGATCACTGTTTCCTCGCGATCATTGCCATTATTTCAGCTTCTGCTGCTATTTCCCCATCAACATAGGCCTTTCCGATCATCTTTGACATGGTTTTCTTTATTACCTTTGGTTCAAGGACAAACTTTACCTGATCACCGGGTCTTACCGGTTTCCTGAAGCGCGCCTTGTCGATACCCATAAAGTAAACAACGTACTTGTTAGGATCAACGTTGAATGATTTAAACATGAGGACGCCACCTACCTGTGCCATTGCTTCCACAAGTAAAACCCCCGGCATTATTGGGTGTCCCGGAAAATGCCCCTGGAAAAAAGGTTCATTGATAGTTACGTTCTTAATGCCTACTATTCTTTCCTTTTCCCTAAACTCTATGATTCTATCAACAAGTAAAAATGGATATCTATGTGGCAATATCTTCATGATTTCGTTTATACCTATTTCCATTAAATCCTCCTACAGAGTGCGATTGCCTGTGCTGCTATACCTTCGCCTTTTCCTTCAAAACCTAAGCCTTCGGTTGTTGTTGCTTTCACGTTAACCTTGTCTTTATTGATTCTTAGGGTTTCCGAAATATTACATTTCATTTGATCCTTGTAGGGCAAAAGCTTAGGTCTCTGAGCTATGATAGTAGAATCAATATTTACGATCTTATATTCTAATTTGTTCATCATTTCCATTACATTCCCAAGTAACTTCAGGCTGGATATACCATTAAACCTTTCATCCGTATCAGGGAAATGTTCACCGATATCACCAAGATTAAGACATCCAAGGATTGCATCACATATTGCATGGGTAAGGACATCACCGTCCGAATGACCCTTTAACCCCTTTTCGAAGGGTATATCCACACCACCAATTATCAACTTATACCCTCTTACAAGCTTGTGAACATCGTATCCAATACCTATCCTAAACACGTACTAAGCTAACCTTTCCTTTATAAACTTTTCAACTTCTTCCCTTATTATCTTCTCTGCCAGTTCCGGAACAACTTCCCATGCCACTTGTTTCACTACGGACTCAACGATTTCCGGTGTTACAAGCTTTTTTACCTCTTCTTGGATTACATTAATTTCCTGTTTTGGTTTTTCTTCTTTCTCAATAGATGCTTTTGCCCCTTTCTTTATGGGTATTGGTTCTATTACTGATTCCATAGGCTTTGCTTCTTTATTCTTTTCAACAGGTATTGTTTCTGCTGTTTCTTCCTTCACAGGCTTTATTTCCTCTACCGGTATTGATTTTGTAGGTTCAACCTTTTTCCCTTCCTCTATGGGAACTATCTCTTCTGATTGTTCCTCGGTGGGTTCTATCTCTATAGGTTCTTCTTCCACTGGTACTGATTTTACGGGTTGTTCTTTGGAAATTGTTGCATTCTTAGTTGGAAAAGTTTCCCTCTCCGGTAGAACAACCTTTTCCTCAACTTTAACCTTTTTCCTCTTACCCTTTAAGGAATTGATAGCTTTTAACATATCATCTACTGTAAATGGTTTCTCTAAAACTGTAACATTACCTGTTTTTTTCTTGTCCAATTCCTTTTTAAAGCCCATGAGTATTATTGGATAGCCCCTTTTTGACAGTTCTGGTATCACATCATAGGCCTTTCCATTCATTAGATTTACATCAAGAATAATAATATCAGGGGTTTGCTCAATGGCCTTATTTATTATACCCTTTACGGTATATGCATCAACTACATCTATCTTTCTTGGGCTTAGTACCTTTTGAATTAAGTTATGCCAAGTTTTACTTGCACTTCCGAATATAACCTTCATGCCCTTACTCCTTCCAAATCGCTTTTTAAATCCTTGAGCTTTAGCACTAATTCCTTTGAATTGATAGAAATCCTATCAAGTGCCTCGGTAAGCTTCGTTTTATCAGGTTCCTTAATGGAATCTACCATCGATATAAGTTCACTTGCGACACACGCCCTATTGATTTCCTTTGCCGTATCTATGGCAGATAGTATATCCTTGACTGTTTGCTTTGACCTTGGTCTTTGAGATTGATTTAGCTTTATTGATTGGAGGTCATTCCGTATGATGCTTAGGTTGTCCTTGAACTTTGTGAATATGTTTGCATCAATGGTTGTAGGGGTTTTAAGCGTTGACTGTATGTCGTTTATCATATTATCAACCCTCTGCATACTGTCCCTCGTTACCCCAGCCTCTTTTAGTGGTGCCTTAAGTTCGCTTATCTGGGACAGTATCGATTCGAATGATGACCTAATATCGTTCGATTTCTCTGATGTTAATGTCTTTAAATTATTCTTTAAGCCTTCGAGATTACTTAGAAGCTTGTTAAATCTTTCCTCTATATTTGTCTTTGGAACCTCAATCCGCATAGGTTTCACTGAGATTTTACACAGAAAAAAGCCAACGATAATACCAACTATCGTGAATATACCTGCAATTGCCGCTGTTACTAAACCTATATTCCCCATTTTATCCTACCCTTATAAGTTAAGTTTAAGTATATCGTAAATTCTTCCAATTGGTAAGCCCATTACGTTGAAGAAATCTCCCTCAATTCCATCCACGAGAATACTACCCTTTCCCTGAACGGCATATGCACCAGCTTTGTCCATTGGTTCATTCGTTGAAACATACCAATCAATTTCATCAAGTGCCAATCTCTTTATCTGAACATAGGTCTTCTCATAATCGGATATTACTCTACCATTTGAAAAACCAATTGAAAATCCTGTTATTACTGTATGTTTCCTACCTGATAGCAATTTTAGCATATTCTTAGCTTCCAAACGATTCCTCGGCTTTCCCATTATTCTATTTCCAATAGCGACAATGGTATCAGCAGCTAACCCGATCTCGTCCTCTGATATAGTTTTGATGGCCGCGAGCTTTACCTGTGCATTTACCATTACCGTATCTATCGGATTGGCCAAGTTTTTCTCCTCAACATTTACCTTAGCGATTCTAAATTTCCATCCGATACTTGAAATTATCTGTTTCCTTCTTGGCGATGATGATGCAAGAACAATTACCTTATCTATCACTTTCCTCTATCCTCTTAAGCATTTCACTTGCTGCCTTTTCCTCGGCTGCCTTTTTTGAGTAGGCAGAGGAAACCGTTTTTACATCGTTTACACTACATTCAACTGTAAAGGTTTTTCTATGTTCAGGACCCTCCATGCTTATTACTCTGTACTTTGGAAGCGTTTTGAATTTTCTCTGCGTATATTCCTGCAAGGATCCCTTAAAGTCCTTAAAATTTTCGTACTGCGAGAGGATGTTCAAGAGATTGCCTAAGAATCTTTCCCTAAAAACCCTTTTGGCAGTTTCGAAACCCGCATCTAAGTATATTGCACCAAAGATAGATTCAAACACATCGCATAATATTGAATCCTTATCCCTCCCGCCTGTTGCTTCCTCACCCTTTCCAAGCAGTATGTACTTTCCTGTTCCCACACTTCTTGCAAGCTTTGAAAGCGAGATCTCACTAACCAAAAATGACCTTATCTTCGAAAGTTGACCTTCGTTTTTATCGGGAAACTTCTTAATAAGCTCTTCACTTACTATTAAACCGATTACTGCATCCCCTAAGAATTCAAGAACCTCGTAATTTTCATGTGTTTTTCTTTCAAATGCAAATGACCTGTGTATTAAGGCCTTCCTCAATAAGGTTTTATCCTTAAAGTTATATCCAATAGTTTCCTCTAATTTCAATGTCTATCCCTCAAACTTCTTGAAGACAAGGCAGGCGTTTGTGCCGCCAAAACCAAAGGCATTTTTCAATACGTATCTCACCGGAAGCTCAATGGCCTTATTTGGAACGTAATCAAGGTCACATTCTGGGTCTGGTTCATCGTAGTTTATAGTTGGCGGTATGATGCCTGTCTTTAATACAAGTGCACATGAAACGGCTTCAACACCACCCGCAGCTCCAAGCAGATGACCTATCATGGATTTTATGCTACTGACTTTTACCTTGAAAGCATAGTCGCCGAATACCTTTTTAATCGCCATTGTCTCATATAGGTCATTGAACTTAGTCGATGTTCCGTGGGCATTTATATACTGTATTTGATCGGGACTAACCTTAGCGTCATTTAGAGCATTTTCAATGGCCTTTCTTGCACCTTCGCCACCTGGGGCTGGGGCAGTTACATGATAAGCATCTCCGCTTGTTCCATATCCGACTACCTCTGCTAAAATAGGCGCATCTCTCTTTACTGCATGTTCGTATTCTTCAAGCAACACTATGCCAGCACCTTCACCCATTACAAATCCATCTCTGTTCTTTTCAAAGGGCCTGCTTGCCTTTTCCGGTTCATCGTTCCTTGTAGATAGTGCCTTTGCAGCTGCAAAACCTGCGACACTAAGGGGTGTTATGGCACTTTCCGTTCCTCCTGCAAGCATCAAGTCAGCATCTCCATACTGTATTGTTCTATATGCTTCACCTATTGCGTGTGTTCCAGTGGCACATGCGGTAACAACTGATATGTTTGGACCTTTAAATCCAAACTTTATCGATACATATCCTGAGGCCATGTTTATTATCTCCATGGGAACTAAAAATGGAGATACTCTTCGTGGTCCTTTCTCTAAAAGGATCTTTTCTTGTTTTTCAATGGTACCGATGCCACCTATACCTGAACCTATCAGAACCCCAGCCCTATTTAAGTTTATCTTGTTAAGGTCTATCCCCGACATTTTTACGGCTTGTGTTGATGCTCCTACAGCATATTGAACAAAACTATCAACCTTTCTGATTTCCTTTTTACTAAGGTAATCCAGAGGATCAAAGTCCTTAACTTCCCCGGCTATTTGAACTGGGAACTCCGATGCATCAAACTTGGTAATCTTAGTTACCCCAGACTTACCACTTGTGATATTCTTCCAGAACTTTTCAACATTACTGCCATCCGGTGAAACAACCCCTATACCTGTTACCACAACCCTTCTCATGTTATTCTCCTAAAGCCTTAATAGATTTCGAAATTAAATTATATAATAATCTGAGGTGAAATGATGGACGCTGTTCAGGAAAAGGAGTTAAAGAATTTTGTTTTAAGCCATTTAGGGATTAACGATCAAAATATTAAGAATCTCAAGGGTGATTGGATTAACTATCTAATAAGATCCAAAAAGATCGATGAGGGTAAAATTCTATCCCTTTTGTCATCCTACTTTAATGTGCCATACGTAGATTTGAGAAATATAGAGATACCCGAAAAGTTAGTAAGGCTCATTCCTATGGACATAACCAACAAATATCTTCTTATACCCTTTGATAGAAAAGGTCCAAATCTTTTGGTGGCCATGTCCGATCCCACGGATGCACAGGTAATTGAAAACATACGGTTTTCAACAGGATATAGGGTTGAAACGTACGTTGCCATGCCGTTTAGGATAAAGGAAAAGTTAGAAAAGATCTACGGTGGTATGGAACAGCAAGCACTTACACAGTTAAAGAATGAGTTTGCGTCAACTAATAATATTGAATTGCCGATTACCAATATGCAGGTTGTAAGTCTTGACAACCTCAAGGAACTTGCCAACCAAGCGCCGATAGTAAAGTTTGTAAACACGGTAATACTTGAGGCATTAAATAAAGGTGCAAGTGACATACATATTGAACCATTTGAAAAGGAAATGAGGTTAAGGTACAGAATAGACGGCGTTCTTCACGTTATAGGCAAGTACCCGACAAGCATAAAGGATGCAGTTATTGCAAGGTTTAAGGTTCTAAGCAATATGGATATAGCCGAGAAACGTCTTCCGCAAGATGGAAGGATGAAGGTTCACTACAAGGGTAGAGAGGTAGATTTCAGGGTATCGACGGTTCCGACTGTTCACGGTGAGAAGATCGTTTTAAGAATACTTGACAAGGAAAGTCTCAAGGTGGATCTTTCAAAGTTGGGTTTCGAAGAGAGGGAATACAAGTTGCTTAGAAAAGCTATACAAATGCCGTACGGTATGGTTTTGTCAACAGGACCTACGGGCTCAGGTAAAACAACAACCCTTTACTCTTCGCTTTTAACCGTTAATAAACCAAGTGTTAACATCATGACTGTTGAAGATCCGGTCGAGTATAACCTTTACGGCATCAATCAGGTAGAGGTAAAGGAGGATATTGGGTTAAATTTTTCAAGGGTCTTGAGGGCTTTTTTGAGGCAGGATCCCGATGTTATAATGGTTGGTGAAATTAGGGATAAGGAAACGGCTGAGATTGCCGTTGAGGCTGCATTAACAGGTCACCTTGTATTTTCAACCCTTCATACAAATGATGCTCCAAGTACCGTTACAAGGCTTGTTGATATGGGAATAGAACGTTTCTTGGTTTCATCATCCATAGTTATAGTAATTGCACAGAGACTTGCAAGGAAAATATGCCCATACTGTAAGGAAAGGTTTAACTATCCCAAAGAAGTTCTAAGGGAGGTTGGCTTTTCGGATGAGGAAATACCAAAACTTGAAACCTATAAGGGAAGGGGATGCGAGCACTGTAATAATACAGGTTATAAGGGTAGGGTCGGGCTTTATGAGATAATGGAGATGACGCCAGCGGTGAGGCAGGCTATACTTGACGGCAAGACGGCAGATGATATAAGTGTAATTGCTGAAAAGGAAGGTATGAGAACGCTTAGGGAAATAGGTAAAATCAAGATAGCGAAGGGTATAACAACGCCAGAAGAGGTATTAAGAGTAACAAGGGAGTAAATATGAAGGGTTTAACCGGTAAAAGAAAACTTTTGAGACTATTCATAAGCAACAACGATGAGTATAATGGGAAACCTTTGTGGCAGTGCGTTTTAGAAAAGGTAAAGGAAAAGGGGCTTTCCGGAGCAACCGTATACAAAGCTGTTGCCGGCATAGGAAGCCACTCAAAGATTCATTCCTTTTCCATTTGGAGGCTTTCGCAGAATGTTCCTATCATTGTCGAGGTAATAGATAGAGAAGAGAAGATAAAGGAACTTGTAGCGATTTTGGATAACGTTGTTGAAGAGGGGTTGATAGTCATGGAAGATGTTAACATCATAAGCTATAAACATAAAGGTTAGAATGCAGATAGGAACGGTAGAGCTTGGTAAACTTCCGCGCATCGTATTGTCTATGAGCAGTGTTGATAGGGTTAGTTTAGAACTTGCAAGAAATTTAAAGGTAGATCTAATAGAGTTGAGATTAGACCTTTTGAATCCATTTTCAATTGAAAACATCAAAAATACCCTAAACTTGGTATCTGATTATGGGTTCTACTCGATAGTTACCCTTAGACCTAATTGGGAAGGTGGAAACTTCTTGGGAACGGATAAGGAAAGAATGTCTATATTCCATCGGTTTATCAAGCACCCATCGGTTGGTGCCGTTGATATTGAATTTAAATCAAATATTAGGGATGAAATTCTAATGCTTTCAAGATCCCTTAATAAGATATCTATAGTTTCATATCATGATTTTGAAGGTATGCCAAGCAACGACGAGATTACCGATACTGCACGTGAAATGGCTGGTACAGGTGCTGATATTGTCAAGCTTGCATTTTTCGGGACTAAACCTTCGGATGCAGCACGGCTTAGCTGTTTGATGTTTAAGCTTAAGTTTAACAAGATTTTTATGCTTATGGGGAAGTATGGTAGATTGACAAGGGTAAATGGCTTTGATTTTGGTTCCCTTTTAACCTATACGTTTCTTGGAACGGAAACGGCACCTGGGCAGATCAATGCATTGGATTTGATAAGACTTATGAGTAAATTTTACCCAGGTATTCTGCAGGAAAAACACCTATGTTTAGAGGTATAATGGATATATATGGTCTTCTGTGTGCCACATCCATACTTTACGGTTTGTCAGCGTTTCACTACCTACTTTTTTTGATTGTCAAAAAGGATAAGATAGCTGTTGTTGGGCTTTACTCCGCAAGAATAGGTTTTTTAGCAAATCTATTGGCTTTGACAATTTTGATAATTAGAAATGGAACAGAGATCTTCTTTACGCCAAGAGCAAGCTTTCTACTTTTCTCTCTATCGATGGTTTCTGTTTTCCTGTACTTTGCTTCAAAGCACAAGCTGTCGGTATCAGGTGCATTTCTCATGCCATGGGCTTTCGGATCTTCCTTTTTGTCATTGCTTACAAGAGGTGTTCCGCAATTGAATTTTTCCGTTGGATTCATTGGAAGCACCCATATTATAACGGCATCCTTGGGCTATGCATGTTTTGCATTTTCCGCCTTGGTATCATTAATTTACCTTGTTTTTAGCCGACAGTTAAAAAGGGGAAGGTTCTCCGTTTTCTACTTAAAAGTACCATCGCTTGCACTTTTAGAAAGTGTATCATATAAGTCCATGGTTATTGGGTTTGCGTTTATAACAGTGGCAATACTTGCCGGTTCGCTATGGTCAAAGGAGCTATTTAATGCTTACTGGCTTTGGCATCCAAAACAGATATCTACATTGTTGTCTTGGTTTATCTATGCTGTTATCGTTCACCTTTACCTTCATAAAGGTTATAGGGGAAAACGTTTTTGTTATCTTTCAATTGGTGCGTTTATCCTGATTTTGATCGGCTTTTTGGGTGTAAATCTTTTTTCAAAAGGCGATGTTCATTCATTGTAAACAGAGGTGATAATGAAGGGTTTTAAGATTTGCTGTTTTGGTTTGAGTCATAAAACAGCCCCAGTCGAGGTAAGGGAACTTTTTTCACTATCTGGTGATAAGCTCAATCATTTTCTAATCGATTTAGGCTCCAATGATTTTGTGGACGAACTAATTGTACTTTCCACCTGTAATAGGTTTGAAGTTTACTTTACCTCTGAATCCAATGACCCATTTTCGGGCATTGCCAAGTTTCTATCTAACTTGAGTGGGATAACTATTCCTGACATCAACAGGTTTTTCTATTCAAAGGAAGGCACAGAAGCTGTGAGACATATCTTTAGCGTTGCCTCAAGCATTGACTCAATGATAGTTGGCGAACCGCAAATAGTTGGACAGTTTAAGGATGCCTTTAGAGCTGCAAAGTCAGCAGGAACAGTTGGAAGCGTTTCAAATAAGTTGTTTGAGACAGCTTTAAAGGCTTCCAAAAGGGTAAGAACGCAGACAGGCATATCTAGAAATGCTGTCTCTATTAGTTTTGCTGCCGTCGAACTTGCAAGAAAGATACTTGGTGAGCTTTCGAATAGGACCGTTACCATTATAGGAGCAGGTAAAATGGCAGAACTCGCTGTCAAACATCTTGTTAAAAATGGTGCCTCCAATGTTTTGGTAGTTAACAGGACTTTTGAGAAGGCGAAAAAACTTGCAGGTGAGTTTGGCGGCAGGGCACTTCCGTTTGATAATCTATCCAAAGCTATAATGGAATCGGACATAATTATAAGCTCAACAGCTTCACCAAACCCAATAATAACAAAGGGATTGGTCTCATCCATTTTAAGGTTTAAGGATAAGCCAACGATATTTATAGATATAGCTGTTCCAAGGGATATTGATCCTAATGTGAATAGCTTGAATAATGTTTTCCTCTACGATATAGATAATCTAAAGGAAATTGTAAAGTTGAACATGGAGGAAAGAAAACGGCAGATTGGTGATGCACTCAAGATTGTAGATAGCTGTGTAAACAACTTTACAGAATGGTTTAAGAGCCTTGAAATTGTTCCAGTCATTCTTCACGTAAGGGGAAAAGCCGAAGCTATAAGAAAATCCGAATTAGAAAAGCGGCTGAGAAAGTTGAATCTTACACCTGAACAGTACCGAGAAGTAGATGAAGCCACAAAGGTCATTGTAAATAAAATTCTCCATACACCGATTGTGAACATGAAACAAAAAGTAGTTGAAAGTAAGGATTACGTTCGGATATTTAAGGAGGTATTTAACCTTGGCGATTGATAGAATTGTAATAGGGACGAGAAAGAGTAAGCTTGCCCTTTGGCAGTCGAACTACATAAAGACAAGAATAGAGAAGTTGTTTCCAGACATAAAAGTTGAGCTTGTAAAAATAGTCACAAAAGGCGACAGAATATTAGATACACCTCTTGCAAGGATAGGTGATAATGGACTTTTTACGAAGGAAATCGAAAAGGCAATTATGGATAGGCATGTGGATATTGCCGTTCATAGCTTAAAGGATGTTTCTACATCCTTACCTGATGGTTTAAAGCTTATGGCTTATTCTAAAAGGGAGGATCCAAGGGATGCGCTTCTGGCAAATAGAGGCCTTACACTTGATACGTTGCCAAGTGGTTCCACTATCGGTACGAGTTCATTAAGGAGAATATCACAGATTAGGATCTGTAGGCCTGATCTAACGATAAAGGATCTAAGGGGAAATGTTGATACAAGGATTAAAAAACTTGAAAGTGGAGCTTACGATGCAATTATACTTGCCGCTGCAGGTTTAAGGAGACTTGGCCTTGATGGAAAGATAACCCAGCTTTTGCCTGTTACTAAGATGATACCATCTATATGTCAAGGTATAATGGCTATTGAGGGAAGGAATGATGATAATGAAATTGAAGCTATTGTTAGAAAGGCCATTAATGATAGAAATTCCGAGACATCAGCGGCAGTGGAGAGAGGGTTTTTAAAAAAGGTTGAGGGGGGATGTCAGGTTCCGCTTGGATGCTATAGCAAACCTTTAGACGATAAGAGAATCTTTGTCATAGGTTTCATAGGTGATCTTAAGGGAAAATACTACTGCAGGGAATCGGGCATCTTTCCACTTGATGATCCGGAATCCATAGGAATGTCCATGGCAGATAGGCTTCTTAACGCAGGTGGAAGAAGAATTTTAGAGGGTATATTAAGGCAATGAGGGTTTTCTTTTCAAGGAATCTCACACCAACCCAATTAGATTCCTTAAGGAGAAGCAACTGCCAGCCTATTGCGATCCCGCTCATAAGAACGATTTTAGTGAAGTTCAATGTAAGCGAAGTTTTGAATTTTAAGCCAGATATACTTATCCTTTCAAGCGTAAATGGGGTAAGGCACTTCTTTTCACAGATAAACCCCAATAACTTTAGAAATTCGACCTTTATAGCTACGGGCAATAAGACGTCTGAGGCCCTTAAGGAACTTGATTTTAAGCCAATTGTCCCGGATGAGTTTAGTGGTGAGGGTGTTATTGAGCTTTTAAGGAAGATGAACTTAAGAAACAAAAAAGTTCTAATTGTTAAGCCAAGAATTTCGAGGAATGTAGTTTATAGGGCGTTAACCACCTTAAATGTGGATACGAAGGTAGTAACTGCCTACGAGACGGTAAGATTTAATGAAAATAGAGAAAAATTGATCGAAGCGTTGAATCAACCCATAGATGTATTTGCATTTACAAGCCCTTCAACCTTCGAAGCCTTTTTGAGCCTTTCAGGCAATAGAGGTATTGAGGTATTGAAATCTGCAAGAATAATTCCAATTGGGCATGTAACTGCGAAGGTGATATCATTAAAAGGATTTAAGGTATGGAAAATTCCGGATGAATATACTGTTGATGGAATAATCAAACTGCTACAAGGCTAACATTCCCGCAATTACACTCAGGATCACTACCCATAGAATATTGCATTTTTTACGTAATGCAATGAAAGCTGCCGTAACGATGATTACCGATGCCAGGTTCCATTGAACCGAAGTTGCAAATCTCAGGGTAACAGCGGTCATTAAGCCAACAAATGAAACTAAGATGCTTTGGAATATATCCTTAAATGTAGGGTTGTTTTTAACGGTATCAAACAGTGGTACACTGAAGAGAAGTATTATAAAAGATGGTGTAAAAACGCTTACAGTGGCGACGATGCTTCCAACTATTCCCTTAACTATATAGCCTACAAATGTAGCTGTTATCACGATAGGGCCAGGTGTTATCTGCCCAAGTGCAATTCCATCCATAAATGTTTTGTCATTCATTAATCCCTTAATGTCCACGACCTCATGCAGCATAAATGGAACGGAACCATACCCTCCGCCAAACGCAAGTGCATCAACCTTTATCATGAGTGTTGAGATTGAAGACAGATCCGGATCAATAACCCTTAGCATTAGGCTGAGCAATAAAACAAAGGCCAGGGTAAATAGGGCATACCT
>CAZXGR010000005.1:15792-24045 GCA_964640245.1 uncultured bacterium | reverse complement strand
CCCTTAGCATTAGGCTGAGCAATAAAACAAAGGCCAGGGTAAATAGGGCATACCTAAATACCTTTAAACGGTTAACCTTACTTTTTACCTTTTCTTTAACCAGTGGCTTGGCGTGTTTGCTCCTGCTGTGAATTAGGAGACCTATGGCTGCCGCTATTAGCACAACGGTAAATGGGCTTAGCTTTAGAATGAATAGAATTGCTGCAAATGTAAGCAGGAATATATCCTCTAAGTTTTTGATGTTTTTCCTTCCAAAGCTTATGGTTCCATTAGCTGCTAAGGCTACAACCACGATTCTCAAGGCTTTAAAAGCTGTGGCAGTCTCAGGAATGGATTTAAGATGAACGTAGGCAATTGTCAGAAAAAGCATCGTAAGAAATGCTGGAAATGCAAACGCCGTAAATGCTGTAATGGCGCCTATGATGCCGTTTACGGAAAGCCCTACGTATGCTACAACCTGCATGACAGATGCACCGGGGATTACCTGAGATAGAGCTACGCCGTTTTTAAAGTTTTTTTCATCCATCCATTTCTTCTGATCAACTACCATATCCCGGACGTATGCAATCATTGTTGGACCACCAAATGCCACGAGTCCTAACTTCAAAAATGAAATAAACATTCTTAAGACTGAAGGTTTGGACTTTTTCATACCTTGCTCCTAATTTATAAAATCATTATACAACAAAATTCCTTAACGTGACGCTTGATCAATTACCGTAATTGACGTAGAATTTTGAAAATGTTAAGGAAGATGAATTGATGAAGAGTTGTCCATTCTGCAACATGGATGAATCAAGTATCATACTTAGAAATGAGCTTTGCTATGCCGTGTTTGATAGATATCCCGTTAGTAAAGGGCATCTCTTGGTAATTCCGTTTAGGCATTTTGCAAGCCTTTTTGAGGCTACAGATGAGGAACTTGATGCTGCAAGGAGCTTGATATTTAGGGCGAAAGGAATGCTTGATAAGGAATTTCACCCAGATGGATACAACATAGGTGTTAACATTGGAAGGTCTGCGGGGCAGTCAATAATGCACCTTCACATTCATGTTATACCAAGGTATAAGGGTGATGTTAAGAACCCAAAGGGTGGTGTAAGGGGCGTTATACCTTTAAAGCAAAGCTACCCCAGTTAATAGATAAGTTTTTCTTGGAACATTTTGCCATGCTGTATAATTTAACTGTATATTCCTCAAGGGGTGGCAATGTTCAAGATACTTATCCTTTGCTTATTTGGTTTTCAAGCTTTTGCATCAGGAATTCCCATGGGCATCAGGCTTTATCAAAACGGTATGTATGATCTTGCAGCAAAATCATTTGAATCTCAAATTAAGAAAATGCCCTTATCTGAGTTTAAATCTAACTATAGAATCATCTATAGAGCTTTTATTAAAGCCAATGATACCTCAGGGCTAGGGCAGTTAATATTGTATTGGCAAGGATCATGTCCTTCGTTCAAAAAGGGAGAACTATCAGGAATTAAGTTTGTATCAAGTGGCAGGCCGTTCGTTTTTTCAAGCTTAAATAAAACTTTGAGTAATCTTTCAATTGATCAAAAAGTTGGATTTTTTAAGGCTTTGTCCGTTTACCCATTTAACGCAAGCGAAATAAACAGCATAATACTACTTGGGGAAAAGAATTTAGATGTTAAGGGCGCTTTAAAGGAAAGCGGGTTTTTGGAAAGTTCCATAAGAAGGCTCTCAAAGGGTGAAAACTACGCTATCATCGATAGGATATTCGATATCTATGGAAGCTGGTTTACATCGCCATTCCTAAGGAATCAGTACGTGAACTACCTCGAAAGGAAGGGCGAATATGCCAAAGCTGTTCTTGAAGCCAAGAAGCTTTTTAAGAATAATCCCTCTGATGCAAATAGGTTAACGCTTGCAAGGGCGCTTTACCTTAACGGGGATTATAAAAGTGCCTTAAAGGCTTCAAATGATCTGAAGAACGTGAAGTACCTTAAAGCATGGTGCTACTATAAACTTAATAGAATAAACGATGTTGTAAAAGTTCTCAATATGAAAGTGTCCAAACCTAAGCCCCTAAGATCTTTGGATGCCTTGCTTAACTTTTTTAAGGGAAAATTTAACTTTGAAGGTCTTAAAAAGTTCTATCCAAAACTCTACATCAAATCCCTGCTCTTTTCGTTTAACAACGATATGCTAAAGGAGCCTATCCTTGTTGATAAGCATGATTTAGGCTTTCTATACTATGAGACTGGAAACTATAATATGGCCGTTAAGGTTTTAGAAAAGGCAATGACAACCGATTCCAAAAGCCCACTTGTTCCAAGGACACTTTACCTGCTTGGAAAGTTGACCTCAATTAACGAACAGCCTGCAACCGTTCTGTATCAAAATTTGTCAAGCGATTACAGTAATACACCTTACTGTAGGCAGTCCTTGGTACCCTTGTCAAGAATATACATATATAACGGTAATTACCTATTAGCATCAAAGTTATTGAATTATGCGGTATCGCTTGGGATGAAGAACGACAATGTCTATAGACTTCTTGGGTTATCCAACTTTTATATGGGAAAGTACAACAGGAGCTTAGTTGCCTTTAATGGAATTAAGCGTAAGAATGGAGAGGATCTTAACTTTATGATCTACGATCTATTTAAACTCAAGAGGTATGGTGACAGCTTTAGGCTTGCACTTACCGATGTAAAACATAATAATGTCCTTTCGGATGTTAATGCAGGAAGGTTAGTTTACCTAAGCAATCTTTTAAACAAAAATGTTGATGTATCAGATGTCAATGAATCACTTCCAAATACCTTAAGACTTATGCTTGCCATTTCTTCTAAGAAACCAAGGAGAGTTGAGAAGCTTTTGCCATTTGAATCAGGCACATGTAAATTAGCATCAATTTATTACCTTGCAAATTTTTATGAGGATAAAAAACCTCTACTTTCCCTTAGATTCTTTGAGCAGCTTTCGGAAATTTCAAACGACGAAAATATAAGAAATTTTTCAAGCCAAATGGCAGAATATATTGCATTTAAGGTACACAGGATAGATGTTGTTTTCTTGAATAATCCAGAGTTTATAGCTAACGATCCCGAAAATAGCATACTTCCCATATCAACCCTCATATCAAAAGCTCAGGATTACATGGATAGAAAGGATTATCTGAAGGCTTACGGTTTACTTAAACTCTGTTTAAAAAGATCATCGAGTACCTTAAAAAGCGATATCGTCTTTAGGATGGTTAATATCGATATCCATGAGGGTAACTTCAAAAGGGCCTTAGAGGACCTATCCTACCTTCCCGAGGGGGATATTAGGAATTTCCTACTCTTTGAGGTTTACAGCAAGATGGGTAATGATGTAGATGCCTATAGTTATGCTGAAAAGGTTAAGGACTTTAAATCAATTCCAAAGGCTTATGAAACAAGGTTTTTAGCAAAGCTTGCCTCATATTATAAGCTTACCGGAAAAACCAGTAAGGCGCTGGCTTTAACAGACATGATTCTCAATGGCAATATGAATACCATAAGTTACGATAACCTCGTTACACTTGGGCTTTTGCTGAACGATAATGGTAGGTTTAAGGATGCCAAAAAGCTATTTGAGGCTTCAACCAAGAAGGCTAAAAACGACGAGCAAAGAGCTGAATCGACCTTTTGGCTGGCCTCATCATTTGAGAAGGCCGGTGATCGCGATGATGCCCTCCTTAATTACCTGAAGGTTTACTATAACTATCAAAATGTTGAACCTTGGTCTGTAACGGCCCTCTATAGGGCTGCACAGCTTTTAGAGAATGAAGGTAAGCTTGGGCAAGCCTTGAGCTTATACAAAGAGGTTGTTAACATTAAGGGAAACTCAAAGGAAGGCAGAACCGCTGCTTTAAAGGTAAACGAAATAGAGAAAAGAATAAAGGAGGCACAATGAAAAACAGGTTTTTGGTTTTTCTTACAAAAGCCATAGCTTCAAACCTTTTGGATAAAGGTTATGTCGTAACGGATAACAAGGAGGCATTCGAGAAAGCCATTTACGATGTCCTTTACAAGGATTATCAAGTGGGAAAGGAATTAGATGAGGAAGCTGAGAGGATACTTAAGGAAAATTCCGATGAGGTTTTTTACCGAGGGGTTTCCTTTCATAAGGCAAGGAAGCTTATAAAGGAAAAATTGGCAAAGGAAAAGGGTATTCCGTCAGCTAACAGTATCTTTGATAAGGGGAAGGCAAACTATCTATCTGGAAAGATCGTTAAGCTTATACTTTCGGATTCTGAACTTGATTATACACAGGAAGTTGGAGTTGTAAAAATGGCTATAGTGAAATCATTTGAAGAGGTAGAAATGTTAAAGAAGGATATAAATCAAAAGGTTAAGGAAAAGATAGCTTCCCACTCCCAACCGATTTACGAGGGAACGCCTGAGTGGTTTGCGCTTTACAGGAAATACTATAACGAGGAGCTCATATCAAGGGGATTGGTTGACGAAGAGGTATAATCTTAAGTTAAGGTATCTTTTGGTCGCATGGTTATTATTTCTGCCATGGTTTCTGTATTCCTACTTTGCAGGGAGTAATTCACTTTTAACGCTTAGGGATCTAAAGCTAACCTATAGCCAACTTCAGACGAAAGAACGGTATTGGGAAAATAAGGATATGTTATTAAAGGAAAAACTTTTGGCTTTTAATACTAATAGGAAATTTTACTATCAAAAGTTAGCAAGGGAGATGTTTTTGAAGGCCAAAAAGGATGAACATGTCATATTATTTACTAAATAGTTTAGTTGAAAAGGCTAAAGAAAGGCTTAGAATTGCAAATATAAGCTCAAACTGTGATTTAAATGGAATAAAAATACCATTCTATATGTCATTTTCGCACACATTGGAGCATGAAACCCTTTTTATGAGGGATTATAGTATAAGAACAGATTTTCACTATATGTTTACAGAGAAGAGCAATGACAGTTTAGATGATTGGATGCAATGGTTATGTAAAACCGCGGGTGATTTAATTAAGCCTGATTTTGAACATTACCTTTCCATTTTTGTACTCTTCCTTTTATCGGATACCGTTAAGGATTTTAGACCCGGGAACTACTACGCATCTAAGAGAATATGGTTTGGTTTAAAGGGTTCGCTGGATTGTGCAATAGTTACTGTTGACAAAAACCTTAATGTTTTTTACCCTCCTGAAGCAAAGCCATACATAAAATTTTTATTTTGATGTTGACAATATTCAACGGGAATTGTAGAATTGTGAATCATAATTCAAGGAGAGCTATGAGGCTCGTTTTACTTATGTTGATTTTACTGATGTCAAATGCAAATGCCTTAACCTTAAAGGGTTTGCTTAGATTAGTTGATAATCATAATCTTGACATTGCCATAAAACGACATCAGGTAAAGCAAGGGATTTATCTTAAAAAGTCTATAATTAGTTCATTTTTCCCATCTATATCTCTTACGGGTCAAGCCGAAGAATATTACCCATCATATGGTGCTTTTTCCAAAAAGTCATGGAATCAAGACTACAGGTACGGAATATCAGTTTCGGATAACCTATTCAACCTACAGAGGCAAAATAAACTTAAATCACAGAGTTTCTTAAACCTTAGCCAATATGGAAAATTTGATCAAGAAAGGCTAACTCAATACTACAAAGCTATTTCGCTTTTCTTAGAGCTAAAAGCCGATAAAAAGCTGATAAGTTATAGGGAAAAAGAGATGGATGATGCAAAAACCATTTTAGATGTATCCAGCGAAAAGTACAAAAAGGGCCTTGTGCTTGTCACGGATGTTCTTAAGGCAAAGGCAAACCTTGAGGAAGCAAAGGCAAACCTTGAGGAAGCAAGGAAAAATTATAACGTAAACTTTAATAATCTCAATGAACTGTTAAATTTTTCCTTGAGTAAAAACGAAACGATAGACATCAAACTTCGTAAGGATTTAAGAATTACTAATGAAGGGAAGCTCGTTAACGAAGCCTTGAAACTTAGACCAGAGGTAAGGGTAGAAAACTTTCTCGTAAAGTCGGCGAAGGCCGATATCCAACAGGAGAAATCTAATCTTAGACCATCCTTAACGGTTTCGGCTTCCTACTATAAACAGTCATCGCATTTTCCTATCAACAACAATAACTACAATATTTCTGCCTCTCTAAACTTTCCCGTATTTGACAGCGGAGTTACACATTACCGCGTACTTTCGCAAGATGAAAGCCTAAATGAGGAGGTTCTAAGGCTTAGAAAGGTCAAGAATGGGGTAAAAACCGAGGTTTTGAACGCTATAAGTTCCTTCAATGCTTCCCAGCAGGAATTGAGATTTTCAAGTTCATTTCTTAGCTACTCCAATAGGGCATACAAACGAACGTTTAACGAGTATAAGCTTGGCGTATGTGATATTACATCACTTCTGCAGAGTTTTGACAATCTGTGTAAAGCAATGGAAGATTTTACAAACAAGCTTTACGCGTATAACCTAAGATACTATGGCGTTTTAAAGGCCAGCGGCAGGCTTTTGCTGGAGGATAAATGAAAAAGTTGCTTTTGGTTTTGGTTGCGTTGTCCCTCGTCATTTTGGGATTTTACATTGCAAGGAAGGAAAAGCAGTCTCACTTGATGGCTGCATCGATTGTTCAGGTAAAGGTGGGAAGTGTAAAGAATATCATTGATGCCACAGGTATAGTAAAGCCGCAGGTTGGCGCAGAGGTAAAGGTAGGTGCAAGGATATCTGGTACCGTCATGAAGGAAAACGTAAGGATAGGGGATCACGTTAAAAAGGGTGATCTGATAGCCGTAATAGATAACAGGGCCTTGAAGGATGATTTAAGGAAGGCAAAAACCGAGCTTGAAAAGGTCAAGTTAACTTATCCGTCTATGATATCACAGCAAGAACTTAGCTTAAAATCGGCAGTTGCATCCTATAAGGCATGCCTTTCAAAGCTTAAAGCAGCAAGGGAAAATTATAACCTAAAGCTGTGGGAGTTTAATAGACAGGTTTCGCTTTTCAAATCTGGATATACAACAAGGGAAAAGCTGAAGATGTCGAGAGTTGAACTTAAATCCGCTAAGGCTTCGCTGTCTGCAGCGAGACAGGATCTTAAAAGGGCAGAACTTGATATCAATATACAGAGGAAAAAACTATCGAAGTTAAAGGATGACTATGAATGTGATCTACAGACGGCCAGAGCAAATTTTGAAAAAGCAAAAACAAATTATTCGTATTCCTACATATATGCACCACAAACCGGAGTTGTATCTTATGTTTCAACCCAAAAGGGTGAAACCGTTGTAGCTGGGCTAAACGCACCGGAGTTCGTAACGATACTTGACCCAAACAGACTTGAGGATTGGATATACGTTGATGAAACGGAAATCGGAAAGGTTAAAAAGGGTATGAAAGCGGTATTTACAGTTGATGCTTACAGAAACAGAACCTTTACTGGAAGGGTTGAGGAGATATACCCAGAACCGCAGATCATGAACAACGTTGTCTACTACATAGTGGTTGTCAGGGATATTAAGAATGTTGCAATGCTTAAGCCGGGCATGACCACTCACAATACCTTAATATCAGGTGTTAGAAAAAATGTTTTAGTTGTACCCAACGATGCTGTTAAGTGGGAGAATGGAAGGTACGTCGTCTATAAGGTTGTAGGCAAAAGGTCCAAGAAGTTCAAGGTGGTTCCCGTTAAGGTTGGCTGGTCAGACGAAAACCTTACAGAGATAAAGTCTGGCCTTAGGAAAGGCGACAAGATAGCCGAAAGGCTTAAAGCTGGAGGGTAATTGGCCTTAATTGAGCTTTTAGATGTAGGCAAATTCTACCTTCAGGGAAATCTAAGGACAGATGTTTTAAAGCACGTTAACCTGAAGGTTGAAAATGGCGAGTTTGTTTCCGTAATGGGGCCTTCAGGTTCTGGAAAGACAACGTTGATGTACATACTTGGTCTATTAGACAGGCCAAGCAACGGTAGGTACCTCCTAAATGGTAAAAATGTATCCGATTTGAATGATGAAGAACTTTCTAAGTTACGTGGAGAATATATAGGTTTTGTATTTCAATCGTTCTTTCTCATACCCTATCTTAGCGTTTTGGAAAACGTTCTTCTACCAGTGGAGTACCTCGATAGGGAAAGATACAAAACGGTTTTCTCTAAAATGTCCCCAGTTACTCTTGCCAAGGAACATATACAAAGGCTTGGTATGTCCGAAAGATTAAACTTCAGGCCCGACCAGCTTTCAGGTGGCCAAAAGCAGAGAGTGGCAATTGCAAGGGCGCTCATGA
>CAZXGR010000005.1:0-15692 GCA_964640245.1 uncultured bacterium | reverse complement strand
GACCAGCTTTCAGGTGGCCAAAAGCAGAGAGTGGCAATTGCAAGGGCGCTCATGAACTCACCCGATATCATACTTGCCGATGAGCCTACCGGTCAACTTGATGAAAAGTCTGGAAAAGCTGTCATGGATATTCTCAAGGATTTAAATAGGCAAGGTAAAACCATAATAGTCGTGACGCACGACCCCAAAATAGCATCCTATTCAAATAGGATCATAAGGATCAAGGATGGAAAGATACTTCAGTAAGTTGGTCTTGGTTGACCTATTTAGATCTTTAAGCTTCAATAAGTTTAGGACTTTTCTTGCGGTGCTCGGTATATCCATGGGCATTTCATCAGTTGTCCTTATCGTTTCAGCAGTAAGGGGGAGTTCGCTAAGGGCAAACAAGATAATATCAAAGTTAGGATCTGACTTTGTGCTTGTTGTCTCCGGCTCCATTAAACATGGCCCGAGAATGGGGATATCGAATCTATCTTTGAGCGATGTTAGGGACATATCTAAGCTTGGAGGTATATTTGATCTAACCTATGGAACGATTAAGAAGGTGCAAGTCGCAAACCTTAAGACCTCAAAGATGACGATTGCCTTTGGGGTTGGAAGAAATTGGCTTTCGTCGTGGACGTACAAGATCGATGAAGGAAGGGGTTTCATAGAATCTGATTTTCTCAACCTTTCAAAGGTTGCCGTAGTCGGCCATACGGTAAGCGATTTCCTATTTCCAAATGAAAGCCCAATTGGGAAAACCATATTTATTGGGAAATCTGCCTTTAAAGTGGTTGGTGTATATCAAAGGAGAGGTAAGACACCAAATGGCCATAACCTTGATGATAGGATTTTCATTCCATACCCTGTTTTCGATAAGGTTGTAGAGCCTACACTTGGCAAGATATCGGTAATCAGGTTTAGAGTAATAAGTCAAAATCATTATGTTCAGAAGGTATCGGATGTCAAGAAGCTTCTTTTACGAAGACATTCCTCGGATGATTTTACGGTGATTACGCCAATTATGGTTAGAAAATTTTTATCCATGATGAATACCTCACTTGCCGCATTTCTTTCCTTAGCCTCTATAACTGCTCTGATAGTTGGGGGCTTTGTACTTTCCTCCATCTTCTACATAAATGTCTATACGAGGAAGTGGGAGATAGGACTTAGAAGGGCGTTAGGTGCTGCAAGACATGATGTGCTTTCCATGATAATAATGGAGAGCCTGATAATTTCCCTTTTAGGGGCTATTATTGGAACCTTTATGGGATTTGGTTTTGCGCGTGTAATCCTTCCGATGCTTGGAATACCTACAGTTTACCCTAAGGAAAGTTTTTTAATATCTGGGATTTTTTCTATAGCCGTTGGGGTAATAGCTGCATATTCACCTGCTAAAAAGGCTGCAATGCTTGAGCCTGTGAGATCCTTAAGGTCGAAGGCATAGATGTTTAAATCGAGGTTTTCCTACTTTTTGCATAACAAGAAAAGGACCAGCTTATCACTAATAGGCATAGCCTTAGGTGTATTTTCGTTGGTCTTCATGATGAGTATTACCGGTGCAATGAAGGTAGAACTTCTAAAAGCTTTAGGGAAAATGGGGGATAAAGCTGTTGTTGTTCTTCCCGGTGATGTTAAGAACTTCGGTGGAAGAACAATGCAGAT
Organism: uncultured bacterium; assembly: GCA_964640245.1. Taxonomy (GTDB): domain Bacteria; phylum Aquificota; class Aquificia; order Desulfurobacteriales; family Desulfurobacteriaceae; genus CAZXGR01. The sequence continues at coordinate 14,045 of CAZXGR010000005.1, read as the reverse complement.
AAGTTTTTATACCACGCTTACATTGAAGGATGCCAAGAGTATAAAATCCAAATGTCCAATGGTTTCCCTTGTTTCTCCGTTTAAAAAGGTTACACCTTCGGTTCACGCAAACGGTATATTTGAACCTGCTACCGTTTATGGCGTTTCTCCATTGTATTGGAAGATCGCAGGTATAGATATGAGGTGCGGAAGATTTATACAGAAGAAGGATGTTGATAATATTTCAGAGGTTGCTGTTATAGGTTCTGATGTTGCGGAAGATCTCTTCAATTCTTCGTGCCCCGTTGGAAAAACCATCTATCTCTACGATGCACCGTACAGGATTGTTGGTGTTGTAGATAAGATGGGAACGGATGTAAGCGGTGAGAATTTGGATGAGATGATCTACATTCCTATCTCCTCTGCTGTTAAAAGGATATCCAATGTTGATTATATAGATGGGATATACATTCTTCCCATAAACGTAAAAAAGGCCATTAAAGAAGTAAATTCACTGCTTTTAAAGCTTCACGGCAAAAGGGATTTTTCGGTTAGTAGGTACGAGGATGTTGTTAACACCAAGAAAGAGGCACTTGCGATATTCTCAAAGTTAAGTATAACCGTATCCGCAGTCGCGTTTTCAGTTGGAGCACTTGGCATATTTGCGCTGATGATGCTTTCCATATATGAAAGGCTTATCGAGATAGGCATAAGGAGAAGTTTTGGGGCTACAAGGCGAAATATCTTTAGCCAATTCTTGATAGAATCTGCATCCATCTCGATGTTTGGGGCGTTTATTGGTATTACGCTTGCAGAGGTTTTATCGCTTGTCGTATGTTTAGTGGCAAAATGGAGTTTCTATATTCCCTATACAGGTATTCTAATCTCTATACTACTTTCCGTAGTCATAGGAATACTATCAGGCGTTTATCCCGCTGTAAAGGCTACTGCAATGGATACAAAGGATATCTTGAAGGAAGTTTAAAGCCTCACTATAAACGATCCATAGAGCTTCATCTTCCTCAACCTCTTTTTTAGGCCTTCCGCTTCACTATAACTTCTTGCACCGCCGACAAATACTCTATATAAACCGTCAGAGAACCGCATAACTCTTGTGTTCTTATGTGTTGTTAGTTTTACCTTATACATAAACCTATATGCATTTAACTTGTATTTAAAGGCACCGACTTGAACGTAGAAATTGCCCGTTTCAATATTTTTAATGTTGCCAAGCGCTGTTAACTTTACCCTTGTCGTTCCGTTTTTAAGCATACCTATTCTCTTTGCCGCTTCATAGGAAAGGTCAATGATTCTTCCAGGAATAAATGGTCCCCTATCGTTTACCTTTACGATAACCGATCTCCCATTTTTAAGGTTGACTACCTTCACGTACGTTCCTAATGGAAGTGTTTTATGGGCTGCGGTAAGCTTATACATGTTGTATATTTCACCACTTGCCGTTCTCCTACCCTGAAATCCAGGGCCATACCACGATGCTATTCCATATCTAACATAGCCGTAGCCCTTTTTAGATACACAGTAAGTTCTCCCATCTACCGTATACGTATACTTGCATTTCTTGGGATGATACGGCAACCATACTACAGTTTTATGACCGCACCCAAAGAGTGTAAGCAGAACCGCGAGAGTTAATAATCTCTTTATCATCATAGAGTGGATACCTCTAAATCTTTTGATCTACCTGTTTGATTATAACTCACTCATGCTCAATAGGCAGAAATCCATATTGGAACGGATAGTTTTTAATCAGGTCCTTGAAGATAATAGGTTAAGCTTATATAATTTTACAAATATTTTACATTCTCTTTCTGTTTCAGGAGGATATGAATGGAAAAGGTGGTTTATTCTCTTTTCATTGTTCCATGGGCACTCGGGCTTTTAACGTTTTTAACTCCATCCAGATTTTATAGATTAAGGCAGTTTTTTGCTTTTGTCTCTCTACCAACGCTCTCGTATCTTACCTATTTGGTTTGGAAATCCCCTCTACCGTTGGAAATTCATACTCCCCAATGGCTCAGTGTAGCTTTTGTTATCTACGACTATTTATTGCTTATCTATTTTCTATTTCAAGGTATTAAATTCAAAAGTTTTCTCGTTTCAGTCATTTCGATTTTTCAGTTCTTTTTTCTTACATGGGTTCTAATGGTAATGCCTGAAAGTTCGGTTCCGAATATATATGTTGATAAACTTACAGTTTTTATGTACGCCATCGTTGCTATCGTTGGTAGCCTTATTTGCATATATGCTACGAAGTACATGGAACAGGAAAATATTGATAGGGAAAACCGGTTTGTTGCCCTTCTTCTTTGGTTCTTAGGAGTTATGAACTTTGCTGTTTCTGTTAATAATCTTGAGTGGTTTTTTGCTCTCTATGAAACTACGACGCTTGCCTCTTATGTACTTATCAGGTTTAGGTGGGATGAGGCAAGTATCTCAAATGCTCTAAGAGCGCTTTGGATGAACCAGGTAGGAGGACTGGCAATTCTTCTTGGGATTCTTTTTGGTATTAAGTATTATGGATTTACGTACTTCACTCAGTTTCTATCCCTTACTGGAAAACAAGGAATTGTCATGGTTCCTCTCGGGTTTCTTGCTATTTCCGCACTTGTTAAAGGTGCCCAGATGCCTTTCCATAGATGGCTTCTTGGGGCCATGGTAGCTCCAACCCCTGTTAGTGCAATTCTTCACTCAGCTACCATGGTAAAAATAGCTCCTTATATTATTCTCAGAATATCACCAGTTATAAAAGGTACCCTTCTTGCAAAACTTCTCATAATTGATACTGGTTTTGTCTTTGTTTTTGCTGGTTTACTAGCTTTGTCTCAAAATAATATCAAGAAAATCCTTGCTTACTCAACTATTTCTCTTCTTGGACTTATGATGCTTACGGCAAGCATGGGTAGTAAAATGGCTGTTCTCGCTTCCCTACTTCTTATCCTCTTCCACTCAGTTATTAAGGGCTTTCTATTTATGGAAGCAGGTATTATAGAAAAGCTTTTTAATGCTAAGTATATTGAGGATATGAAACAACTTGTAGAAAAAGCCCCCATAACTGTTTCTCTTGTATCTTTTGGTTTTATGGCTATGACACTTATTCCATATGGAATATTTGTTGCAAAGTGGATTACCATTGAAGAAGCTTCCAAATTTCTGTCACATGGTGCTTATGTTGGTTCAATCATCTTTGTGTCGGTCGGAGGAGCAATACTTGCACTCTTATACTTCAAGGTAACAGGTGTCATAATTAGAAAAAGGAAAGAATTTTCAAGATTTAAGCCTGAAAAAATTCCATTTGTCTATCTCTTTTCAACTGTACCGCTGGCCATATTGACAATTATCGGTTCTATTTTCATTGCGAAACTTTCAAATGGTTTTATAAATCAGATTGTAGCTGATATAACTGGATCTCCTGCGAACATTGAAGCACTTGGATTAACTCTTGTAACGCCTATGTCAAAGTTCTACGGCTGGCAAGCAGTTGGAGCCTTAATTCTTCTTCTCGTAGTCCCTATTATAGCTTACTTTGTTCACTTTACCAAAACCGATAGAGTTTATGAATATAATTGTGGCGAAAACGTTAGTTACTGTAGCGGAAATCCTAATATGACAATTGGGACATATAACTTTTTTTGTGTTTCAAAGTTAGAGCCATTTATCGAAACAGCGTCAATTGCCCTCTTTATACTTACCCTCATCATTGGAGGTGGGCTTATATGAGGTACGGCTTAGCATTTTTACTTACACTTCTGGCTCCTATTGTTGGTGGTTTTTTATGTGGTTTGGAAAGAATCATTAGTGCAAGAATGCAGGGGAGAATTGGCCCTCCAATTCTTCAACCTTTCTATGATTTTTTCAAACTCATGGATAAAAAAACCGTTATAATCCACTCATTTCATGCTTTTATGGGAATTATGTACCTTATTGGGATGTTATTTTCACTGTTTGTCCTCTTATCTAAAGGGGATTTGCTAATCGCAATATCTTTTCATGTTCTTTCTCTTGCATTCCTTGTTATTGGGGGATTTAGTGTTTGTTCTCCATATTCTGTTATCGGAGCTATGAGGGAACTTCTTCACATGGTTGCCTATGAACCTTTATGCATTCTTGTTGCTGCCGGGATGTATCTTATAACTGGATCTTTCCAAACATCTGAAATTCTAAAATCTCAGCAAATCCCTCTTCTGCATCTTCCACTGATTTTTGTTGCCTTTCTCTTTTCGCTTCCAGCAATTCTGAAAAAATCTCCGTTTGATATTGCTGAAGCCCATCAGGAAATAATTGGAGGACCGGAAATCGAATATTCTGGAAAGTTTTATGCTGCCGTTTACATAGCTAAGTGGATAGAATACGTTTATGCATTCTTCTTTATCTTTCTCTTTGCTGGTTCTAACTATATTCTTGGAACTTTATTAGTTCTATTTGCGTTTTTATTCCTTAATGTTCTTGATAACGTTACTGCAAGGGTAAATTTCAAGCAGATGGTAAGTTTTCACTGGTTCATTCTTATCCCTCTTTCCGTTATAAATCTTATGCTCATTGCTCTTTGGAGGAGTTAAATGGAGCTGAAGAAATTCAGGAAAAAATCTCCGTGGGTTCTTCACTATAACACGGGAAGTTGTAATGGGTGTGATATTGAAATTCTGGCATGCCTTGCTCCAAAATATGATATTGAACGTTTCGGAATTCTGAACAATGGTAATCCAAAGCAATCAGATGTTATGCTTGTAACTGGCCCTGTTACTAAAAGGGCAAAGGATAGACTTCTTAGACTATACATTGAAATACCTGAACCGAAGGTGGTTGTTGCGGTTGGATCTTGTGCATGTACAGGTGGCGTTTTCAGGCACATGTACAATGTTGAGAATGGAGTTGATTCTATCATTCCTGTTGACGTTTACGTTCCTGGATGTGCTGCAAGACCAGAATCCATCATTGATGGTCTTATTAAAGCTCTTGAAATACTTGAGAAGAAGGGCAAGGAAATCGAAGTTTCCCAAAGGTGCCGCTTAAAGGTTGATTCCCCTGTTGATAGGATAAAATTACTTGAAAAGTGTTTGGAGGAACTTCATGAGGATAGAAGAGATTAAAGTTTCCCTAAAAGATGTAAGAATGGCAATAGAAAAGTTTTACAATTTTGAAAAGTGGCATTTTATAACTGTAAATGGAACTGATCTTGGCGGTAAAGTAGAACTAAAATGGTTCTTTTCAAAGTACGGAGAGAAAGAGGTTTTTAAGGTAATAACTTCAGAAGCTTCCTATGATGACGAGATTCCAAGTATTGCATGTCTAATTCCATCTTCCTGGATATCCGAGTGGGAGTTGGCAGATCTATTTGATTTAAATGTTGAAGGAGCCAAGAAGGGTTTATTTCTTAGTCCTGATAGTCCAAAAGCACCGTTGAGGAGAGGGTAGAATGGGTAATAGGATAACGGTACCTTTTGGAAGTCAGCATGTTGCGCTTCCAGAACCTATAAGATTTATTTTTCAGACAGAAAACGAAAAAATTGTTGATGTAGATGTCGATGTTGGGTACGTTCACAGGGGAATTGAAAAAGCCTGTTCGACAAAATTTAAATATACACAGGTTAGCTATGTTGTATCAAGAGTTTGTGGTTTATGTTCAACTTTTCATGCCATTGGTTATGTTACGGCTATCGAAAGATTGATGGATATAAAAGTTTCAAAAAAAGCTCTTTATTTGCGGACTCTTGTTAGTGAAATTGATAGAATTCACTCTCACCTTCTTGCAATGGGTCATACTGCAGAGGTGTCTGGTTATGAAAACCTATTTATGCAAACCTTTCGTTATAGAGAACTTGTCATGGAGATGTTGGAATCTATTACAGGGAACAGAGTTCAACATGACTATGTTTGTATTGGAGGGGTTAATAGAGATCTAACTCCAGAAGTTGAAAAGTTTCTAAGGGAAAAATTGAAGCTACTGAAGGAAAAGGCTTCATGGCTTAGAGACATTTATGAAAATGATTTTTCCCTTAACCTAAGATGGAAAGGAATTGGAGTTGTTACCAAGGAAATGGCTAAAAGGATGAATGTTGTTGGCCCTCCTGCAAGGGCTGCAGGTTTGCCAATAGATGTTCGTGCAAACTTTAATTATCTACCATTTGAAGAGGTTGGTTTCAAGATAGTTGTTCTTGAAGGGGGTTCTATTTATGAGAGAAACCTTGTAAGAGCCTTAGAAGTTATTAACTCAATTAAAATGTGCGAAAATATCCTTGATGGTTTACCTAAAGGGAACCTAAAAGTTCCCTTTAGGGGATTACCAAATGGTGAAACGTTTGTAAGGGTGGAAGCCCCAAGAGGGGAACTTTTTTACTATGTAAAGGGATCAAAAAAATTGGTCCTTGACAGGGTAAGAATCAGGGTTCCAACCTTTGCAAATATACCCGTTATGAAGGATCTTTTTGTTGGAATGGATTATGCAGATGCCCCAGCAACTGTAATAAGTTTCGATCCGTGTTTATCATGTACGGCAAGATAACGATGGTTTTAAAGTGCATAGAAATTATAAGATATGGTTAACGAGAGGTTAAATTGGGCAAAATGCTTCTTTCAATTGTAAAGAACTTGTTTTCAAAACCAGTAACTGTTAGATATCCTCAGCAACCTTCCCCTCCTCCTAAAAATTACAGGGGACTTATTGTTCGTAAAGAGGAACTCTGTATATTTTGTACAAGGTGCGAAATGGTTTGCCCATCGGGTGCCATAAGGTTTACCTACGAAAAGACAGGGAAAAAGGAGTTTCACTACAACCCATATCTATGTGTATACTGTGGAGAGTGTGTAAGAGCTTGTCCAAAGCCAGGATGCTTAACACAGGTTGAAGAAGTGGCTCCTCCTGGGATTTCAGACACAGTGCCAGATTGGGATTCCCTCGAAAAACAAGCAGATGAAAGTAAAAAGGTATTTTTGAGGACAAGAACCAAAAAGGACTGATCTATCCTATCCTTTTTATATAACAAAGGGTCTTCCCGCCTGCCAAAAAATAAACTATATTTAGTTTTATCATTTTACTTACAGAGGTACTATGTACGAGGTTAAAAAACCGTTAAGAAGATGTTCGTTTTGCGGAAGAGACGAATCACAGGTTGATACATTGATAACTGGCCCAAATGGTGTGACTATATGCAATTACTGCATTGATGAATGCTATGAGCTTATACATTCAAGAAAGGAAAATCTTCCATCCAAAAGAGAAAAGCTCCCCATTCCAAAGGAAATAAAGGAATTTCTTGACAGCTACGTTGTTGGGCAGGAGGAAGCCAAAAAGGTTATATCGGTTGCTGTTTACAATCATTACAAGAGAATTTATTCCTTACCATCCGAATCTGATGTTGAACTTGAGAAAAGTAATATCCTACTAATGGGACCAACGGGATCTGGAAAAACGCTTTTAGCAAGATCACTTGCAAAACTTTTGGATGTTCCATTTGCCATTGCCGATGCAACAACACTTACAGAAGCAGGATACGTTGGGGAAGATGTTGAAAACATTCTTTTAAGGCTTATTCAGGCTGCCGATTACGATATATCGAAGGCTGAAAGGGGCATCATCTACATAGATGAGATAGATAAAATAGGTAGAAAAAGTGAAAATGCTTCGCTCACAAGGGATGTTTCCGGTGAAGGTGTTCAGCAGGCGCTTCTAAAGATACTGGAAGGAACCATAGCAAACGTTCCACCACAGGGTGGAAGAAAGCATCCACAACAGCAGTACATACCAATTAATACTACAAATATCCTTTTCATATGTGGTGGTGCATTTGTTGGGCTTGAGGGTATAATTGCAAAGAGAATTGGAAAAGGCGGAATGGGCTTCAACGCAGATGTAAGTAAAAACAAGGTGGAAAGGTCAAAGGTTTTGAAGCATGTTGAGCCAGAGGACCTTGTAAGATTTGGCTTAATTCCAGAGCTGATAGGTAGGCTTCCCATTATCGCTACGCTCAATGAACTAAGTAAGACTGATTTAGTAAGGATATTAAAGGAACCGAAGAATGCACTTACGAAACAGTACAAGAAGCTTTTCGAGATTGATGGTGTGAACCTTGAATTTACGGATGGTGCTTTGAAGGAAATAGCAGAGGAAGCAATAAGGAGAAAGACAGGTGCAAGAGGCCTAAGGTCAATAATGGAAAAGGTAATGACGGATATTATGTTTGAAATTCCACATAGAAAGGATATTGGTAAGGTAGTTATTGATAAGAATGCAGTTAAAACGGGAAAACCAAGGCAAGTATTGAAGAAAGCTTCTTGAGGTTAAGATGAGAAAAACGCTTGTTGCTGCAAACTGGAAGATGAATAAAACCGTTAAAGAGGCGGTAAGCTTTGTAAAGGCATTGAAACCTTTAGTTTCAAGCATTAACGATAAGGATGTCCTAATTTGCCCACCATTTACGGCTTTATATGCCTTATCCAAGGAGCTTGAGGGTTCAAACATATTGCTTGGTGCACAAAATATGTTTTACGAGGAAAAAGGTGCCTTTACCGGTGAGATATCGCCATTGATGCTCAAGGAACTTGGATGTTCATACGTAATACTTGGACATTCGGAGAGAAGGCGCATATTTAAGGAAACGGATGAACTTATAAATAAAAAGGTAAAGTCAGCTGTTTTGCATGGTTTTATGCCCATAGTTTGCATTGGTGAAAGCCTCGATGAAAGGGAAAGCGGTAGAACATTTGACATAATTGAAAGGCAGTTGAGGCTTGATTTAAAGGATGTAAAAGGAGACATCGTAGTTGCCTATGAGCCGTTGTGGGCGATAGGAACGGGAGAAACGGCCACGCCTGAAATTGCAGAATCGGTTCATAAATTTATTAGAAGCGTGTTGGTCGATATCTACGATAGCGATGCTGAATCGATAAGGCTTATCTACGGTGGAAGCGTTAAGCCAAACAATGTTGAGAAACTTGTATCGATGAATGATATAGATGGCGTACTTGTTGGCGGGGCAAGTTTAAATGTTGATAGTTTTTATAGGATAATTGAACTTTCTTAAGGGGGATCTATGTTTACGTTTTTCCTTACATTGCAGGCCATTTTAGCCATATTATTAGTGATAATAGTTCTAATTCAGCCAGGGGAAGGTGAATCAGGCGGCTTGATGGGTGGAGGTAACGCATCCTCGGCTTTTGGGGCTGATACCGGTACCGTTTTAACAAAGACGACAGCTATCTTAGGTGCGCTTTTCATGCTAAATTCCCTAATCCTTTCCGTTGTTGGCTCAAAGTACGTTGAAAGGTCATCGGTTGTTCAAAAGGTAAAGGTAGGTAAATGAGGATTTTCTATAACCTTTTGGTTATAGCTACCGTTTTATTCTCCTCATGCAATCAAAATCTTAATGCACCATTAAAACCTCCATCCATAGAAGTCCACTTTTCACCAAGGGGTGGATGTACACGTTCAGCGGTTAGAGAGATTCAAAGTGCTAAGAATTACGTCTATGTAGCTATGTTTTGTTTTACAAGTAGGCCGCTTGCAGAAGCTTTAGCAAAGGCAAAGCAAAGGGGCGTTGACGTAAAGGTTATCATAGATAAGGGGACGGCAAGGTCAAGAAGGTGCGTAGGTCCGATGCTTGAGGCTGATGGAATACCTGTCCGGTATAAAAGGGGAAGTGGTGACGGCCTCATGCATGATAAGTATGCCATTATCGATGGAAAGGTTGTTTTAGCTGGAAGCTTTAACTGGACGAAAAGTGCCGAATATAGAAATGATGAAAATCTCTTAATAATTTACTCTAAATCGTTGGCACATCATTACCTTAATAACTTTAAAAGACTCTGGTCACTGGCAGGTCTTGAGAATTGAATGACTTCAAAAGGCAAAAGGAAAGATTTTTCCTGGAAAGAGAAAAGGTTAAGAAGCTTCACCTAAAACAGGAAACTGGATTTAGTGTTGCAGAAAAGCTAAAGAATGCACTCGACACACTTCTGATTGCCGTTTTCAAGGAAATCTTCGGCGGTTGGGATATACCTATAGCCATGTACGCAGTTGGAGGATACGGCAGAGGTGAACTTAACTTTTTCTCGGATATTGACATAAACCTTATATACGATGGAAAGCTCAAGCCGAACCACCAAAGTGATATAGAATCGTTCTACTACTTCTTGCTTTCCCTTAACCTGGATGTTGGATTTTCCCCAAGGGAAGTTTCGGAGGCCATCGAGCTTTCCAAGAGTGATGTAACGATATTCACAAACCTTCTCCAAAGAAGGTTCCTATCGGGCGATAGAAAACTAAACAAAAAGCTTGATATAAGTTTTAAAAGGCTTGCGAGTTCAAGCAGGGAAAGTTTAATAGATGAGATACTTGCCTCAAGGACGGATAGGTATAGACGTTTTTACAGCACTGTTTACTTCCAAGAGCCAAATGTCAAGGAAAGCAAGGGTGGCTTAAGGGATATGCATGAAGCTTTTTGGGTTTCAAAGATGGTTTTTGGACTAAAGGATTACGGGGATCTTATCTCAAAAGGTGTCCTTGATTGGCAAAGCTTTAGAAATATAGTGTCCGCTTATGATTTTATGCTTAGGGTAAGGAACCAGATGCACATCATCTCGGGCAGGAAATCGGATATACTGAGTTTTGAAATGCAGCCAAAAGTGGCAGAATTCTTCAGCTTCTCCTCAGATAAGCTGGGCATTGAAAGGTTCATGAAGAGCTACTTTAGCTCTGCAACGGACATAGCAGTAATAAGTAAAGGCATTATAGGCAAGTCTCTTGATGTAATTAGGGAGAAAAAGGGCGGCATCTTTTCCTTTTTCACATCCTATAAGGACATAGGCGAGCTTTTTTACACACATAAGGGTTTTTTATATGCCAAGCAGGGTAAGGAAAAGGAGCTTCTTCTTCCGGAAAACGTGATGAAAGGCTTTAAGATACTAAAACAAAACGGTTTGGAACTATCCGGAAGTCTGTTTTCAAATTTCAAGCTTTCCGCAAGCCTCAATAAAAAGAACTATCAACACAGAAGGATCCTTTCAGCATTTAAATCCATGCTATTGGATCCTAAGAGGCTTTCATATACACTTGAAAGGATGCATGAATGTGATATCTTAGGCGCATTGATTCCTGATTTTGAGAGGTTAAAGGGCCATTTTCAGTTTGATGTTTACCATAAGTTTACAACGGATGTTCATTCAATACTTACCGTTAGGGAAATCGAAAAGGTTTGGGAGAGGGAAGTTGGTGAAAATCCTGCCAAAGAAACGGCACTGCTCTACAACATCCTCCACGATATTGAAAAGCCACACCTTCTCTTTATAGCAGCCCTCCTTCACGATATTGGAAAAGGCAAGTATGGAAAGCATGAGGTTGTGGGTGCTGCCATTGCAAGGCGGTATCTTAAGAAGCTTAACTTTTCCAATGACGAGATAGATGAGATTTCATGGTTGATAAGAAATCATCTTTTGATGTCCCATCTTGCATTTAGAAGGGATATATCTGATACGAGGTTGATATCGAAGTTTAGAGATACGTGTGAGACCGAGGACAGGTTAAAGAAGCTATTTATCCTAACCTATGCAGATATCAATGCCGTTGGGCCTGGTGCTTGGGACCGGTGGAAAAGTTCGCTTATGTGGAGGCTTTACAGCTTCACATTGGATCTCCTTAGGAAGGGCAAACCTCTTGTTGAGATCGAAGCCGAGAGGTTTGAGAGGAAGATAGCACAAGTCAAGGGGATACTTAAAGCAGAAACCGCAGATGAATTTTTAGATAAGGTTAATAAAAACTATATTTTATCCTATCCAACCCAAGATATTGCAAAACACCTTTCGATGATTGGGGAAGTCAAGGATGAAGGTTTTTCACTTTACCATGAAGCCTTTCCGGACATCGGCTTTACGAAGTTCACGATTGTTACGAGTCATCGAAGGGGTCTATTTAACAAGGTTGCTGCCATAATTTCCTATATTGGCCTTAACATAAAAGGGGCAAATGTAAACAGGATTGCTGATAACTATGTAGTTTATACCGTACAGGTTTCAACTGTTTCAGGTGAATCGGTTTCGGATGACAAGGCAGATGAATTTAAGAAATTGCTTAAATCCCTTTACAATGGAAATTCTGATGTTGACCTGGTATCAAATTTGACCTCAAAGAGTATAAGGCGAAATCTTCCAAAGCCGGAGAATAAGGTAAAGTTTGATAACTCATCCTCAAAAAACTATACGATAATTGAAATATCAACCTTTGATAGGCTCGGCATTTTATATGTTATCACGAAATCCCTGCTTGATAATGATTTAAGGCTCAAAGAGGCGATAATAGCAACTGAGGGAAACAGGGCTATAGACAGTTTTTACGTTACGGATATGGATTACAGGAAGGTAACAGATGAGGAAAAGCTTGAGCAGATAGAAAACAACATATTAAAGGCTATTGCATAGGTGCGTGTTGAGGACAAGGGCATTTGTATTAAGGTCAAGGTACCTTTCAAACCTTAAGCAAATCAGCATTTATACTGAACGGTTTGGGCTCATTCATTCAATTTTAAGAATAGGGTACGGTGAATTTCCATTAAAGTACGATAACTTTTCACTTGTGGATGTTGATGTGCAGTTTCTAAAGAACGGCATTAAACTGCACGATGTTAAGCTTATGAAGCCCCATATGCCAAAGGGGTTAAAACAATTTGTCTATCTATCTAAAATCTCAAAGGCAATGCTTCTATTTTCGCTTTCGCCTAATAAAAAGCTGTTTGAGCTTTTAAGCTACTACTCGGATATAGGTTCAGATTTTAAACTTGCCTATGTTATGTTCATTACCAAGATGGCCTTCTTGGAGGGTGTATTTCCAAGGCTTTCTAAATGTATATCTTGCAACAGTCCAAACATCAGTTTCTTTTCAGTTGATAAGGGCGGTGTTTTGTGCAGTAAGTGCAGGGATGAATCGTCTATAATATGGTCTAAGTCCCTATCCGAAACGTCCAAGAGGCTTGCAAAGTACAGTTTCTCAAGGATGGTTGGTGAATCCATAGATGGTAAGGTACTTGATAGAATTGCATATGTATTTGAAAACCACATGAGGTACAGGTTGACGAGATGAATGATTGTCTTATAGAGGCAAATGCCGGAACGGGCAAGACGACGGAGATAGTGAATAGATATGTAAGGCTGCTTAAGGAGCACGAGGAACTTACACCGGAGAACATTGCACTGATAACCTTTACCGATGCTGCGGCTGGTGAGCTTAGGCAAAAGGTAGGGAAAAGGGTCGAGGAAAAGGCCAGGGAATCAGATAGATTTCTAAACCACCTCCTCTACCTTCCATCCGCATCCATAGGAACGATACACAGCTTTTGCTTCGATATACTTAAAACATTTGGATTTAAGTACGAATTCTTCGACCCTGAGTTTGAGATTGCTACAGATACCGAGATTGACGAATGCCTTGAAAAAGCAGTAGTTAAAAGCATTAAGTCATTAAGTCCTGCTGAGCTTAGGAAATTGCTTAGAATCATTGGGGTTGATTACGTTGATTCGCTTAAGAGCCTTATCAATAACGTTAAGTATGCTATAAAAAACAGGACAAGGCTTTCCATTGAGAGTATGTCCGTTGATGAAATGGTTAAAAACATTATCGATAAGTACCAAAGAATCAATGAAAAAGGCAGCATAGAGTTTGATAAGAATACCCTTGAGCGTGAAAAGTTGCTTGCAAAGAGATTGATGTCCGTCTTGAAGGAATCCCTCAACCTTTACTTAAAAGCTTTGGAAGATAAAAAACTGATTGACTACAGCGGGATACTTGAGAGAACGCTTGAGCTTTTGAACAGGTGCGATAATGCAAGAGAGGAGATTAGCCAAAAGTATAGGTTTGTAATAGTCGATGAGTTTCAGGATACCGATCCCATTCAATGGGAGATAATGAAAAAACTGAAGCTTACATCAAGCCCGACAAACTTTATAGTTGTCGGAGACCCAAAGCAATCAATATACAGGTTCCGATCAGCCGATATATCACTTTGGAATAAGGCTAAAACGACGTTTTCAGTAGAACCAACGCTCACGAAGAACTACAGGTCTGG